>DHZF01000048.1:0-122547 GCA_002414505.1 Hyphomonas sp. UBA5111 | reverse complement strand
TATCCGAACCGGCCGGTGATGTAGTCTTCGGTGCGCCGCTCGCGCGGGCTGGTGAATATCTGGTCCGTATCGCCCATCTCAACGAGATGGCCGAGATGGAAGAATGCCGTACGTTGCGACACTCGCGCTGCCTGTTGCATGGAATGGGTCACGATTACAATGCAATAGCGTTTGCGAAGCTCGTCGATAAGTTCCTCGATCCGCGCCGTGGCGATCGGATCGAGTGAGGAACAGGGCTCGTCCATCAGGATGACTTCCGGCCGCACGGCAATCGCCCTGGCGATGCACAGGCGCTGCTGCTGGCCGCCGGAAAGGCTGGGGCGGGGCTGGGCGAGCCGGTCCTTCACTTCCTGCCACAGGCCCGCGCGCCGCAGGCTTTTTTCAACGATGGCATCGAGTTCCTGACGGTCTTCCACGAGGCCGTGAATCCGCGGGCCATAGGCGATATTGTCGTAAATGGATTTCGGGAACGGATTCGGTTTCTGGAACACCATGCCCACCCGCGACCGCAGCAAGACCGGGTCCACCTCCGGGGAATTGATGTTCTCGCCGTCCATGAAGATCTCGCCGGTCACCTTGGCGCCGTCGATCGTGTCATTCATCCGGTTCAGGCACCGCAGGAAGGTGGACTTGCCACAGCCCGACGGGCCGATCAGCGCCGTGACCGACCGGTCATACACCGGAAGCGATACGTCAAACACGGCCTGCTTGCCGCTGTAGAAGACGCTCACATCCTTGCAGTCGATGCGCGGATAGACGAGCGCCTGTGCCTTGTCGGCGCCCTCCCCGGTCAGGGCTGGGTCGTGATCTGTCTGGGCGGTTGTATCCATCACCATCTCCGCTCGAATTTGCGCCGCAACATGACGACGATGACGTTCATAATAACAAGCAGCGCGAGCAGGATGACTATGACGGCTGCGGTCATCGGCTCCCAGGCCCGCTCTGCATTTGAGGCCCAGCTATAGATCAGCACCGGCAGGGCTGTCGCCTCGTCCGTCGTGGACGAAGGGACTTCAGCGACGAATGCCACCATACCAATCAACAACAAGGGGGCCGTCTCGCCCAGCGCCCGCGCCATGCCAAGGATGGCCCCGGTTAGCATGCCGGGAAAGGCCAGCGGCAGGACATGGTGAAACACGGCCTGCATGCGCGATGCTCCCACAGCGAGCGCCCCGCTCCGAATGGAGGGCGGCACGGCGCGCAGGGCCGCACGGGCGGCAATGATGACCACAGGCAGGATCAGCAGGGCCAGCACAAGCCCGCCCACCAGCGGTGCAGACCGTGGCAAGCCGAATGTGCCGAGCAGCAGCGTGGCCCCCAGAAGGCCGAACACGATGGAGGGCACGGCGGCCAGATTGTTGATGTTCACCTCGATCAACTGGGTCAGCCGGTTCTTGGGAGCAAACTCCTCCAGGAAGATGGCGGCAAAAATCCCCATCGGAATGGCCACCATGCCCGTGACCAGCATCGTCAGCAGCGATCCAACAATCGCGGCCAATGACCCGGCAAGTTCCGGATAGGTGCTGTCAGTACGGGTCAGCAGGCTCGTATGCGGCACGCGCCGGATGACACCTTCGGATCTCAGGGCCAGAGCCCATGCAATCTGAAGGTCCGAAATGGTCCGGCGGCTTTCCGGAACGGTCACGATCAGGCCCTTGAGCGGCGTACCTTCAAAATCTGCCACATCGCCGGCAAGCAATTCGAATGTTGCAGTCTGATCGCCCAGATCGCTCAGGCGCGCAACTGCGCCCTTGCTTGTGACGAAGACCGACGGGACACCGTCCTGCTCTCCCAGCGCCGTGAGCGTGGCGCGCACAGATGCCAGATCCGGCTGAGTCAGCACCATGCTATCGTCCTGCCCCGAACTGAGCTGCGCACCCGTTCCAATCCGGAAAGGAACACTCCGGGGCGAAGATCGCTTCAGGAAGAGATCCACATCATCAGAAACCGGAACTTCCACGGTGACGGTCTGGCCGATCAGGGACGGATGACGCGCGACACGGCGCGCCAGCGGCAAAACGGCCAATCGGTCAACCAGTGCGCTGAAATCCTGCCTGACCGCGAGGCTGTCCCCTGCGTTCGGGAAGCGTGCAAACAAATCGTCGCGCACAAGGGTGTAGAAGCCCTCTATGTTGCGCGTGATCTCTTCCGGCGACGCATTTCCGTCCGGGGCAATGCGTTCCGGCGTGAGGACAATATCGGTTTTCACGACATGATAGGTCACCGCCCCGCTCGCCTTCCAGGCAATCGCAGTGATCAGGAAAACCAGAGAGAACAGCGCAAAGCCGAGCGCGGCCAGCCCATACATGCGGAAACGCATGTCCGCAGCGCGCCGCCGGCGAAGGCGCTTCAATGCCTTTTCAGACTGGAGGGAGGTTTCCGGAGGATTACTCATATTTTTCCCTGTATCGCTGCACGACCCGCAGGGCGATCAGGTTGAAACCGAGCGTGACGAGGAACAGGACAAGACCAAGCGCGAACGCCGACAGTGTCTTCGGGCTGTCGAATTGCGTCTCGCCCGTCAGGAGCGCCACGATCTGAACGGTAATGGTCGTCAAATCCGTTGACGGATCGAAGGAGATGCGGGCCCGCTGCCCGGCCGCCATCACCACGATCATGGTCTCACCAATAGCGCGCGATACGGCCAGCAGCATTGACGCAACGATGCCGGGCAAGGCAGCTGGCAGGATGATCTGCTTGATGGTCTCTGACTTGGTTGCGCCCATGGCGAATGCCGCGTCGCGCAGGGTCTGCGGGACAGCGTTGATCACGTCATCCGAGAGCGACGACACGAACGGAATGACCATGACGCCCATGACGAGACCGGCGGCAAGCGCACTGGTCGGTTGGGCGGCCAGGAACGGTTCCGAGGTCACGCCGATATTGATCAGGAGCGAATTGATGCCGAGCGCTGCCGCACGCACGCCCGGCGCAATCACCAAGAGCGCGAAGAAGCCGTAAACAACAGTCGGGATGCCGGCCAGCATCTCCAGCAAGGGCTTCATGTAGCGCCGGGTCCGCACAGAGGCGTATTCGGACAGGTAGATCGCGGCAAAGAGGCCAATCGGCGCCGCCACGAACATGGCGATCAGGGCGATCATGAACGTGCCGAAGAAAAGCGGTAGCGCGCCAAACTCCGCGCTGGTCTGGGCATTCCAGCGCGTGCCGAACAGGAAATCCGTGACGGGCACCTGCGCGAAGAAGCGCAGGCTCTCATAGAGCAGCGAAGCCACGATCCCGACCGTGGTGGCGATAGCGATCGCCGCGCACAGGAACAGGAAGGCCTCAGCCCCTCGCTCCACCTTCAGTCGCGCGCGGAAATCCGGGGCCACTTTCCGGCGGGCATAGGCAATGCCCCCAATGGCAGAGAGGATCATGGCCGCCAGGGTCGCCGCCTTCAGGCTGCCGGAAAGTTCGAGGAAGCGGCTGGTGACCGTCGCGAAGATGCGGTCCGCGCCCGCATACCCGCCCGTTTTTGCCGCGCCGGCAACCGCTTCCAGATAGGATTGGAGTTCAGCTTTGGAGAGGGTGTGAAAGCCTTCGGGCAGCTCACTGTTGAGCAAGCCAAAAACTGCGGTCTGCGAGAACAGGACATACACAGCTGCGATCAGCAATGTGGGCAACAGCCCCCACATCGCGACATAATATCCGTGATAATTACCGCGCGAATGGAATTTGTGGCCGCCTGAAACGAGGTACCGCTCAGCCCGTATCCGCCCCACAGAGAATCCGGTCGTGACCACGAAGACAAGCAGCGCGGTCAGCAACCATCCCATAGGTAGTTGGCCGAGCTGCTGCACCATTCAGGCGGTTCCCTTCCATCCGCGCCCAGATAGCCGGGCAAAGCTACACTTATATGACATATCCCTGTGGAAACTCATGTAACAGGTACTCTCTTGAACAGACAGCGTGGATCGGCCACATCAGAGCACATGACGAATGACAGCCACAGCGCGGCCATCTGGCACGGCACCACCATCCTTGCCGTCCGGAAAGGCCAGAAACTCGTAATGCTCAGCGATGGCCAGGTTTCCATGGGCCAGACCATCATGAAGGGCAATGCCCGCAAGGTGCGCCGCCTCGCCGGCGGTGAGATCCTCGCCGGGTTTGCCGGTGCCACCGCAGACGCCTTCACCCTGTTCGAACGACTCGAAGCCAAGCTGGAACGCCATCCGGGCCAACTCCAGCGCGCGGCCGTCGAACTCGCCAAGGATTGGCGCACCGAGAAATACCTGCAAAAGCTCGAAGCCCTGCTGATCGTTGCCGACAAGGAATCGACGCTGGTCATCACGGGCGCAGGCGACGTGCTCGAGCCGGAACACAATGTCGTCGCCGTGGGCTCTGGCGGCAATTTCGCGCTCGCCGCCGCGCGCGGCCTCTACGAGTACGAAGATGACGCCGAAGAGATCGGGCGAAAGGCCATGCAAATCGCCGCCGACATCTGCGTTTACACCAATAGCCATTTCACGCTGGAAACGCTGGACCTTTGATGTCCGCGCCTTTCGCGCCCCTGTTCCACGCTGGCTGACAGGCCAGCCCCAGTCTGGAAAACCTGATGAAAGACCTTACCCCCCGCGAGATCGTTGCTGAACTTGATCGCCATATTGTTGGCCAGACGGGCGCCAAGCGCGCCGTCGCCATTGCATTGCGGAACCGCTGGCGCCGGAAAAAGGCACCCGACTCCATCCGGGGCGAGATCACACCGAAGAACATCCTGATGATCGGCCCTACGGGCGTCGGCAAGACCGAAGTCTCGCGCCGCCTCGCCCGGCTCGCCAATGCGCCCTTCCTCAAAGTCGAAGCCACAAAATTCACCGAAGTCGGCTATGTCGGCCGCGATGTGGAACAGATCATCCGGGACCTGGTTGAAGCCTCGATCTCCATGATTCGCGAACAGAAGCGCGAAGGCGTAGCAGCCCAAGCCAAGGACGCGGCCGAGGAGCGCCTACTGGATGCCCTGGTCGGAGAAGAGGCCCAGTCCTCCACGCGGGAAGTCTTTCGCGGCAAGCTCCGCGCCGGGGAGCTGGATGACAAGCCAGTCGATCTCGACATTGCCGAAACCGGCAGCCCGATGCAGATGATGGATATCCCCGGCCAGGGCGGTTCCATGGGCATGATCAACCTCTCCGACATGCTTGGCAAGGCGATGGGCGGACGCACCAAGCGTGTGCGCACGACGGTCAAGGAAGCCTACCAGCCACTGATTGAGGAAGAATCGGACCGCCTGCTGGATGAAGATGCGATTGTCCGCGAAGCGGTTCACGCCGTGGAAGAGGATGGCATCGTCTTCCTTGACGAGATCGACAAGGTCGCGGCCAAGCAGGGTCGCGGCGGCGCCGATGTCAGCCGCGAAGGCGTCCAGCGCGACCTGCTCCCGCTGATCGAGGGAACCACGGTCAGCACAAAGCGCGGCGCCGTAAAGACCGACCATATCCTCTTCATCGCTTCGGGCGCATTCCATGTGTCCAAACCCTCTGACCTCCTACCGGAGCTGCAAGGCCGCCTGCCTATCCGCGTCGAACTGGATGCGCTGACACGCGACGATTTGCGCCGGATCCTTGTTGAGCCGGAGGCCAGCCTGATCCGCCAGTACCAGGCGCTGATGCAGGCCGAAGGCGTCACGCTGGAATTCGAGGACGCCGCCATCGACCGCCTCGCCGACCTGGCCGAAGCCGTAAACAGCAGCGTCGAGAATATTGGCGCGCGTCGGTTGCAGACGGTGCTAGAGCGCCTGCTGGACGAGATCAGCTTCGAGGCCCCTGACAAGACAGGCGAGACCATCACGATCACGCCGGACTATGTGAATGAACGTGTCGCGAGCCTGGCCGGCGATGCGGACCTGTCGAAATTCATTCTCTAGCGTGAGCTAGACGTTCACCCGCGACAGCAATTCCACGGTCTGACCATACCCCTCCACTTCGGGAATGATCAGGCACGGCTCTCCTTCCGGGGTCTCGGATTGCTGGGGCTTCACCGTCACGACGGTCTCGCGGCCGAACCGGTCCACGGCATCGGCCACAGAACTCGCTGTCGCGAACTTCTTCAAATTCATCCGGGTCGGGAAAATGATGACCGCCTCTCCCGCCTCCTCTGCCTCCAAGGCAGCCTGCGCGCCGATCCAGACAGAATCAGTCGTCTCCCGCCCATCATGCGCAGCGATCTGGTCTGGCGGCGCCGGTGCGACATAGAAATGCGTGTCGAACCGTTTGGGCATCATGTCCGGGGTAATCCAGTGGCCGAAATGCACGAGGCTATCCAGCGCAAGGACAAGGTCATTGTCCCGGATCAGCTCAAGGAAACTTTGCTCACCGCGATCCACGGCTGAGCGGAACGGGTCCAGTTTCTCCGCCATGTCCGGGCCCACCAATGGTTGGTTGGTCCCGCGCCGGGACCGGGGCCGCGCCAGCAACAGGCCCGACTCCTCGAATGCCTCGCGCACCGCCGCGATCCGCGCATCCTGTTGGACCGGACCGAAATCGCCATCGGTATAGGGGTTCCAGTCTGCGCTGGAATCTTCCGGTGTCGCCTTGCCGCCAGGAAAAACGAGCGCGCCGGCCGCGAAATCGATCTGGTAATGACGTTTCACCATCAGCACTTCAGGAACGGGCGAACCATCCCGAACAATAAGGACTGTGGCGGAGAGTCGTGGCGCATCGGGCGTGATTGTCATTCTTATGGTCCCGTTTTTCTGTCAAATTTCCTCAAAATCCGCACGGATTTCTGCGCGTGATCTTCAATCCTCTCCCTTAGGGAAGGCAATAGGCACGGTCAGAAAGACGGGAAGAGTGATGCGGGAATTGCTTCAAACGAAAGTTGTCGCCCACAGTGGACAGAAGGTCCATCTCCGCTTCCAGCCTGTAATGCATGTTCTGGACGGCACCTCTTTCGGCGCTGTCTGCGAGCTGTCCCAGCAGTATGAGGAAAAGGCGACGTTCGGCCCTCTGACGGAAGCCCGTGCGGTTTCCGGACCGGGTAAATGGCTTGCGGATCGCCTTCTGGAAATCGCCAGTGCGGCCCACGCCTCTGACAATCGTCTCCGTCCTATCCTCGTCCCGGCCCCGGCGGCCGCCCTGATAGACGACAATACCGCCGTAGGCTGTGACGCAGCCATTCGGCGCACGACTCTGTGCCAGCAGGAAATCAGCCTCGAATTCCAGGATTCGGCCCTTGCCGATGGTCGCTCTGACGCGGTTCACCGCGTGGCCAGCCTCCGCAAGCGCGGCTTTCGCGTTGCCATCGACATGCGCAAATCCTGGCAGACCCAATTGCGCGACGGCCTTGGCCTGATGATCGACAGTATCCGCGTCGATGCCCGCGAACTGGATCTCAATGAAGAGCTGATGGATATCTGCGAATCTGCAAGCGCTGCCGGTATTCTTGTCATTGCCGATAAAGCCAATTGGCGCGATGGCGCCTTCCTGGACAACGTCGGCGTCAAGGCCGGCGTTCGGATGCGGACCGACTGCTAGGCGGCACCCACCGAGTCGCCGGTTTCTTCCATGGCGGCCATTTCCGAATAATAATCCAGTTTTTCAAGCAGGTAGTCGAGGTCTTCCTTCGGGATCGCCTGGAACTGTGTCAGTACGCGTTCAATCATGCGCGCCCGGAAACGAGCCCTGTCATTGGGTCCGCCATCATGGGTCGTCTCATGGAACACGTTCACAGCGGCGCGGAAGGCTGGCAGCATCTTGCGGGGCATGCCGGCGCGGTCGAAAACGGCCTGCAAGCCGAGCGGTCCTGCATCATGGATCATAAGCCAGACACGCTGGTGCCCCACACCGGAGAGTTCCGCCAGAGAGTGCTCGACGAACGGCATCTGACCGCAGCAGAGCGCGCGCATGATGAGTGAATGCGTCAGGCGGCCGTTAAGGTGCAATTGCGAAACAAAGCGCGGCAAATCATAGGTTCGTCCCGCCTGCTCCACCAGATCGATCGTGGCCCGCTCGCGGGAGGCCGAGGCCAGGTCAATGGCCATCTGGGCCGGCAGTTCGTGGCGATTGACCAGCAGGTCAAACAGCTGGCCCGACACAAGCGAAACCATTTTCTCAGCGATATGGGTCGGGATGTATTCCCGGCTGATCAGGCCTTTTTGTACGCCCTCATCCGATCCGAACCGACGGATCGAATTGTCATAGGCGGTATCGGTAAATTCAGCGCCCTCATTGGCCGACAACATCCTGACCGCTTCAACGGTCCCGTGTTCCGAAATCACTTCCGTCAGCGTGGTCGAGAGATGTTCCCGATTTGCGATGGCCGCCTGCTTCGCCGCGGTGACCGACAGAACCAGTTCAATCAGATCCTCTTCGGTGAAGACAGGGGAATCCTGAAGGACCGGAATGGCGACCGCCTCAATATCCTGCGCCAGTTTCAAAGCGATTTCGCGTGGCAGGATCGGGGAGTTGCGGAGAGTGACAGACAAGGTGCGGCGCACCAGATCGGCGGCGTCATCCGCCAGGATGCCCATGATTTCCTGCGCATATTCGCGCTCGGCATCGCTCAGCACATCCAGCGCGATGCGGCGGCACAGACGATGGGCCACTGACGCGCGGTCTTCAGGTGTCTCGCCCTTGATCAGGCGATGGATATCCTGCTCGGTCAGCTGCGGGCGAATGCTCTGGACGCTCATCTTCTGATGCCTCTTCCTTACGATTCGACACAAATTCGCGGTATGCGGTTAACATCCAGTTTACCTATTGAGGTTTGGCCCATGAAAAAAGCCGGTCACTGCGGACCGGCTCTCCTCAAAACTTCGTCTGCTGTGAAGACTATTCGTCTTCTTCCTTGAAGAGCTCCTCACGGGAAACCGTTTCCTCGGTGATTTCAGCAACTTCCAGAATGTGGTCGACGACCTTGTCTTCGTAGATCGGTGCGCGCAGCTGGGCCATCGCGCCCGGATTGTTGCGGAAGAATTCCACGACCTGCGTTTCCTGGCCCGGATACTGGCGGGCTTCACGGATCAGGGCCTGGTTCACTTCCTGCTCGGAAATGCGAACATCCGCCACACGGCCGATCTCTGCGAGGACGAGACCAAGACGCACACGGCGCTCGGCGATCTTGCGATACTCTTCCTTGAGCTCGTCCTCGGACTTGTCCTTGTCTTCGTCAGCCGTGCGGCCAGCATCCATTTCTGCCTGCAGCTGCTGCCAGATCTGGTTGAACTCCTGCTCCACCATGTTCGGCGGCAGGTCGAAGCTGTGGGCTTCGTCCAGCTGGTCCAGAAGATTGCGCTTCGCCTTGGCGCGGGAGGCGCCATCATGCTCGGCTTTCAGCTGGTCCTTCACGAGGCCGGTCAGCTGCTCAAGGCTTTCCAGGCCTAGGCCCTTGGCGAATTCATCGTCGAGTTCAGCGGTCTTCGGCGCGCGCACTTCATGCACTTTCACTTCGAAGACGGCTTCCTTGCCGGCGAGATCGGCAGCGCCATACTCTTCCGGGAAGGTGACGGTCACGTCTTTTTCGTCGCCAGCCTTCACGCCAACGAGTTGGTCTTCAAAGCCAGGGATGAACTGGCCGGACCCGATAACCAAGGTCTGCTGCTCGGCGCTACCGCCTTCAAAGGCTTCGCCATCGATCTTGCCGACGAAATCCATGACGACCGCGTCGCCATCCTTGGCTTTCGCCGTTTTCGCGCGCGCTTCGTACTGGGTGTTCTGTTCGGCGATACGACCGAGGGCCTCGTCAATCTGCTCCTGGGAGACTTCTGCGACGGGGCGCGTGATGGCCAGCTTGCTTACATCGGCCGGCTCGAATTCCGGCATCACATCGACATTCATGTTGTAGGACAGGTCGGCCTGGCCCTTGACCACGGCTTCCATGTCGCCATCGATCTGGACGTCTGGCTGGCCAGCCGGGCGCAGCTCATTGTCTTCCAGCGCCTTCTGGTTGGTTTCGGTGACCAGCTTGTTGATCAACTCGCCCATCAGGTCCTGGCCATACAGCTTGCGGACGTGGGATGCGGGCACTTTGCCCGGACGGAAGCCCTTGAGCTTCATTTGCGGCCGGATTTCTTCAATCCGCTCGTCGAGTTTCGCCTGCAGTTCCGAGGCCGGCACTTTAACGGCGAACGTGCGGCTAAGACCTTCTGCCTTGGTCTGGGTAACTTCCATCGGTTCAATCATCCGTATCTTGGGTCACGGGCGCAAGAAATGCGCGCGGGCGCCCTGTGAATCCTGTCTGAAGGGGCGGCTTATGTCATAGCCGAAAGCCCCTGTCCACGCTGGACTATGCGCGTATTGCAGCACTTTCACCGACCCCAAAGCCAGCAGACAGTTTTGTGGACGTGGGAAGACAGCCACACGGTCGTATTTGGCCAGCCAGAAAGGGCTTCAAGCACAAAACTCCGCCATGGTTTGAAGCTGAGGGCGGCGTCGGAGTGGCTAGAAACGGGCGACGGGAAATTTGTCTGAAGAGATATTCCCGAAGTGCTGATTCACAGACCGGACACACGAAACCGGGCTGAAAGGGTCCGCAGGGCCATCCAGTCCGGTCTCATCAATTCGATATGCTAAGGTCGAATCCTAACCAGCCTTGACCGAAATCTTCTTCGCCTGTTTGCGCGCATCGTCGGATTTCGGCACGGAAATGCTGAGCACCCCATCCTTCAATTCGGCCTGGATCTTGTCGCTATCGACATCCGCCGGCAACGCCATGCTCGTCGAGAACGCCCCAAACGAGCGCTCGGAGCGCCGGTAGGATTTCTTCTCTTCCGTCTTTTCGTGTTTCCGCTCACCAGAGACGGAAAGCCGCCCTTGCGAATAGTCGATATCAATATCCTCCCGCTTCACGCCGGGAACATCGAGCTTGAATTCATAGGCCTTGTCGGTCTCGGCCACATCGAGGGCTACCAACATGTCACCATTGGCGCCATTCGGCGGCGCCGGCCGGAAATAGCGTCCGAACAAAGTGTCCATTTCGCTGCGAAGCTGCGAGAATGGATCAAGCATCCCGCGCGCACCTGCGCTGGGGACCACCCCACCCGTATTTTCCTGTGCAGCGGTCGTCATGTTGAGTCTCCTTTGGCAATGTTGAGGGGAATGAAATGACCCTACACATCGACGCGCAGCGCGAATTGACCAACGTCAAAACCTCCCGGCGACACGGCCCTCAAATATCCTTCCGAATGAGTATGGGACAGGAGTGTGATTGCCATGCCGGATGGCCAAGCCCCCTCTAGCGATCAAGACACGACGCGGTCGCTGTCATGGGCACTGCCCTGGCTCGCAAAGGCCGGTAAGCCCTGGCGGCCGCCTTCCTTGGCGCCGTGGTTTGAATCCAGTCGCGACAGCTATGCCGCCACTGCCTATGGCGACGTTCTGGACCGCTCCGTCCACGCCTATGCCGCTCACTTCACAGGCGGATTATCCCCGCTCGGCCTCTGGTTAGCCTTCGCGGACTGGGCGACCCATCTGGCCGTCTCGCCCGGAAAGCAAATGCAATTGCGCGTCAAAGGCGTCCGCAAGGCGCTGCGATACATCGCCTGGCTTGAATCTGCGACACAGGACCCGGAAAATTGCGAGCGCTGCATCGAACCCCTGCCACAGGATAAACGGTTCAGTTCGCCCGCATGGCAGACTTGGCCCTTCAACGCGGTCAGCCAGTCCTTCCTGCTGACCCAGCAATGGTGGCACAATGCAACGCGGGGCGTGCGGGGCGTAGATGCCCAGAACGAAGCGATCACGACATTTACCACCCGACAGATCCTCGACATGCTGTCGCCCTCCAATATCCCCTGGCTTAACCCGGACGTGATGCAGGCCACCCTGACCAGTGGGGGCAGCAATCTGGCGAAAGGCTTCCAGAATTTCGTGGAGGACTGGGAACGCCAGGCGGGAGGACATCCTCCGATTGGCGCAGAAATGTTTCCCGTCGGCGAGCGCGTTGCCGTGACGCCCGGCCAAGTGGTATTTCGCAATCGGCTGATCGAACTCATCCAGTATGCCCCCACGACCAAGCAGGTCCGCCCGGAACCGGTCTTCATCACGCCTGCCTGGATCATGAAATACTATATTCTTGATCTCAGCCCCGAGAACTCGCTGGTGAAATACCTGACCGATCAGGGATTCACGGTCTTCATGATCTCCTGGAAAAATCCGGACCCCGAAGATCGCGACCTCGGACTCGACAATTATCTAGACCTTGGCTGCCGGGCCGGGCTGGAAGCCGTGCGCAAGATATGCGGCGGACAGAAAGTTCACGCGGTCGGATATTGCCTTGGTGGCACCCTGCTCTCCATCGCAGCCGCCGCGATGCGCCGCGAAGCAGGCGACCAACTGGCCAGCCTGTCCTTCTTCGCCGCGCAATCGGACTTCAAGGAAGCCGGCGAACTCACACTCTTCGTGAATGAGAGCCAGCTTGCGCTTCTGGAAGACGTGATGTGGGAACAGGGCTTCCTGGACACGGGCCAAATGGCGGGGGCTTTTCAGATCCTGCGGTCGAACGACCTCGTCTTCTCCCGCAACATGCGCACCTATCTCATGGGCGAACGTGACCCGATGACCGACATGATGGCCTGGAATGCTGACGGCACGCGCATGCCCTACCGGATGCATCTGGAATATTTGCGACACTTGTTTCTCAACAACGACCTCGCCGAAGGACGTCTGAAGGTCGATGGCAAGGCCGTCTTCCTCAGTGATATCCGTACACCAATATTTGCAGTGGGGACGGAGCACGACCATATCGCGCCGTGGCCCTCGGCGTTCAAAATGCACCGGCTCACCGATGCAGAAGTCACCTTCGTCCTGGCCAGCGGCGGCCATAATGGTGGCATCGTGTCCGAACCCGGCCGGGAGGGCCGCCACTACCGTCTTCTCACCAAACCCCATGATGCGCCCCATCTCGATCCGGCAACCTGGTACAACACCGCCGCCTTCGAGGAGGGTTCCTGGTGGCCGGCCTGGGTAGACTGGCTGTCAGCCCATTCGGGCGATCCCGTGAATCCCCCCCAACCCGGCGGCGGGATTGAAGACTACAAACCCGTTATGGCAGCGCCCGGACAATATGTGCTCCAGCGCTAAATCCAGCGCGGCATCAACCCTCAGACGGGAATCTCGCCCCGTAATTTCCCGTATGCGTATTCTCCCGTAGTGTCAGACCCCAGTTCCTTGCGTCATTCTCCCCTCATCGGTTCAACGCAAGCAAAGCTAGGAGAATGGCATGGCCCGGATCGCGGCAGTCTTTGAAATGCAGGCGAACTCAGCGAGCGTCAGGCAAGTTTACGCTGCGGGGGACCATCTTTTTCATCAGGGCGACACCGATCGCGGTATCCACAAGATCGTTTCAGGGACCGTCACCGTCTATCGTGTCACCGCAGACGGGCATCGCCAGATCGAAGCCTTTGCTGGCCCCGGCGACTATGTCTCCCTCTGCCTGTGCGCGACCAGCCCGACAAGCGCCGAGGCCTTGAGTCGCGTTGAGACCGAATATGTCACCCGCGCGGCCTTTGAGCGCCGCCTTCTGGAAGACGCGCAGTTCCGTCAGGAAGTTTTCCGCGACATTGACAAATCCGCCGCCGATGCGCGCCGACAGGCGACCCTTCTAGCCTGCCGGTGTGCCAAGGAACGTGTCGCGGAGTTCGTGCTGTTCCTGGATTCCCATTTCGCCCCGCGCGAGGATGGTTACACGCCAATCTGCATGAGCCGTTGCGACATGGCAGACCATCTCGGCCTGACGCTCGAAACCGTGAGCCGCATGCTGAACCGGTTCAAGCAGACAAATGTGATCGACCTGCCCCGGCCGGACCGGTTCCGTATCCTGAATTACAACTGCCTCTCGCGTCTGGCTGGCCGGTCGGACCAGGGCAGTTTCGACCGGAATGGCATCGCCGTCTGATTTCGCTCAGAGGTTTGCGCCGCGTGCCATGAAGGCAAGCCTCACCAGTTCCGCGACACTGGCAACTCCCGCCTTTTCGAGCACATTGGCCCGGTAGAATTCCACCGTACGCGGACTGAGGTCGAGCGTTCGCGCGACAAGCTTGTTAGAAGCCCCTGTAATCAGTTGGTCGAAGACATCCCGCTCGCGGGGCGTGAAACTTTCCAGCGCTTCCAACGCGCGCCGGCGTCCATTGGCGCGATCAGCCGCTGTCTGGGCCTGTTTTGTTGCGCGGTCGATTGCCTCGAACAAGGCATTCCTGTCCCAGGGCTTCTCGATGAAATCCGTTGCCCCCGCTTTCATGGCATCGACCGCAAGTTCGATATCGCCATGCGCGGTAATCATGATGATCGGGCGGACGTCGCCCAGTGCCCGGACGGATTTGATCGCGTCCAGTCCGGACTCTGTTCCGAGCGAATAGTCCATCAGGATGATTGCCGGATCTTCCGGGTCGTTCGCCTTCAGGAAACCTTCTGCATTCGAGTACAACAGGCAAGCATAGCCCTTGGCGCTGAGAAGGGCATCTAAAGAATCCCTGACACCTGCATCATCATCAACCACGATAACCTTGCAGGTGTTGGTCTCTGTCACGCACTGCTGCTCCTCTTGGTCTGCAACAGACTATACTATTCGCCGGGGGAGAGTAAGGGTGAACTCGGCGCCACTCCCGATTGAATCGGTGAGACGTATATCCCCCCCGTGGGCATTGGCTATCCGGCGCACAATGGAGAGACCCAGCCCCATTCCTGATTTGCTTCGGCGGAAGAACCGCTCGAAAATCTTCGGCCTGTCTACCTCAGCTATGCCGGGTCCTGTGTCGCGAACGACAAGTTCAAGCGTGTCTTCGGTCTGACGGGACGTTACAGTAAGTTCGGCCCTGTCCATCCCCGCCATAGCCCGCAAGGCGTTGCTCGACAGATTCATCACGATCTGCTGGATCTGGACGCGGTCAAACAAGGAAGGGCTGTCCGTCCCTTCCTGCCGGTACCGGATCATTACGCCCTTGGCGGCCGGAGCATGCGCCATCATCGACATGGTTTCCGCCACCGCATCGTGGAAGCTGTCCATGCGCGGTTCGGTTTCGCCCCTCAGGGCCATGCGGCGTGTTCTGGCAATCACCTTCCCGCCAAGCCGTGCCTGGGCGCCAGACCGTTTGGCCAGTTCCATGGCGGTATCGAGATTTTCCGGACTGGGTGATGCAAGCCGCAACTCCAACGCATCCATGTAATTGGCGATCGCGGTCAGCGGCTGGTTCAGTTCATGCGCGATGATCGACGCGAACTCACCGAGCGCGCTCTGCAAGGCGGCCGCATCAAGAGCTTCGCGCAAAGCATCAATTTCGGTCTCCCGGGCCACGCGGTGCGAAATGTCCCGCACGATGCCGATGAATTCCACGTCCTCGCGCCCGGGTAGCTGGTTGAGCGCAATTTCGATGGGGAAGGTCTTGCCTGTCTTGTGACACGCCTGGAGCCGGCGTCCGAAATCGGGAAGCCTCCGTTCCCCTGTTTGCAGGAAAGCATCAATATAATTGCCATGCCGCGCCGAATGGGGTTCCGGCATCAGTATTGTCAGCGACTTGCCGACAATCTCTTCGGCCCGCCATCCGAACAGCCGCGACGCACTCCCCAGAAAGTCCAGAATGGTGCCTGAGCGGTTGATCCGGATGATCGCGTCCGGGGCTGCGCCCAGCAACGCTTCCAGCACCGATTGCTGGTCGGTCATTTTTGACCGCAATCGGCGGTCTTCCACGATGATCCCGGCGATCTGAGCGATCTGGTCCATGAAGGTATCAAAGACGGAATGGTCTTCCTGATCGGCCGGGTCACGCACGGTGACGAGCAAGGCGGCGGGCTGTTCGCCGGAGACCCTTAATGGAAAAAGCCGCACACGGTGTAGTTCGGACTCGTCGGACAAGGCTCGTGTCTCAACACTCCGCATCGGCGGTGCAGTGGGAATATCTGCGATGAGGGCCGATAGAGCCTCGACTTCATGTATCTCAAACGAAGGGCCGGATACAAAGAGAGGCCCGACAATACCCCCGTTTAGAAACACAGCCACACGACCGGCTCCGGGCACGGCTTCAATGGCCTGGATCAGCGGTTGGGCCGTTTCTGAAAGGACGCGGCTGGCATCCACTCGCCCCAAGGCTTCGTCAAGAAAAGTCGTGACCGGCCTTAGGACAGTGTCCAGATGCTGTGTATTATTCAAATGATGCGATCCGATTATGACGCACCTAGGCGTCTGACCAGGCCTGTTCAGGTCTGGCCCTACTCGGACGCCGATCCGTTCAGCGTGATCGCCACGACACGATCGAACTGGTCGGCATAATCATGCGCCGCTTCGCTGGCCGCACGGAACCAGACCGCAGCGCCTTGTACCGGAGACTTGCAGCTGCCGAGTTCGCTCATGAAGGAAATATCCTTCCGAAGGCGATTATTGTAGAATCGCGCCATGTCCTGACTGCTCTCCATAAGATGCTTCATCGTATCGGCGCTGAATTGCATCGTATCCGCAACCGGGATCGGAATTGCACTATTGGGTATAAAGCCCGTCGCGCCCTTTGAAGAACTCTGGCTCGCCTTCGGGCTCGAAGCGGCTTTCTCTGTCTGGGATTTCGTCTGGGCCATGATGCATCCTCCTGTTGCGGTTGTGCCGGAATACTTGTTGGACTGCTTCTATAAGACGTCACTGAACCCCAGACTCAATTGCGGGGAAATACGGGATAACCCGGAGTACACGTACTTATCCGGACTTGCAGGACGAGGCGGCTGGCGGTTGAGTGGACGAAGAGAATGTTTAGAGGGAGCGAACGCGTGAACCGCAACAAGCCACACATGGCCCGGATCTGCCTGCCATCATGACAAGTGATATGGAAGGCCAGTTCGACTGGCTCATCTCGAAAGCGGCCTCCCTGCCCGGCCCAGCCCTGCGCGTCGCCGTCATTCATCCCGTGGATGCCTCAAGCCTCAAGGGCGCGCTTGATGCAGCCGCTGCAGGCATCATGACGCCTGTCCTGGTGGGACCAGCCGCAAAGATCGCTGCGGCCGCGGAACTCGCGGGACTTGATCTGTCCGGCATCGAACAGGTGGACGCTCCGCACAGTCACGGCGCCGCGGCCCGCTGCGTGGACCTCATTCATGAGGGCAAGGCAAACGCCCTGATGAAGGGGGCGCTTCACACCAATGAAATGATGGCGGAAGTGGTCAAGCGTGAGGGCGGCCTGCGCACCGAGCGACGCATGAGCCATGTCTTCCTGCTCTCGACCGCAGGATATCGGAAGCCCTTGCTCATCAGCGATGGCGCCCTGAACATCGCGCCGGACCTCATGGCCAAGCGCTGGATTACCCAGAACGCGATTGATGCCGCGCGTGCCATCGACATTGACCCGCCCAAGGTGGCCATTCTCTCTGCAACCGAGGAAGTGGACCCGACCATTCCTTCCACGATTGATGCAGCCGCTTTGTGCAAGATGGCTGATCGCGGCCAGATCAAGGGAGGCATCCTCGACGGCCCGCTCGCATTTGACCTCGCAGTCTCCCGCGAGTCCGTGGCAACGAAAGGCCTTCGGTCTCCTGTTGGCGGAGATGCAGATATCCTGATCGTGCCCACGATCGAGGCCGGCAACATGCTGGCCAAACAGCTGGACTATCTGGCAGGGGCATCCGCAGCCGGCATCGTCCTCGGCGCAGCGGCGCCAATTATCCTGACAAGCCGGGCCGACAGCGCAGAGGAGCGCATGGCGTCCTGCGCCTTTGCTGCTGCGGTCGCCCATTGGCAGCGAGGCGCCCCATGAGCCGCCGCTCGGTTGCGACGTTCAATGTCGGCTCCTCCAGCCTGAAATTCTCGATGTTCGAAATCCATGCGAGCGGCGAATTGGGGGATTGCCTGCTACGCGGCGCCGTGCGTGACTTGGCCGATACGCGACGAGTGGATATTTCCGATCCCTCCAAGCTCAAAATACTCCAAAGTGCTGTGGACGGCGTCACCGAGTCTCGGGACTTGATCGCGACATTGGCGAAATGGCTCGCCCGGCAGGATGAGGATGTTCACCTCGCCGGCATAGGACACCGCATCGTGCATGGCGGCACGGAGTTTGAAGGCCCTGTCCTGGTCAGTGACGCCGCGCTTGACCGCCTCCAGGCCCTCGCAATCTTTGCGCCGGCTCATCAGCCGCACAATCTCGCAGGTGTCCAGGCCGTCGAAAACGCCCTCCCCGAAGTGCGCCAGACGCTATCCTTCGACACAGCCTTCCACCGAACCATGCCACACATTGCCGAGCTTTATGCATTGCCGCGCGCCCTCAGCGATGAAGGCATCTTGCGGTTCGGCTTTCATGGCCTGTCCTATGCGCACATTGCGGAAAGCATCGGCTCGGTTCTCGGGACGCGGCCTAAACGTCTTCTCGCACTCCACCTCGGCAGCGGCGCCAGCGCCTGCGCCATGCTCGACGGCCGCAGTATTGCCACCTCCATGGGGCTGACCGCGCTCGACGGTCTGCCCATGGCAACCCGTTGCGGCGACCTCGACCCAGGGGTCGTCCTACACCTCATAAAGGATCGGGGCATGCCTGTGGATGAGGTGTCGGATCTCCTCTACACGAAATCCGGCCTGCTGGGGGTCTCCGGCATTTCCGGCGACACCAAAACTCTGCTCGAGAGCGCCGCGCCCGAGGCGGCGGAAGCCATTGATCTCTATTGCTACCGGATCGCCAGCCAGTCCGGCGCCTTGGCTGTGGCGATGGGCGGGTTCGACGCCATCGCTTTCTCTGGAGGCGTCGGCGAAAACGCGCCGGAAATCCGTGACCGGATCATAAGTCATCTGAGCTGGATGGGCCCTGCACTTGAGACGAAATCAAACGCGGCCAATGCGGCTATCCTGTCACCCAGGGATGCTTCGGTGCCGGTCGTCCGCATCGTGGCTGACGAAGAACGCATTATTGCGCGCGAATGCGCCTCCCTGCTCTAGCGGATCAGGAAGTCGCACCCGCTGACCGCCGTATCCCATGAAGCCGACAATTGAACCGCTTCGGACTCCGTTTCATCCGGGCCATTCGAGATGGACCGCAATGCTTCACGGGCCCGCACGAGCACGCCATCCTCGATACGGCTTGAAGGGTGTTCCACCAGAATATCGTCCTCTTCCAGACCAGCCAGGATTTGTGCCTCCTGCCCGTTCATATGGCCAACCTCGACCTGACGCAGCCGGGCGCGGCCCTTTTCGATACGGTAGACGGACCAGGCCCGGTCCTGTTTGAAGAGCGCGGTCATGGGTGCGGTAAGCACATCTTCCTGCGACCAGATTTCCACTGCCACATCCACACGATACCCATGCCCCATCCGGTCCGCCGGCTGGCCGGGGACCAGATCGATCACGACGTTCACGCGCTGCTCCTCGATGCCGAGCGCAGAAACCTTCGTGAAGGCAAAGGGCTCGATGCGCCGGACCTTTCCGTGCAGGATGGGTCCGCCCCAGTCGGAGATGACAACAGGGTCTCCGGGTGAGATCCGGACGGCATCCTCTGACAACAGGTCTGCCACGATCTCGATCTCCTCCGGATCACCGACCTCTACCAGCGTCGCACCCTGGGCGACGGGACCCTCACTCTGGCGCAAACGGCGCAACAGGACGCCATCAATCGGGGCGATGACATCAATCAGTTCGCCTTCCTCGCTGTCACTGCTGGGACGCAGGGCTGCGCGGGCGGCGGCCAGTTCCTGACGGCGCATGGCCAGCGCCGCTTCGGCCGCGCGGGCCGCAGCCTGCAGGGTTCTTTCCTCGGCCTCGGACCGTTCCAGCACCTGCCGTGAGATCGCCCCGCCCGGCGCCAGCAGGCGGTATCGGTTGGCATCGGTGGTGGCGCGGTCGAGTTCGGCCCTCACCCGGTCCAGTTCCGCCTTGGACGCTGTCACCGCCGCTGCTGCCGCATCCGCGACGGCTGACAATTGCTTCTGGGATCGGCTGTCCAGCACGGGCGCCGCCACCGGACGGATGACCGCGACCACTGTCTCCCCCTGATACACGCAGTCGCCAGCGTCCAGATCGATGCGTTCAAGCCGTCCGGCCACCGGCGCGGAAATTTCAAATACGTCATGGATACGTGTCTCGCCTTCCTCGCTGACGGAAACCGTCATCGATCCAAGGCGGGCCGCCACGATATCGACATCTATCGCCCTTGGGGAAAAGGCCCAGACCGCGAGGGCCAGGACGATGAGGGCAATGGCTGCCCAGAAAAGAAGACGATTGCGAAGGGCCATGGGGTCACTCCCGTGTTTTGAGAACGGCGATGAGGTCGAGGGTTTTAACACGCTGGCGAACAAACAGGGCCGCAGCAATAGACGAGACGACAACAATAGTGGCGGCCATCCCATGTGTAGACGGATCGATGGTTACGGGAATCCGGAACAGTTCGGTCGCCATGGAGGAGGCCACCAGATAGGCGAGCCCCATGCCCAATAGCCCGCCGAGGGGAAGCGCAAGGAAGACCAGCAAGCCCAGCTCTCCGATCAGGATGTAGGACACCTCGCCCTCGGTAAAGCCGAGGACCCGCAGGCTGGCAAGTTCCCGCCCCCGTTCCGTCAGGCTGATCCTGGCCGCATTATATACAACTGCCGCAGCAATCGCGCCGCCGATCAACGCATAGATGGTCATCATGATGTTGATGTTCTCTTCCATGGTTTCATTGAAGCTCTCGATCGAGGCGCGCTGGAGGGCCACGCTGGCGATGCTGGGGCGCGCAAGGACCGCTTCGCTGAACGCGGCCTCCCTGTCCGGGTCGATCATCGCATAGACCCCGCTGACCACATCGCTTTCCCCGAGCAGGACTCCGAGGGCGTCGACGTCCATGAAGGCCGGCCAGCCCATGGCTTCGTTCACGATGCCTGTCACCGGCGCGTCGAGCACGGGCCGCTCCCCTTCCAGAACTTCCAGCGTGACCCGGTCCCCCACGCCCGCGATAACCATGCTCGCCAGCTGGGACGACAGTGCGAGGCCATGTTCCGGCATATCCATGAAACGTTGATTGTCATCCAGAAGCCGGCGCTGTCGGCCTGTGGGGTCCACACCGACCAGCCACACACGCTCGTCCAGCTGGCCGTGGCGTATCCGAATGGAAACATCACGGTTCGGCTGGACTGACAGCACGCCGGGCAATCGCTCGATTTCTCGCACGGCACTGTAATTCATCGGCTCAACGAAATTGATCGCCGCATCATAGGCGTCGGTGCGGTTGAAATGCTGCTCCAGCATCTCGTCAATGGCATCAAAGGCAAACAACGTCCCGACCAGCAGTGCCTGAGCGGCCGCAACCCCGACGACTGTCACGGCCGCCCGGATGGGCCAGCGTGTGACGTGACGCAGGATCATCCGGGTCGGCTCGTCGAAATGAATCCGTGCGAAAGCGCGTTGGAGCACTCCCTTGCTGTAGACCGTCGGAGGTGCGGGCGACATGGCTTCGGCAGGCGCGAGATTTGCCGCTGATCTAGCTGAGGCAATGGCCCCAACAATGGCCGCGATTGCCGCAGATCCGCCTCCGATCACGAACGCAGATGGATCGAGCCGGAAAATCATGTCCGGGAACCGAAAACTGTTCGCGTAAAGATTGGTCATGAGCCGCGCGAGCGCCGCGCCGAGAACGAACCCGACCAGAATTCCACCCACCACCATGCCGAGCGCCATTTTCACATAGTGCCAGGCAATCTCCCGCTGGTCGAAACCGAAGGCCTTCAGTAATCCGATCTGCTGGCGTTCGGTCGCGATGAGGCGCGCGAGAATCGCATTGATCAGCAAGGCCGACACGATGAGGAAGATTGGCGGAATGATCGCGGCGATTGATGCCAATTGCTGCATCTCGCTTTCGATGAAGGCGTTGGATAACTGGTCTTCCGCCCCGTAGGCGCCGCCCGTCCCATAGGGCTCCAATAATGCATCCAGCCCATCAATCACGCCTTGCGGATTGGCACCCGGACTTAGGGAGACGTTCACATTGTTGAACGCCCCATCGAGATCAAAGGCAGCCTCCAGCGCCCGGCGGCTGAGCCAGAACACCGCAAAGCGCTTCTCGTCGGGCAACAGCCCGCTCGGTCCGAGCATGTAGACATGTTCCGGAGAATCCCCAATTCCCACAATCTCCAGATCGCGCGCGCGCCCATTGATGATTGCACGGACATTGCTTCCCAATGTGAAGCCATGCGCGTCCAAGAAAGCCTTGGAAACAACCGCCTCGTCCGGCCGGCTGGGATCGGGAAAGCGTCCCGAATACAGCAGGACACCATTCAGCCTCGGCACGCCATTTTCAGGCAGGGAGACAAGCTGCGCATTGGCCGGCTCGCGCATGCCTTCGATATCGAGTGTGACCATACGGGAAATTCGCGTCTCGACAGTGCGGACCCCCTCAATATCCGCAATCTCGCTTGCGAGTCGTTCGGGTGCGCGTTTCGCATTCGAGAACACATCGGCGAAGCGGTACCGGTCATAATATGTGTCGCGGCTCAGTTCGAGGGACGAGATGGCGCCCAGCGCCATCACCATGATCGCGACTCCGCAGGCAACGATGGCCCCTACCGCCAGGCCCTGCCCGCGCATATGGAACAGATCCCGCAGAAGCTTTCGGTCCAGCGCGGAAATCCAGCTTACCATGACAGCTCCGAGGGCTTTTTCGTTCGGCCCACCTCGTCGATATCCACGATCAGTCCATCGGACAGCCGAATTGTTCGGTCCGACATATCCGCGATGCCGACATTATGAGTGATGACCACTGTGGTGGCACCCAGCTCGCGGTTCACATGGTCGAGCGCTTCCAGCACCTGGACACCGGTCTTGCTGTCCAGCGCGCCCGTTGGTTCGTCGCAGAAGAGGAGCGCCGGCCGTTTGGCAATTGCCCGCGCCACAGCGACGCGCTGCTGCTCGCCGCCGGATAATTCTGCCGGAAAGTGATCAAGACGTGCCGCCAGACCCACCATCTCCAAGGCCTCTTCGGGGGGAATGGGATCGCGGGCGATCTCAGTGACCAAGGCCACATTTTCGCGCGCCGTCAGGCTTGGCACGAGATTATAGAACTGGAAGATGAAACCGACATGGTTGCGCCGATACCGGGTGAGGCCCGCATCGGATCGCCGGGTCAGTGACTTGCCTTCAAATAGCACATCGCCTTCGGTGGGGCGGTCAAGGCCGCCAAGAATGTTCAGTAGGGTCGACTTCCCGCTGCCCGATGCCCCCAGCATGACCAGAAGTTCACCCCGGCGCACATCAAGGTCGATGCCCCGAAGCGCCTGAACCTTCACCTCGCCTGTGTCGTAGACCTTGGTCAGACCCCGAGCCGAGAGAAGCACGCCGGTGTCGGTATCTGGAGCCGGCGCCTGTGAGCGTGCCAAGACATTCATTTCCCCGTGCCTAATGGACCATCAGGAGCGGTCGATCCGCATGTCGGATCATGTGCAAGGTCACCCCGCCCATGATGTTCTCACGCAGGCGTGAATGCGAATAGCCGCCCATCAGGACCAGATCGCTATTGGTCGCATCGCATTGGTTGAGGATACGCTCCGCAATCGGGCGATCCGGCCATTCCATAGACCGGGTTTTCACACGAACCCCCGCGCGTTCGAGCCATAGCTTCGCGGCTTCGAGGCTGGGTGTGCCCACATCCGTTTCCCCAATGGTGAGGAGCGTTGTCTCCTCACTCTCCTGCAGCATGGGCAGGGCGCACCGCACAACGCGGGAAGCTTGCAGACTGCCATCCCAGGCGACCAGTGGTCGACGCGGCATCGCAGCAAGGCCCGAGCGCGGGGTCAGGAAGACGGGCGCGGACGACTGCATGAGCAGCGATTCGAAGAGCTCCCGTTCCGGGTAGACTTCCTTTGTGGCCGGAATGGCCATCACAACGAGATCTGCCACGCGCGCCGCCATGCTGTAGCTTACTGGCAGCTGGCCAATCTCCTCGGTCCAGGATGCGGTAACCCCATTCTGCTTCAGGGCCTCCGACACCGGTACGATATGAACGTCGCCTGCATCGCAACGCTCTTCAAACTGCGCGCGCATGGTCCGGGCAAAGACGGTTGTGGCTTCGTCATGCCCTTCCATCGCCAGTACAGTTGCAGCCCCGGACGTTGGATAGAACTCCATGGGAGGATACTCAGTGAAACGCTGGCGTACATGATGTGCCATCACATGCCCCTTGAACGTTCCCGCCAGCGACAGCGCGGTGTCCGTTACCAGCTTGGCGGTTTCCTCGAAGGCCAAAGGGGCGAAGATGGTCTTGAATATCATGGGGCCGGCTCTCTTTGTGATCCGTAAGACGTATTATTCTACGCCCGCTCTGTATTGCATTGACCCGGATCAAACTCCATCGCCATCCGTACTTCTACGGAGACGCGCGAGGCGTCTGGCCGTGTAACTATTCCATAGACAGTTCAGGATCGCCGGATGATGACCATGCTTGATCGATCCAAGCCCAGCTCCCTTGTGACTCCGCCTCACGCCGAGCCCCTCGACGTCGCGCTTGCTCGGCTGTCGACATCCCGCAAGGGATTAAAACAAGCTGAAGCCGACGCCCGGCTAGAGGAGTATGGCCCCAACCGAACACCGCGTGGACGGCGCACGCCCGCCCTGCTGCGGTTCTTCCGTCACTTCCACAATGCGCTGATCTATGTGTTGATCGGAGCCGCCGCCGTCACATGGTGGCTTGGCCATCCCATCGACACGGCAGTCATCCTGTTCGTCGTGCTCGCCAATGCCGTGATCGGCTTCATACAGGAAGGCCGCGCAGAAGCGGCCATGGAAGCCATCGAGTCGCTGCTCTCGCCTCATGCTGCTGTCTATCGAGATGGACGGCGCGTGACAGTGGAAGCCGTAACCGTGGTTCCGGGCGATGTCGTGTTCGTCGAAGCTGGGGACCGTATTCCCGCCGACCTCAGATTGATCAAGTCGAGCCACCTTCGAATACAGGAAGCTATCCTTACGGGGGAATCCGTTGCCGTCGACAAGTCTGTGGGCGTATCCCAAGCAGATGCCCCGCTAGGGGATCGGACAGGCTGCGCCTTCAGCGGCACCATTGTCACGGCCGGCCAGGCCGAGGGACTGGTTGTGGCAACCGGCATAAACACCGAAATCGGTCGCATCAGTGGCATGCTCTCCTCTGTCGGCCGGCTCCAGACTCCCCTGCTACGCCAGATGAATGCCTTCGCAAAATGGCTGACCATCCTCATCCTGTTGATTGGCGCGGCCCTGCTCTCCTTCGGTGTGTTCATTCGAAAAGCGGACTTCTCCGAGACCTTCATGTCTGTGGTGGGCCTGTCAGTAGCGGCCATCCCGGAAGGCTTGCCGGCTGTCCTGACCATCACCATGGCGATCGGCGTCAGGGCCATGGCCGGCAAGAATGCCATCGTGCGTCGCCTGCCCGCCATCGAGACATTGGGCGCTGTCTCGGTCATCTGCACCGACAAGACCGGCACACTGACCCACAATGAAATGATGGCTTCGGCAGTCATTGCTGCGGGTCAGGCCTTCGATGTCACAGGAGACGGCTACACGCCAAGCGGCGACATATCGCCCACACCATCAGAGCCAGTCCAAACCGTCCTGGAGCAACTCGCGATCACAGCCACGGTATGCAATGATTCACGACTTGTGAAAGACGACCAGACCTGGACCGTCAGCGGCGATCCGATGGAGGGCGCGCTTCTGGCCTTTGCGGGAAAGATTCTGGGTCCCCTCGACGATGTACGACGCGATCATCCCCGTACAGCCGTCCTGCCCTTCGACGCCCGCCATCGGTTCATGGCTACGCTGACCACGAACGGGACCGGTCAGCATGTGCGCGCCAAGGGCGCCCCCGAAGTGATTTCTTCGCTCTGCACAAGGATGATGGGGCCGGACGGCACACCTGTTCCGATTGACCACAAATTCAT
Organism: Hyphomonas sp. UBA5111; assembly: GCA_002414505.1. GTDB lineage: Bacteria > Pseudomonadota > Alphaproteobacteria > Caulobacterales > Hyphomonadaceae > Hyphomonas. The sequence goes on along the minus strand of DHZF01000048.1, from coordinate 96,781 downwards.
CAAGGCGAGGACGTCTGCCTTGGCGGCGCAGGGCCAGAGAGTGCTTGCCTTCGCCATGGCCGACGCCGACCCGGACCAAAAACTCTCAGAGGATGCCCTTAAGGGCACCCTCACCTTCATCGGGGTCATTGGCCTGAAAGATCCGCCTCGTGCCGAAGCCGTCAAGGCCATAGCCGACTGCCATGCGGCGGGTATTCGGGTGAAGATGATTACCGGCGATCATGCAGGCACGGCGGCGGCCATTGCGAGAGAGATCGGGCTCGAATATCCCGGCCACGTCCTTGAAGGCAAGGATCTCGACGCGCTGGACGATCTGGAACTTGCTCATGCGGCCCTGGAAACCAATGTCTTCGCCCGCACCAGCCCTGAGCACAAATTGCGTCTCGTCCAGGCCTTGCAGAGCCAGAACATGATCGTCGCCATGACCGGGGATGGTGTGAACGACGCCCCCGCGCTGAAGCGGGCCGATGTCGGCGTGGCGATGGGCCGAAAGGGCAGCGAGGCGGCAAAGGAAGCCGCTGCTGTCGTGCTCGCCGATGACAATTTCGCCTCGATCGCAGCGGCCGTGACAGAGGGCCGGCGCATCTATGACAATATCCGCAAACTGATCCGCTGGACGCTCCCCACCGGCGGCGGCGAGTCCAGCGTCGTGATCCTCGCCCTTCTGTTTGGGCTGACCCTACCGGTAACACCGATCCAGATCCTGTGGATCAATCTGATTACCGAAATGGCGCTTGGCTTCGCGCTGGCCTTGGAACCCCTGGAGCCCAAAAGCATGGAGCAGCCGCCCCGCAAGCGGGACGCAACCCTGCTGGATACCGGATTGCTGGCGGACATCGTGGTTGCGACTGCACTCTTTGCGGCCGCAGTGTTTGCCGTGTTCACCTATACGCTGGACCAGACCGGGTCCGTGGAACTTGCCCGGACCGTGGCTTTCAACACCTTGGTCGTGCTTCAGGTCGCGTATCTGTTCTTTGTCCGCTACCTTCATGGCGCGTCCAGTACGCTGGCTGGGCTGCGCGGGACCCCTGCCGTCTGGACCGCCCTCTTTATTGTGGTGGCCGGCCAACTGGCCGTCACCTACATTCCCTCCGCCCAAATGATATTTGGTACCGTCCCGCTCTCCCCTTTCTATGCCACCATTGTGATTGGCGCAGGGGCTGCCGTGTTCGGCTTGCTTGAGGTGGAAAAACAGCTGCGCCTGGCCATACGGCGCATTCGCTGACGGACGGGATTAAGTTCTTCAATAAGTTTCAGGCGAGATACAGTCCACCATTCACATGCAAGGTAGAGCCTGTGATGAAGCCGGACTGGTCACTGGCCAGGAAAGCTACGCAGCGTGCGATTTCGGACGGCTCGGCAAGACGGCCAAGCGGTACGCCTTCCAGCACGGTCTTCATCACATCGTCAGGCACCGCAGCCACCATGGCCGTATCAGCATAGCCGGGCGCGATGGCATTGACCGTGATCCCCTTGCGCGCGCTCTCCAAAGCCAAGGCCTTGGTGAACCCGATGACCCCTGCCTTGGCTGCAGAATAGTTCGTCTGGCCAAACTGACCTTTGAGCGCATTCACCGACGAGATATTGATGATCCGGCCGAACCCTCGCTCGCGCATACCGGATATGACCTGGCGCGTCGTATTGAACATGGAGTCCAGATCCACACGCAGGACTGACTGCCACTGCTCCGGCGACATCTTGTGCAACATTGAATCCGCCGTGACACCCGCATTGTTTACGAGAATATCGATTGGGCCGATCTCGTCTTCGATGGCTGCGATGCTGTCCGAGCACGCGCTGAAATCACTCACGTCCCAGCCATAACAAGCGCGCCCTGCGGGCAGCTTATAAGCTTTAGCCTTATCAGGTGAGCGGGCGGTCACGATGACCTTGCAGCCGTCTGCCTCCAAGGCGTCCGCCGTGGCTGCACCGAGGCCTGTCGTCCCTCCGGTAATCAGTGCGATGCGGGCCATGTCGTGTTCCTTTTGCCTATTCGCCACTCAGCTATCCGGATCGCCCACCTGGCAACTTGCGCCTGATCAAGGCCGGGGCTTGATACGCGTCAACGCACGCTTTTCGGATCCGGCGATCCTGAACACACAAACACGCGGAGGTATTCCTGATGAAAGCCGACCTTGAAGCAAAAGCAGTCCAGATCCTGGAGGCGAGCCGCGATGCCGCGATCGCCACGATACGGCCCGACGGATTCCCACAGAACACGACCGTGTCTTTTGTCCATGACGGTCTGACGCTGTTCATCGGTGTCGGGAGCGATTCCCAGAAGGCTCGTAACATGCGCCGGGACGCGCGTGTTTCTCTCACCATCACGCCGCCCTATCAGGACTGGGATCACATTCGGGGCCTGTCGATGGCAGCGCATGCGGCCGAAATGACCACTCAGGAAGAAAGCGCTGAAGTTATCGGCCTGATGCTGAAGCGCTTTCCACAGATCGAGAACATGGACCCGATGGAAGGCGTCATGCCTTCCTTCTTCCGGCTGACGCCGAGCGTCCTCTCCGTACTCGATTACAGCCTCGGCTTCGGCCATGCCGATACGTTCACGGTAACGGATACGGACATCGCCGAGTCCCTGGAAAGCATGAAGCACAAATGGCTGCTTCCAACGGGGCCGTGACGCGGGCGTCAAACGCTTGATGCGCGTCAAAGGCTCGCTCACGGAATTGGCTACCCACGAAGATGTTGATCTTTCAAACCGGAGGCAAAGTGATCATGGCAATACTGAGTTCGATCCCGTCAGCGTCGTTTGCGCTAGTCGCGGCTGTATTGATTGCTGGCTGCACCACTGCGCCGACGCCCTACCAGCCTGTCAGTGACCTGCATGGCTACACCAGCGAGGACGTCGGGGACGGGCTCGTGCGGGTCAGCTTTCGCGGGAATTCCAGCACCAGCCAGAACGACGTCGAGGCCAGCCTGTTCCGCCGCATGGTCGACATTGCAGAGGAGCAAGACGCGGGCAGCTTCAGCATTGTCGGGCGCGAAACGGCCTGCACGACTACCCTGCGCACGTCCCCCAATACGACCTGTATCTACCACCAGTCCACGGACGCCATGTTCCCCTACTATTTCGGGGTCTACGAACTGGACAGCCCATGGCGCTCCAAACCGGAACGTGAGTATGAAGCTGTCGCCACCATCCGACTGTCTCCGGAAACGGATTGTGGCGACTTGACGGATTGTTATGTGACCTCAGATGCGCGGGCTGAAATTTCCAGTTAAGTCAGGAGCCGGTGCAATCGGCGAGGTCGGATAATACCGTATCCGTCTCGAAGATTCCGACATCCGGTGTGACGGGCGGAGAGCGCAGCAATTCGATCTCCGCCCGCGCCACGAATTCTTCCTCTACCTCTGTGATCGAATAGGCAAAATAGGTCAGGTAATAGGGCGAATGGCATGGATCGGGCACGATGATTTCTTCAATTTTCGTTTCCTGATCCGCTACCCGGAAGGCGGGCGCGCTTTCCCGCTCGGCAATCTCGGCCGCACGGTATAGCAGGTAGCGCTCCACATCCTCCTGCGCGGTCCACATATTCCCGTGAAAGATGACTTCGATCCGGTTCTCGGACAGGGCGCGATCACTGTATCCGTACCCATCTATGGCCGGCTGGTACGGCGTCGGACTCGCGCATGCGCTTGCCGCCAAAATGATAGCGCCTAGTGCAAGCTGGCGAACTGCTCTTTTAATCCGCATTCGAAACTCCTCTCATATGCCCCTATTAATCTATGAGCGCCCAGTATCGGTCACTCACGCATACACTTCAGGGCCGCCATGTTCTGGCAGCCCCGAAGCATACGAACAGAATCTGCGTTAGCCCAGACGCAAGCGGTCTTCGACCATTGTTACGCCTGGCGCGGCCCACGCGGCCTGTTCGGCCACCTCCCGGTCATGCCAGGCGTCAATCGACCCATCCAGGGTCACCTTGCCATCTACCACCGAGACGCGGATACCTTTGGCTTCGGTTTCCGCATGGCGCACCAGCGCCTTCTCGATCCGGTCCTTGATGTCATTGGGCGTTGCGCGCTTTGTGACCATGATCGAATTGGAAACGCCCCGCACGCCCGGCAGGCTTGCGACACGCCACTTCGCCGCGTCGCGCTGATAGTTCCAGTCCACTTCACCGGACAGTGTTACCCATCCATTCTGCACACGTACCTGAACCTTGCCGTCGGGTACCGATACGTCCCAATCGAGCACATCCGCAGCCTTGTGGGCAATCTCGTCATCATCCGTCTTCGGCCGACCGGAAAGGCGCACTTCGATTTCCTGCGCAATCGCGCGAACACCTTTCACACGCTTGGCGGCATCCTCGGCCGCAAGTTTTTCCGCAAAGGAGGACACATGGCCCATCAGCGTGACCACGCCATCTTCTACCGCTACGCCGATATCCGCCGCATCAATGCGCGGCTCCCATTCCAGTTCGTCTTCAACGAATCCCTTGAGAGTCAAATCATCCATTTCAAACTCCTTTCTTGTCTGGCGCAGCCTTGTCTCGCGCGATTTGAACTTTGCCTGTTTGGGAAAGCGAGTCCTTGACCGGCATCAAGCAGTCGAGAAAAGCTCCCGGATCGGTTGCGGCAAAGCGTGCTCGATATGCCGGACCTCCCCTGCGGAAACATGTTTCCTCAGCGCTCTGAATACAGCTTCGGCGATTGCCTGCCCGTCCTTGGTGTCATCATCGCCGAATATGTCCTCCAGTGGCGCCAGGAAACGATCGAGTGATCGATTCTTCCCGCCGCAATTGGCCGGCTTCCAGCCATCATAGAACACGCCTTTGAGCATCAGTGGCAATTGTGCTGCGAGATGGGCGCCTTCTTCGATGGTCAAGCGGTCTCTCAGTGCATGAAGCGAGGCCCGTAACGCGCTATAGGCAGCTGGCCGATCCGCCCAGCCAAGATCCTCCATAATATCCTTGAGCCATGAATTGGTGTGGTGCAGGGACTCATCGAATTGGCTCAAACCGGTGGTGCTCATGGGAGATCCTCCTGAATCTTGTCTCTTCCCCCTCCTAGCGCTTTCCGCCCAACCTGGCTTGACGCCCATCAATCCGCTACGTTAGCCATCACGCTAGATTGTCGGTTATGGTCACCAATGCCGAAATCGCGGACATGCTGGAGGAAATCGCCACGCTCCTTGCGTTTGACGATGCCAACCCATTCCGGGTCCGCGCGTATCGCAATGGCGCCCGTACGGTCCGGCGCTACGGCAAAACCATGGCCAGCCTCGTGGCGGACGAGGCAGACCTTACTGCGCTGCCAACCATCGGCACGGATTTGGCCGCCCTGATCCAGGAAGCAGTCAATACGGGACACATGCGCAGCCTCGACGCGCTGCGGATCTCGGCCCCCATCCCGAGCCTGGACCTGCTCGAAGTGGAAGGAATTGGCCCCAAAAAGGCGCGGGCGCTCTGGCAGGAATTGGGTGTCTCTACACCCGAACAACTTCACCGGGCCGTGCTGGACCACAAGGTGAGGACCGTCACCGGCTTCGGGCCGGGTAGCGAGGTACGCCTGGCAGAGGTCTTCGCCAAGCAGACGCCACTCAAATCCCGGCGCTACCCGCTCGGTACCGTCACGCCGATTGCGGACGCTTTACGCACCTATCTCGGCACCTGCCCCGATATTTCCCGGTTCGAAATCGCAGGCAGCTTTCGCCGGGGCCGCGATACGGTGGGCGATCTCGACATTGTGGCCGAGACACATACCCCGGCAGCCGCCATTGACCACCTGGCAAGCTGGTCCCGTGTCAAACGGCTTGTCCTGCGCGGCGAGGCAAAGGCGACGTTTATTCTCGACGAAGGCATCCAGATGGATCTGCGCGCCACAGATACCGAGGGCTGGGGTGCCATGTTGCAATATTTCACGGGCTCCAAACCCCATTCGATCGCGCTCCGTGTCCGCGCAAAGGCAAAGGGCCTGAAGCTCAATGAGTATGGAGTCTGGAAGGGAAATCAACGCGTAGCGGGGGCCACGGAGACTGAAATTTATGACGCGCTCGGTCTTGTCTTCATTCCGCCGGAGCTGCGCGAGAACCGGGGCGAGATCGAACTGGCCGCCGAAGACAAACTGCCGATCCTTGTCACACGCCAGGACCTGAAGGGCGATTTGCATGTCATCGCGAATTCCGTCCGTGATGTCGGAGCCATGCTCAAGGCAGCCCATGCCTGCGGGCTATCCTATGTCGCCATTGGGCCGCGCATCGATGCGAAGACCAAGCGCAAGACCGTCGAAGACATCTTCCGGGAAACCGATGCGCGTTGCAAAGACATTCCTGGCTTGCGCTGCTTTCGACTTGTCGAAGTCGGCCTGACAAAACAGGGTGATCTTGATGCGTCAGACACGCTGCTGGAAGACGCAGATCTCATCATTGGGGCCGTGCGGGACGGATTCGACCTCACAAAGGCAGAACAGACCAAGCGATTGGTCCAGGCAGTAAAGCATCCCCGACTTTCCATCCTCTCCCACCCAACCGGGCGGAGTGTAGGGGAACGCGAGCCGTTCGATGTGGACATGGCAAAAGTGGCCAAAGCGGCAGCACAAGCTGGCACCGCGCTTGAACTCAGCGCTGATCCGGCCCGCATGGATTTGACAGATCTTCATTGCCACACCGCGCAGGAGGCCGGCGCGCAAATTTCGGTTACCGCCGAAGCTATCCGACCAGCAGAATTCGAACGCCTGACCCTCGGCATCGTGCAGGCACGCCGGGGCTGGCTCGGACCGTCAGATGTACTCAATGTCCGTGGCGCAGCCGACTTGGCAAAAACCTTCCGGACACAGAAAACCAACAAAACCGCAAAGGAACCCGTCCATGCAGGTAGCGCCTGAAATCTCGTTCCGGTCATTCGAACCGACCGACCGCATCCGTAGCCGAATCGACAAGGAAGTCGAAACATTGGAAGCGCACTTTCCACGCATGATTTCATGCAAGGTCATGGTAGAGGGCGGCGCGCGCAGGCGGCAAACCGGCGACCTTGCCCATGTTTCCCTTCACATCACCCTGCCCGGCGGCAAGGATATCGCAGTCTCCAGCATGAAAGATGACGCTGGCGAACACAGCGATGTGATGGTGGCAATCCGCGATGCCTTCAAAGCAGCCGAACGGCAATTGAAATCCCAGAAGCCCGATCCGCGCACAGTCGGTGCCCACCCATCCCGACTGTCCGGCACCATTGCCCGCTTCATTGCCGGTGAACCTGCTGGCTTCATCATCGGAGAAGACGGAAAGGATTACTATCTGCATGCACGTGAAGTGACCACTTCCAAGTTCGAGGACCTGACGATTGGTGATGCGGTCACGTTCCGGCCCGATACCGGTGACGAAGGCCCCATGGCCCGCGCCGTCCACCAGCGCGGCGACTGAAGGAGACCGTCATGGCAGACCGTACATTCGATATCACCCTGGACCCGGCCCTGGCCTATCTCATCGCGGACCTGTCCCGCGAATATGCTGCCGAGGGCGATGGCCTGTATCCCACCGACGATGAAGATCTGGACGACAATGAGGAGGATGATCCAATCCTCGAAGCTGAACGGCGGACAGATGGCGGCACCCCGGGGTCGACCGACCCCATTGAAAACGAACTTCGTGATATGATTGAAGGTCTGAATGTCGACGCACAGAAGGACTTGCTTGCCCTGATCTGGCTCGGGCGGGATGACGGCACACCCGAAGACTGGCACCGCGTGCGCCGGCAAGCGACCGAAACCCCTCATCTTCATGTCGCCCAATATGTCGAGGAAACGCCATTGGCGAGTGACTATTTGCGCAGTGGGCTGGCCAATCTCGGATATGAGGATGACGGCTGATCCCCGCGCCCGCCGTTTGACGGCCATCAATCCTCAATACCCCGTATCTGGCATCATGCTTCGAATATGAAGAACATATCGAAAATGCGTCTTGCTGGTCAGGTGTCTTGCAATCTCAGCCCCCCCTCCTGCAGCATCTGGCCAGCGCTTTTTCTTGCCCTGCAAGCCTGCGCCTACAATCCGGCCATCCAGCGCGAACAATTACTTCTGGTCTCCGAACCCCAGATGCAGGAATTGGGAGCCGACAGCTGGACAGAATACCGGAACCAGACCGCCGAAGCACGCGATCCTGCCCTCCGCGCAAAAGCTGAGCGCGTCACCAATCGCATACTGGCTGCCAAGGGCGAAAACCGATCCAGCTGGGAAGTCGCCGTCTTCGACGATTCTGCCCTGAACGCCTTCGCCCTGCCCGGACGAAAGATCGGCCTGAATGCTGGCATGGTTCGGTTTTGCCGCACAGATGACGAACTCGCCGCCATCATCGGCCACGAAATCGCGCATGTCGAACTCCGCCATGCAGCCGAGCGCGCCAGTCAGGATCTCGCCGCCCGGGGTATCATGAGCGTTGTTATTCCAGAAGATACGAATATGGAGAGCATCTTCGGCATCGGCACCACACTAGGCGTACTGCTACCCTTTTCACGCAAACACGAATTGGAGGCGGACCAGATCGGCCTGCGCTACATGGCAGCTGCCGGCTACGATCCCCAGGCAGCCATAGATTTGTGGTCCCGGATGGCCGATCAAGCCGGCCGCGGCGGAACGCCCACATTCCTCTCCACACATCCCGCCGATTCCGAACGCATCGCGGCCCTCCGCGCCGAAGCCGAACGGCTGGCCAAGTTCCGCACATGACGGCCCGCCATGTCTTTGCCCTGAATGCCACAGCCGAATTCGGTGAGCGGGTGGCATCGTCTCTTGGACACTCCCTGAGCCCCCATGAGGAACGTGAATTCGAGGATGGTGAACACAAGATCCGCCCTCTGACGGGGGTGCGGGGAAGTGACTGCTTTGTCATCCAAAGCCTGCATTCCGGCCCGGACCAGCCCGCCTCCGAAAAACTGGTCCGCTTACTCTTCTTCGCAGGCGCCCTGAAGCAAAGCGGCGCGACGAGCGTGACCGCGCTCATTCCCTTCTTGGCCTATGCCCGCAAGGACCGGCGCACCAAACCACGTGATCCGGTGGCAACCCGTCTGACGGCCCAGCTACTGGAAGCGGCGGGCATCGACCACATCGTGACGCTGGAAATACACAATCTCATGGCTTTCGAGAATGCTTTCCGGATTCCGGCCGACAATCTGTCCCCCTATGCCGACTTCGCCGATCACGCACTACACTTTGCAGGCGATGCGCCCTTGGTCGTCGCGTCCCCGGACCCGGGCGGTGTAAAACGCGCTCAGGTCTTCCGGGAGTATCTCGAATGGTCGCTCGAACGTGACGTCGGGTTCGCCCTGCTGGAAAAACGACGCAGCGGCGGAGAGGTTTCGGGCACCCTGTTTGCTGGCGAGGTCGACGGCGCCTGTACGATCATTCTGGATGACATGATCGCGTCCGGCGGTACGATGTTGCGCGCGGCAGAAACTCTTCGCGCGCACGGCGCGAGCAAGGTCGCGGCCTACGCTACACACGGCCTGTTCACCGGAGGGGCAGCCGCCCTGTTCGAGACAGGCAAACTCGACCGAATTCTGGTTACAGACAGCGTGCCGGATTTTCGATTGGCTGAGGCGCATCGCGTACGGATTGAAACGGTGAGTATCGCACCCCTGTTCGCCCGCGCTATCGAGGCTCTCTCGGGACAAAAATCGCTTACCGACCTCCAGATTTACTGAGGCGTTCGATGGCTGGCCAGGCCGCGGTCATATAGGCCTCGGCCATCACAGGCCATCGCTCCGGTGTTTTGGGCTCGGCATCCTCAAGATGACGCAAGGCAATACGGGTCCGGGTGCAGGCATGGAACCCCATATAGAAATCGACCAGCGCGCCGGGCGGCACGTCCCCGAGCCCTTCCGTGAGGTTTTGGTACAGCCGCCCCGCAATCCATGGCGCACCAAGCCGAGCGCAATCGAGCCCCAGAAAGGTGATCTCTTCGAACGGGTCCACAAGGCGCAGATCGCGATCGAATTCAAGGCAATCAATGATCCGGGGTGGATCGGTCAAACACACATGTTCAGCCCTCAAATCTCCATGTCCCTCGACGATCCTGCCGCTTGCCAGCCGCGCAGTCAGCAAGGTATGGCGCTCATCCAGAAAGCGCTCCACCATGTGCATCACGGTCTCTGCCCTCTGCCAGTCAAGCAAATGTCGGAAATTTGTGATCAGCTCGCGGTTGTTCATGTGCCTTCGCCGATAACGCTCCACGAATGTATCAGCCGGCAGGTCGATGCCGGTTTGTGATCGATAAAATTCTGTCAGGATCGACGAGACCTGGTCGACTTCTGCCTCTGATGGTCCTCCGTTGGACAAGACGACATCGAGCATTCGCGCCTCTGGCAATCGGCGCATGCGAACCAGCCATTCCACGGCCGGCCCCTCTCCATCCAGGGCAAGTGCCCCGGTATCGTTGCGGGTGAGCGCATGGGTGCCCAGATACACGTCTGGTGCGAGGCGATAATTCAGGACGATCTCGGCCTCACAATTTATTCTGCGGGCCTCCAGCGTGCTGAAGTCGAGGGGGGGGAAACAAACCGGCTTCTTGAGCTTCCAGACTTCCGTATCGGTGAGAAAGACCCAGGACATATGCGTTTCCTGGGGCACGACAGTTTGCGTGGGCGTGGGATAGGAAGCCGGGTTGGACAGAAAGGCGATGGTCTCGTCCAGCGAGGCAGGGCTGACATCCATATGCGTATTCGCGCTCATTAGGGTCCCGAACTGTTGGCGGACCGTATCTCAAAGGATTCCAAAATACCGAGCACGTCTGTATCGGTCAGCTGGGGAAAGGCCGCATAGGATCCCCCCACGCCCCGGAAGGGGCGCGGCGTGGACAGGCAGACAATCTCATCAGCTTCACCGCGCAGAGCCTCCAGCGTCTCGGCCGGCGCGAGCGGCACCGCAAGGATGAGCCGTTTCGCCCCTGCCCGACGCAACGCATGAAGAGCCACGCGCGCGGTCGCACCGGTTGCCAGCCCGTCATCCACCACGACGACATTCCGGCCCCGGGGATTATGCGGGGGCTGATCCTTGAAATAGAGGCGCCGACGGCGTTCGATCTCCGCCAGTTCACGCTCTCGCACCATATTGATCTCGGCCTGGCTCAGCCCCGCCGCTTGCACAATGTCCTTGTTGAGCACCGTCTCGGGATTTTGGCCATCAACAACCGCCCCGAAGGCGAGTTCGGGCTGCTGTGGTACGCCCAGTTTCCTCACGAGGACCAGATCAAGCGGGCATCCGAGTGCAGCCGCAATCTCCGCCGCGACAGGCACGCCCCCGCGCGGCAGCGCAAATACCAGCGGCTCGCCAAGGTCGCGCGCACGCAATACTTCGGCGAGCCGCTGGCCTGCATCCTTGCGGTCCCTGAATTGAAACTGCGGCATGCAGTGTCTCCCTGCCAGTAAGCTAACCCTAGACCCTTACCGGAAGAACCAATTGAGCGATGTCAAAGCATGGGCTGGAGAGGGCGGCACACTTGGAAAATGCCATAATAAGGAGGGTCTGGTGTCCCGTTTCAATTTTGCCTTTGCAGCCGCTGCGCTCGTTCTCGGCGCGTGCGCTACATCTACGCCCTACGCGCCAATGGACGGTCGCTACGGATATGCCGAGCAGCGCATCGAGACCAATCGCTATCGTGTGGCCTTCCACGGCAATAGTTCCACCTCGCGCGAAACCGTCGAAGCCTTTCTCCTCTATCGTGCGGCGGAACTGACTCTGGAAAACGGGTTCGATTACTTCCTTGTTGTGGAGCGAGACACAGACGTCACCCGCACCTACACGTCTACCGGACCTGACCGATCCGTCTACGGCTATTATCGGCAGGGCTATCACCGGTTCCCTTATTATGCCTATGGGTATCCTTGGTCCTATGATGCCACCGTGCGTGAGCACCGTCGGTTCGAAGCCAACGCCTATATCCAGATGCACAAGGGCGAGAAGCCGAAAGGAGATATTCGAGCCTTCGATGCCCGCGACGTCATCAAAAACCTTCGGCCGGGTGTCCAGAAAAGCCTTACACCCGGCAGCTAATCCTGCCCTTGCCTTGACAGATATCAATCCGTCAGACTGGCCACGCGTCATGCTGCGCGATCACAATGGGAGACAAACATCATGCACCTGCCAACCGGAACATTCGTCTTGGTCAGCGATGGGGCAAAAGCCCTTTTGCTTGAAAACAAGGGAGATAATGACTTGCTGGACCTGAGAGTGGTTCAGGTTATCGAGCAAGACAATCCCCCGGCCCGTGAACAGGCGAGCGACCGGGCAGGTCGTTTCACCACGCCCACGGGCGGAAAGGCCGCAACAGAGCAGACCGACTGGCATGATGTCAGCGAGGAGCGATTCCTGTCATCTGTGGCAGACGCCACGTTGAAAGTCGTAAGCCAAGCCACACCGGCCAACCTCGTTATTGCTGCAGATCCCCGGTCTCTCGGGAAGCTGCGCCCCATGCTGATGGATTCAGGGTCGATTTCGGTTGTGGCCGAACTCAATCGCGACCTTGCTCACCAAACCATCCCCCAGATTGAGGAAGCAATCTCGGGCGCGTGAAATCAGCGCCAGGGAATTGCGCCGCATCAAACCCATCCTCCCGATATCGACCATTATGGCCAGATAAAAAACCGGGAGGATGACATGGACCAAAACGAGATAACGCACCGTATTGAACGGGCCGCTTGGCCCATCGCGGCCGAACAGGTCGAGCCCCTGAGGCTCCTTCTGGATCCCGCCACCCATGGCGGCGCTATCGCATCCTATATGGAGACCGCCCTGTCCCACATCATCTATGTGGAGGACCGATCCTATATCTTGCGGCGCCCCCTGCGCTTCGGTGAGAACTCTCTGCTCACACCAGAAGACCGCTGGCACTGGTGCGAGGATCAGGCTGGCCGTGAGCGTCATTTCGAACGCCGGAACGACATCCGTATCCTGCCCCTCGTCCGACGGAACAATACGCTCTATCTGGGTGGCCCCGGCGAGGTGATGGATTGGGTGCTGGAACGGTCGAGGAGTGCCCGGCCGAAATTGCGTACCACCCCCTCGCCCGGAAGCCCGTTTCTTGGCAACCGGTCTGCAGCCGGATCCGGTGTCAATTTCGTGCTTTTGCCCTAAGCGCTTTCGGTAAGCGCTATACGGCGGCTAGGCTGAAACGTCGTTTCGCCGTGGCGGTTTCATGCCAACCCCCAATTTCTCAATCGGCCCGGGCCTGCCGAACAGATACCCCTGCACTTCCCCGAAGCCGGCCAGATTCACGAACCTGAACTGCTCTTCGGTTTCGACCCCTTCGGCAATCACATTGATATTCAACACCCGGCTCATACCGGACAGGATACCCAAGATCTGACGTGCCCGGTCACTTTCTTCAGCGCGCACAAAGAATGAGCGGTCAATCTTCACCCGGTCCACAGGCAGGTGTTCCAGACGACTGAGCGACGAATTGCCGGTTCCAAAATCATCCAGTGCGATCGTGATACCCATTTCGCGTATGGCTTCGATCACTTCGCATGAGGCCTCGATATTTTTCAGGACCCCGCGTTCGGTAATTTCGAGTTCCAGCAGGCTGGGCGGGAAGCCAGTGACTTCAAGCATTTCGGCCACGGATTCCGCGAAGCCGTGAGACAACAACTCATTGGGCGAGACATTCACGCTGAGGCGTATTTCTTCACCAGTCCTGGACATCCAGCCCATGACATCCTCGCACGCCTGGCGCTGCACAAACTGTCCGAAGGCGATGATGTGACGGCTCGCTTCCGCGATCTCGATGAATTCGGACGGGCTGATTGGCCCATATTTCGGATGGCTCCACCGCGCCAGCGCCTCAACGCCGACCAAGCGGCAATCCGATACGCGGACAATTGGCTGGTAGTGCAAGCTGATTTCGCCTTTATCAATGGCCGAAATGAGCTCCCGGTGAATGGACACGCGGCGCTCAAGGCGCTCACGAACATCCGCATCCGGAACAACACAGGAATCGCCCCCTTTGGACTTGGCTTCATAAACGGCCGCATCCGCCTGTTCCAGCACGTCCTCGATCCCTTCGCCACACGTCCCGATGGCCGCACCAATCGACGCCGTCAGATCAATCAGCCGCCCATCATACGAAATAGGAGCCGAAACCAGAGACCGGATCCGTCCCGCAAGCGCGGCAACTTCAGACAATTGCGCAGATCGGTTGAGGACACAGCAGAATTCGTCGCCCCCAATCCGGAAGACACGCACCGCATCATCTTCTTCGGCAAGGCGCTTGAAACGCTCACCGAGTTCGATCAGGGCTGCATCGCCGCCGCTGTGCCCGTGGCGATCATTCAACTCCTTGAACTTGTCGAGGTCGATATAGAGGATGCTCAACAGGGCCGGTTCGTTTTCGGTCTTGCGGGCCTCGACCAGAGAATTGAAGGCATGACGGTTCTCGAGCCCGGTCAGGAGGTCGGTCGTTGCTTGCTGCTTCAGCTTCTGCTCAAATTTTTCGCGTATGCTGATATCATGCGCAATACCGAGATATCCGAGATATTCACCCGCCTCGGAGTATTGCGGACGCCCGCTGAACTCCACCCGGCAATTGACCCCATCCGCATGCAACACGCCCTTGATCCGGGAAAATGGTTTCCGGTTCTGGAGCGCGATGTTGAATGCGTCCTCGTCGGTCTCCCATCCAATCAGCACATCACGCCACTGACGACCGAGGGCATCACCCTTGCCGAAATAATGGACGATCTTGCCAGTCGGATCGACTGCCAGATGCCAGTCCGAGGACATTTCCGCATAGGAGGTCGAGCGGCTGCGATGCATGTTCTCGCGCTGGGCCAGTTCTTTCAGCGTGACATAGACATTGCGTCCGAGTTGTTTTGGCAAGACGGCAGCTACGCAACAGGCGAGCGCAATCAGGCTGAGGGCGATGGCGGACAACAGGGTATCATCCACACCATTCACGACCAGTTCAAGACGGCCGGCAGGTCCCATGTACCAATTGATGAACGCAACAAGGAAAGCTGTGTAGAGGAAGCTCATCCACATCGTCGTGAACAGCCCCCAGATGATCGGTGTGATGCTCAATAGCAGCATACCCTCGAAGATTCCCTGATGGTCCAGGATGAGCATTGCCAGCAAATTGACCGGGACACTGACACACAGCAGAAAGCCTTGCAGGAGCATTCGCTGTCGCATGAAAGCCAGCGTAGCCGCGCCGCCCACGGCGAGGATCGTGAAGACGTCAACCAATGTGCCGATATCGACGGTATACTGGCCGAGCGATGCGAGACTGGCGATGGTGGCGGACATGGTGACCAGCACCATGACGGAACAGTAGAATATGACTGAATGCTGCAAGCGGTCCGGGCTTGGGATTGAGTCAGAAAGGGTGTCGAGCGAACTGGCCCAGGAAGGCTGTCCGGATATTTCTGAGTGACGGGTCATTGGGTTCCTCGGCGCGCAGGATTAACCCTAGCGCGTCCCGGTTAGCCCCCCGCAAAAAACAGCGCGCAATATCCGCACAATCCATTAGGCTTCGATTAGGATTTCCGGCCACCCTACCCCCTGGCCGCGTCACCTTTGTACAAAGCCCCCCCCCTGTAACACCTGCAGTGCTTCCGGCTTGGATCCACGACGGCTAGCTTAAGGGTCTTTCCCTTCAGGTCTTTTCCGAATTTGAGCACCCCTTAGCTGTACTGACGTGATTGTCAGGCATCTGTCGACGCTGGCCCGGTACTCCATGGGCCAAGCGCCAGGGCCGCGGGGCAAAACAGCGAGGTCGGACGGGGAACACACATACGGTAAGAAATTGTACAGATTTCCGCACACACATGAGAGCGAAGCGTCGCATCAGATGACGGTTTGCAACCGCCAAAGTGAGCGCACCATGAGATCAGACCCCAGACTTTTCCGGTCCCTTTACCCCCATTCTTTGCGCAATAAGATCATACTGCTGGCATGCGGCGTATCCCTGCTGACATCACTTGCTCTGGGCGCTCTGCTTGTTTTACGCACGACAGCCGTCTCGCGCGACATGGCTGTGGAAAATGTGGCGCATGAAACCCAGCTGGTCGCCCTGGAATTCAAGCGCGCCTATGACGAAATGATCAATGACGCCTTCGTCGTTTCCCGCACGCCTCCCATCCAGGGAATGCTGCGAAGCGCAGACAATAACGAAATCGACCCACTGGACGGCTCAACCACGGATCAATGGCGCCAACGTCTGGAAGACATTTTCGTATCCATGATGCGTGAGCGGGTCACTTACACTCAAATGCGATATATTGGGCTGGATAACGAGGGCAGAGAACTTGTGCGCGTCAATCGGGCATCCAATGGATGGGCACGTGTCGCAGAGACGCACCTGCAATCAAAATCGCAGGAAATCTATTTCCAGAAGGCGCTAACCCTTTCGCCGGGCGAGGCCTATTTCTCGAATGTCACCTATAATCGCGAATTTGGAACGCTTGACAGCGATCTCGTCCCCACCCTACGCGCCATCGTGCCAATATTTGATGCCAAGGGCAGTATTTTCGGCATGGTCGTTATCAACGCTGATTACAGTGCCATGCTCCGTGAGCGGTTCAATGTCATCCAGTTGAACCGCAATATCATCGTCTCAAATGAATCCGGCGATTACATGGAACAACATGCAGACGGATCAGTCGCCGCATTTCAATACAGTCTCGAAGGATCAGATAAGCAGACAGACTTGCTAGAGACACTTCGCCCGAAAAGTGAGCAGCATGCTTCCTCATGGGTGCAGAATACGGCCACTGATCTCGTCTATTCGGCAAGACTTCCGATTAGCCAGCGCCTGGACGATTCTCACCTCATCATATCTATCCGTGTCCCACATAGCCAACTGATGACGGGCGTGACGCGCATCCGAAATGAAGGGGCCCTGCTTGCCTTGCTGCTCATTGGCGTATCCCTCGGTGGGGCAGCTTGGGCGTCAACACGGCTAACTGCGCCGTTGCTGGACATGACCACATCCATCCGGAAGGCGAGGGTATCTGGCGGTGTGCCGGCTCTGGCAATAGAGCGCGACGACGAAATCGGAGAGCTGGCAGAAGCGTTCCAGGGATTGGCACAGGATCTGAAAGGAGCTGAGGCGCGGGTCCGGGCCATCTTTGAGAATGTACTTGATGGCATATTCTCGACCGACGAGCAGGGCCTGATCCAGCATTTCAGTCCCTCTTCGGAGCGCATATTCGGCACACGTCTTGAGGACATTTCTGGCCAGAGCATTCAATTGCTGATGCCGGGATCGATTCTTACAAACTATGAATCGTTTCTGGAGAAGGACAACAGATCAGGCTCAGGAAATGCGGCCGGGATCACACGCGAAACCCAAGGGCGGCGCCTGGATGGGTCCACATTCCCCATGGAAATCTCATTGAGCAAGGTCGATGCCGGCGGGCAGATCATGTTCATCGGAATTGTCAGGGACATTACAGAACGCAAGCAGATGGAGACCCTCAAGAACGAATTTGTCTCCACAGTGAATCATGAGCTGAGGACTCCGCTGACGTCAATTCAGGCCTCACTCGGTATTTTGCAAAAAATGTTGGGAGGCAAGGTCGGATCCAAGGAAGCGCGTCTACTGGACATTTCCCTACTGAGCACGCAGAGACTGGGGCGTCTGGTCAATGACATTCTGGATGTCGAGAAAATCGCTGCAGGAAAGATGGAGTTCTATCCTGAAAGCTGCGATATGAAGGCGCTGGTGACAGACATTGTGGAGCGTCATCAGAGCTTGGCAGAGAAGTATGATGTAACCTTCCAGCTGAAGGCAGATATTCCGACCACCTATAGTCTGGTTGATCCCTCTCGTTTCAATCAGGCGCTCGTCAATCTGCTCTCCAACGCAGCCAAATTTTCGCCAGATGGTGAAACAGTCCTCATTGAAATCGCATCCCATACAAATGATCGAGTTCAGATATCTGTTTCTGACAAAGGTCCGGGTATTCCCGCCTCGTTCCGCGACAAAATATTCCAGCGGTTTGCTCAGGCCGATGGGTCGGCCACGCGTATGGCCGGTGGGTCTGGCTTGGGCTTGAACATCACCAAATCCATTGTGGAATCCCTGGGCGGAGAAATTTCCTTTGAGAGCGTGGAGGGCCACGGTGCCACCTTCATGCTGAGCTTTCCAATCTGCGCACCTTCAGGAAAACAGGGAGACGACAAATGGCAAGCCGCCTGAACAAGATATTATTTGTAGAAGACGATCCGATGGTCGCGGAACTGGCAGTCATGGCGATGCAGGAATTTGGAGGATTGGAGCTGCATCACTGTATACGCGGCGCAGACGCCGTGGCGCAGTTTCATGAATTTGCTCCCGATATGTTGTTACTCGACGTGATGATGCCGGAAATGGATGGCCCCGAAACGCTTCGGCGTATCCGCGCGCTTCCCAATGGCTCAACGATCCCAGCCGTTTTCATGACGGCGAAATCCCAAGCCCACGAGCAGGAAGCCTACCTGCAGCTTGGAGCTGTCGGGGTTATTCCCAAACCCTTCGATCCCCTGACCCTGCCGGATAAGCTGGCAGAATATTGGCAGCAGGATTCCTCGGCTGAGTAGGAAGGGTTGCCGCCATGAAATGCTGACGTCTGCGCCTTAATCAGACTGTCATTCCGTCCAGACGTCCATGAATGATCGACTCTGCATCAGAAATGATACCGTCGATAAGTTCCTTCACGGTAGGAATATCGTTGATCAGCCCCTGCACCATGCCGGCCGACCAGATGCCGCCATCAGTGTCTCCGTCCGCCATGGCCTTTCGCCCGCGAACTCCGGCAACAAGATGCTGAACATCCTCAAACTTTGCACCGCCCTTGCGCTCGATTTCCACGACCTCATCGCTCACGGCATTTTTCATGACCCGGGCCGTATTGTGCAGAGTCCGGAAAATGAGATTGGTCATGCGCTCATCATTCTCAACCATTTGTCTTTTAAAGGCCTCATCAATCGGTGCCTCCTGCGTGACACAAAACCGGGTCCCCATATTGATGCCATCGGCGCCGAGCGCCAAGGCTGCCACGAGCCCCGCGCCATCCGCAAATCCGCCGGAAGCCAGCATGGGCACCTTCACCTTGCGTGCCGCCGCCGGGATCAGGATCAAGCCGGGAATATCGTCCTCTCCTGGATGACCCGCACACTCAAACCCATCAATCGATATGGCATCGGCGCCCATCCGCTCGGCTGACAGCGCGTGACGCACGGCCGTGCATTTGTGGATCACCTTGATGCCATGCTGCTTGAAATGGTCGATATGTTCCTGCGGCTTGTAGCCCGCTGTCTCGACGATCTTGATCCCTCCCTCGATGATCGCCTGCCTGTATTCGGCATAGGGAGGTGGCTTGATCGCGGGCAGGATGGTGAGATTCACACCGAAGGGTTTGTCCGTCATCTCCTTCGTGCGTGCGATCTCTTTTGCAAGGTCTTCTGGCGTGGGCTGAGTCAGCGCTGTCAGGAAACCGAGTCCTCCCGCATTTGCGACGGGCGCCACCATCTCTGCATATCCGACCCATTGCATGCCTCCCTGAACAATAGGGTGCTCAATGCCGAATTCCTTCGTAAAGCGGGTTTGAATGGCCATGATCTTCTCCCAAACAGTTTTTTTCTAGTTCACGGCCCTGTCTTTACCGCCCCAATAGGGCTCTCGGAGTTGCCGCTTCAATATCTTTCCCGACGCATTGCGGGGAAGACCCTCGACAAAGTCAACGCTTTTGGGAGCCTTGAAAGCGGCAATTCTCGTGCGCGCAAAAGACAGGATGGAGTCTGGATCTGACGCCGCGCCGGGTTTCAGCGCCACAACGGCCTTTACCGCCTCACCCCATTTCTCATCCGGGACGCCAATTACCGCCACTTCGGCGACGTCCGGATGTCCGTAGACTGCATTCTCGACTTCAGCTGGATAGATATTCTCCCCGCCTGAAATGATCATGTCCTTCACGCGATCATGGATGTAGAGATAGCCATCCTCATCAAGATATCCCGCGTCTCCTGTATGAAGCCAGCCGTCCGCTGTGATCGTCTTTTGCGTAGCCTCATCCAGATTCCAATAGCCTTTCATATTGGCGCGGGACCGGGTCACCACCTCGCCCACCTGATGGGGTGGAAGCACATTCCCGTCATTGTCTTCAATGCGAATCTCCACCCCTGGCATGGGGATACCTGCCGCCCGCATCCGCTGGTTTCCGTTCGGGTCATGATCCTCCGGTGGCAAGTAGATGATCGTTCCGCACGTTTCGGTCATGCCGTATTGCTGGCAGAACCCGCAGCCGAAGACTTCCATACATTCCCGCAATAGATCCAGAGGAATGGGTGAGGCCCCGTACAAAATGTATTTCAGGCGGGAGTAGTCCACGCTTCTGGCATTGGGCTGTCTTACCACAATCTGCAAAGCAGCAGGCACCATGAACATTTTCGAAATGCCGTCCTGCTCAATATAATCAAGCACACGAAACGGATCGAACTCTCTCGCGACGATGCCCTTCGCGCCATTGAACAAGCCCACAATTCCCCAGCCTGTGCCACCAATATGGCCCACTGGCATCGCTACGAGACTGACATCGTCTGGTCCCCACTCATTCCAAGGCAGGTGTGCTTCCACAGATTCCCGGCGCCCGCCGAGGAGATTGTCATGGCTGAGCATGGCGCCCTTTGGCCTGCCTGTGGTCCCCGATGTGTACAATTGAAGCGCGACGTCGCCCGGCGCAATCGAGACGCCCGGATCTTCGTCACTTTGGCTATCCCTCCAGCTGACAAAACCGTCGGGCCCGGCATCCTCCATGAATATGATTTTGGGAGGATGCTTCAATTCGGCGAGCGCTGCCTTGGCCTGTTCAGCGACTTCAGGACCAACGAACACCAGTGATCCCTTCCCGTCCCCGATGATATAGGCCATCTCCGCCGGAGCGAGACGCCATCCTATCGGCAGGGTTACAGCGCCCATCTTGGCGGCACCGAACAGAAGTTCGAAATAATGGTCGCTGTTCTTGCCAATATAAGCAATCCGTTCGCCGGGCTTCACGCCAGAGGCAGCCAGGGCGTTTGCCACCTTGTTCGTAAGGAGATCAAAAGCACGAAACGTCGTGTCTCGCCCTTCAAAGCTGAGCGCGATGGCATCAGGTCGTTTGCGGGCATGAAAGCGCGCAATGTCACCCAATGTGGGCATTTGGTCAAAGTCCGCGCTCGTCAGGGCACCCTCGTTACGCATTTGCATTCTCCTGATAGTCCCGATTGGATACTTTGATTTGTCCGGCCCAAAGGATAACTTCTGGGCAGGTCCTCCCGACTTCCCCCTGCGGCGCTCCTGAATTCAATCCAGAAAAAGAAGGCTGCGCCCCATGGAAGTGGAAGCGCAGCCAGTTTTTCAGAGGAAATCAGAAACGATAGCTGAGCGATGCGCCAAACGTGCGCGGACGCCCGGCAAACCGCAGTACGACATTGGCGTTGGAGGCAATCTGCTGCCAGTAATACTCATCTGTCAGGTTCTTGCCCCAGACGGAAACTTCCCAATTGTCGTCGAGTGAGTAGATTCCGATGCTGCCATTCAGTACGCCATAGGAGTCTATGTCATATTGCGGGTCGTCTGGATCGCCGGCGGTAGAGTCGCTCTGCCAACGCCCGCTCAACGCACTTCTGAAGCCAAGTGTATCCGATACGGGCCGGTCATACATCAGCGTCAAGCTCGCGGTGGTTTCCGGACTATACAAGAACGGATCACCTTGACGATTCGTCGGCAAGCCAAAGGCATCAGACGTTTCAAATGATCCGAACTCCGTTTGCAGCAGGGTCAGGCCGCCAATGGCCGTCAGGTGTTCTGCCACCAACCATGTCAGCTCCGCATCCAGGCCATAGGCCTCTCCTTCCGGAGCATTCTGAAGGCGAGACAAGGCACGATAGATCGGATCCGGGAAGAAAGAAGAGACCTGCTTGTCTGTATAATCGTAGTAGAACAGCGACGCATTCGCCTGCATGCGCTGGTCGAACAGGCCAGCTTTGACGCCAACTTCATACGCCAGCAGGCTTTCCTGTGTTGCCGGCGCATTCTGTTCCGATTTCGACGCTGCGTTCACCGGGGTTGAAGCAGACTTGTAGCCATTGGACACCGACGCAAAGAAAAGCGTGTCTTCCAGCGAGGCCGGCTTCCAGTTGCCGACAACTCGCCACGAAACGTTGTCTTCCTTGACGTCCGATGTCACTGCGCTGAACGAGTTCGTCTCCAGATCGTAAGTATTGCATCCGTTTTCGAGCAATGGCGCTGGGGGCGTAGCCAGACCGTAGATCGCTGTGAAGAAGACGCGGTTGAAGACGTTGACGTTTGGCTGCATCGAACCGTTCACATCACCTGAACAGCCAACATATTCCTGCTTGTCATCCGTGTAACGAATACCAGTGGTCAAGGAAAATTCAGGCGTCAGTTCCCAGTCAGCGTTTGCAAATATGCTTGCAGTCGTCGATTCAAATTTGCCGGTGTCATAATAAGTCTGGAAGGAAGAGAGCAATTCGGCGACTGAATAGGGTTGTCCTGTTTCCGGGTCCACATTCACCATGGAAACCAGACCAGCCATTTGCGGCGGGAAACCAAGTGCGGTCGGGTCGACCGTCAGCAGGTAGGCTGCTGTGCTTACAAAGTTGGAATTGGCGTTGTCCCGCAACATCGTGCGATTGCCGTCGGTCGTTTCGTCCTTGCCATAATAGGCGCCAACCAGCCAGTTGACCTTATCATTTGCCCCTTCAAGGCGAAGTTCCTGACTGAAGGATTTGATTTCACCTTCAATGTCCTGAAGCAGGATCTGAAACGGCACACCTGACCAATCAAGTACGGCTTCACGATCCAGTTTGTTGTAGCCTGTGAGCGAGACAAGCCGCATTTCGTTGTCGAACTCATAGCTCACACCAAGCTTGATGGCATCGAAACTAGAATTCTCTTCATGCGGACCGTCAATGCCTTCGCCGGCGCCGATATCGGCTGACCGCTGGTAGTAAGGCGCCCAGTCGGCCTGTTCGGCGCTGGTTGGAAAATTATTGTTGATAAAGTCGACAAGTCCCGGCTGGTTGAAACCGGATGCCGTCGCAGGGCCATTGGTTCCCGGCACGATGAATGTGGGATCCGTATTGGGGGTCAGGCCAATCGCCTGGCCGGCGATCGTGTCGGACTTGTTGACCCACCCATTATAAGACAGGTCAATGTCGAGCTTGTCTGTCGGCTGTATTGCCAGCGCCGCACGGAAACCGAGCTTGTCCACCGTTCCCCGGTCTTCTCCCCGAGAAATCGATTCCTGCCAGCCTTCATCACTATTCTCGCTGCGGATCGCGAAACGCGCCTGCACATTTGCCGCCAGCGGCACATTGATCAGGCCTTCGAGATTCCACGTGTCGTAATTTCCGATGTCGGCGGAAACACTCGCCTGGAATTCATCGACAGGCTTGTTCGTGACAACATTGATCAGGCCGGCCGTCGTATTGCGACCAAACAATGTTCCCTGGGGGCCCTTCAATACCTCGATACGCTCAATATCGAACATCGGCCCCGAATTCATGAAGGGGTATGGATAGGCAACTTCATCGACATAGGTGCCGACAGTGGACGTTGCCGACATGTTGATCGTATTGAAGCCGATACCGCGCAAGGTATAGGTTGGAACCCCCTGATAGCTTTGCGAAACCGAAAAACTTGGCACAAGCGCTTGCAGGTCATCGACCTCATTGACCCGAAGATTATCGAGCTGCTCTCCACCAAACGCCTGAATAGACATCGGAACGTCATTGGCGGATTCCTCCCGCCTCTGGGCCGTAACCGTGATAGACTCCAGTTTCATGGAGCCTTGCGACTCCTCGCTGCTTTCGGCAGAGGGCGCGTCTGCCTCTTGCGCAATGGCGGGCAAACTTGCCCCGAGCGCGGCGAATGAGACACCCATGCATAGCGATTTCAGATATGTCGTCCGATTCATCAAATTTTCCTCCCAACGCTCCTTTTTTGCGGAGCTGTCAGCAAAGGTTCCCCGGAAAGGACCATGCCCGGCAAGCTATCAAGGTTGATAGGTCCGGTTCAGAGACCAAGAACGGCCTTGGCCATGATGTTGCGCTGGACCTCGTTTGAGCCCCCATAGATAGAGCCCGCGCGATTGTTGAAATATTTCGCCGTAGCGACACTCAGGGCTTCTGGCCCGACCGGATCCAGACTGGATTCCGGATGCCAGGTCACTGGCTCATGAACAGCCGCATGGGGGCCTACAGCCTCGATTGCGAGCTCGTCGATCTTCTGCATCATCTCCGTTCTTTGAACCTTGAGCATCGATGCGGCTGGGCCCGGCGGTCGCCCCGCGCTGAGCGATGCCACAATGCGCTGCTCGGTCACACGGATGGCGTCGAGCAAAATAGCAGCCGTCTCGAGTCGGGCACGTAATCCCGGCTCTTCGAAGCCGCTTTCCAGAACATGGGTACGAAGGCGGTTCAGCGCGGCTTCAAGTCCGGCCGACGATCCACCACTGCGTTCGAACTCCAGCAGGTATTTCGCAACGGTCCAGCCATCATTTTCCTCGCCAAGCCTGCCCGACACCGGAACGCGGACGTCATCAAAGAAGACCTGGTTCAATTCATGCTCACCCGCCAATGTAATGATCGGATCGACGGTGATGCCGGGCGCCGACATCTCTAGCAGAAGGAAGGTGATGCCTTGCTGGGGCCTACCTGTGGTGTCGGTTCGCACGAGACAGAACATGCGGTTTGCGTGATGCGCGTGCGTCGTCCAGATCTTTGATCCATTGAGAACATAGTGGTCACCATCCCGTTCTGCCTTGAGAGACAGAGACGCCAGATCGGACCCTGATTGCGGTTCCGAATACCCTTGGCACCAATAGTCGTCCCCCGCCAACAAGCGTGGCAGGAAAAAAGCCTTCTGGTCCGGCGTGCCATATCCGATGATGCAGGGGCCAACCATGTTCAGACCCATGGGGGCCAGTGGGGGCGCTCCGGCAATGGCGCATTCCGAGGCAAAGATGTAGCGCTGCATTTCCGTCCAGCCGGGTCCGCCATACTCTTGCGGCCAGCTCGGCGCCGCCCAGCCTTGCATGTGCAACTTCCTTTGCCAGGCGAGCGTATACTCAGGCTCCACAAAAACACTCGTCGCCTTTCTACCGGCGGCGGCAAGCTCAGGCGTAAGATTGTCGCAAAGGAAAGCTCGCACTTCCTCGCGGAAAGCGATATCTTTTTCAGATAGGCCCAGATTCATCCAATATCTCCTGTATTGGCCTGAAACTCTAGCGACTACGACTGCCAAGGCTCAAGCTACCAGAACCAATAGGTATGAAACCTTCTCCTCCCTCGGAAGCCGGTTCAGGCTCCACCGACAATGACGTCCACAATCTTGCAATGGAAGTTGTCCAGATTGGGCAGCGTTCAGGTCTCCCCTACATTGCCGCCTCTGCAGATGTCAGCGATCCCAACCCCATGCGCGATCAGGAGGGCACGCCTTACGCCGCGAGCCTGTTCAAATGGTTCGACCCGAATCTTCACTATTGGGATGATCGTACATTCGCGCTCCGGTCAGGCTTTATCCAGGCAGCCAGAATTTCGGCGGAACCATTTTACTTCGATGGCGAAACATTAAGGAGTTGGCGGCCGAATCGCGCATTGGACGTCTTCAACCAGAACGCTGATTATGATGCGTATGAGGTTGCCAGTGCCATCATCTGTCCATGCTATATGCCTTACGGCGTGCTTGGCGCGATCGTCTGGGCGGCCAATGAGGCAGTGTCCGACATTGCGCAAACATTCAGGATGCACGCTGCAAGCATGCATCAACTGACGCTCAAATTTCTCTCCGCCTATCGGGAAAATGACTCACATATTGCTCTCCCTGAACTGGTCGATCTGACACGCAGAGAGATCCAATGCCTGAAATGGGCTGCCATCGGCAAGACGGACAGCGAGATCGCGACGATCATGGGAATATCCATCCCCACGATTCGGTTTCACCTGACCAATGCAGGGCAAAAGCTGTCGGTTTCCGGTCGAGCCCAAGCCGTCCGTGTAGCAACCAGCTTGGGCTATATCGGACGAAGCGCCTAGTTCCGGACATGTCTTTTCAAGTCTACTCAGTAGAGGCTTTAAGAGAGTCTGCCATATTTAAATTATGAAACGCTTACTGACGGCTTGGTCGCTTGCCTTGCCTATGCCAACACTTTCATCACCGGCAAACAGGCGCCGGAGGTGGCAAAGGCGGCGAAATCACGCCAACATTCCAGTTCCAGGAAACTCCCCCTTGCGCACGTCGGCGGCATATGACCGCCTCATGAAGCTCATAGCGGTTTGGCGGCTCGGAGCGGACGAGCGGGCGGTCTTCGAATGCCAGATAGGTTCGACTCTCCCCATAGGGAGGCCAGTCAGGTTCCCCCACCGCGCGCGGGACACCGTCACGCACGAACGACGCCCAGTAACTGAGCATGGCATCCGACAGGCGCTGCTCCTGCTGAGTTTCAGGAATGACTGGCCAAAGCGGCGGAGTAAGGTCCATGGTTCCGAACACAAACGGAATTTCGGACGCATGAAAGGCGTGATACCCTCCGTCATCAGCGGCCGGATAACCGTGATCGAAAAAGTACAGAAACGCCTCTGCGCCGAGCGCTGTCTGCTTCACGGCCAGGCGCTCCGCTGCCCAGCCATACATGGCGTCACGCGTGGTAGCCAGCATGCTCTCGGAAATCGAGTCTTCCGGATAGTGCACGAGAAATTCATCTGCGCGATCCCCATATCGGGCCGCGATCTCTTCCTTGTATTTCGCTGCATTCGCAGGTGCCGGGGGTAATAAGATCGGAAGAGAGCGGATTTCGCCTTCATTGAATCCTGCGAGCACGGGGACAGGCGCCTGCTCGCCCCGGTCAAACACGTCGACCAGTTGGTCTGGCAAAGTGTGTGCATCGATGGTGGGGAGCGGGAAATATCCTGCTTGTATTGCCCCTTCGGAAATCGTTTCAGCACTCCGGCTTCTGAGGTCCTGGATATCGGCTGCGCCAAACTGGCCCAAGAGCCATTCCCCGATTGCCTCGGCAGCGGGCAGATCAGAGAATTTGCTGTTTCGCAATTCAGGCAAAGTGATCATGTAGGCGCTCTGTGCGATTGCCCGATCAAACAGACCACGCGCCGAGGGCGCGGCCATGAGGCAGACAACACTGAGGCCGCCTGCCGATTCCCCAGCGATGGTCACATTGCCGGGGTCACCTCCGAAGGCAGCAATATTGTTCTGGACCCACCGCAAGGCCTGGATCTGATCCAGCAGGCCGTAATTGCCGGATATATTATCCTCCGCCTCGGCACTGAGATCAGGATGCGACAGATAGCCAAGTGCGCCGAGGCGATAATTGATGGAAACTACAATGACCCCTTCGTCCGCAAAATGCGTCCCGTCATACAGGGTGTCCCTGCCCGTTCCATTCACCAATGATCCCCCGTGAATCCATACCATCACAGGCACATCTTGCGCATTCGGCGGAACCCAGATGTTGAGGAAAAGACAGTCTTCGCTGATCGGCCCTTGAATCTCGAATCCCGCCGGAAGGGCTGGCTGTACACACGCCGCGCCGAACTGAGTCGCGTCCCTGATACCGCTCCAGCGAGGCAGCGGCTGAGGCGCGCGCCAGCGCAGCTCCCCAACAGGGGGCTGCGCATAAGGGATGCCCCGGAAAACGCGCGTCTCTCCAGATTGCACCCCGCGTACACTGCCTGCGGGGGCCTCGACTACTGACGCTTCCTGAGCACAGGCCGGCACTGTCCCCCAAACGGTCAATATGACTGCCAGCACTCGCCAGATGCGTTTCCAGCCACTCAGCGGCGAAAGGGCAAATCTTATCATGGCGCGTCGCCGGGCACGTAGCCAGCCTTGGCAAGTTCCAGCCGGCTCTGCTCAAGGGCATTGTTGGGAATGAAGGCATTCCCTGCGTCGAGGATCTGATCCCAATTGGACACGATCGCCTCCGGCATCTGATCTTCATCAGCTATATGGATGCCTTGTGTCATTGAGATATGGGCGGCTTCGACCCCTTTTGCACCCGCACAGAGAATGGTGCGCGTTGGAGCACCCTCACGCACCAATGCCAGCATGGCCGGACTGACATATTCCGGTCTCAGCAGACGCAATTGCTGTTCAGGCAAGACCCCTTCCATCATCTGGGTCGCAGCCGTTGGCGCCAGGCAATTGACCTTGATGTCGTACTTCTCGCCTTCGAGGCCCAGGGTCTGCATCAATCCCACGAGCGCCATTTTCGCAGCGCCATAATTGGACTGCCCGAAATTGCCGAACAGGCCAGACGACGAAGTCGTCATCACGATGCGGCCATAGCGCTGTTCGCGCATGGTTTCCCAGACGGCCTTCGTGCAATTGACAGCACCCATGACATGCACGTCGAGCACGGTCCGGAAATCAGCAAGGTCCATCTTGGCGAAAGTCTTGTCACGGAGGATGCCGGCATTATTGACCAGAATGTCGAGCTGTCCCCAACGTTGCTTCGCATCGGCTGCCATTTGCAGGACAAAATCTTCGTCCGTTACGGAACCGACTGCGGCAATGGCTTCACCCCCCTCCGAGACAATCTCCTGCACCACCTGCTCTGCAGCTGCGCCGACATCATTCACGACGACGCGTGCCCCGCGCGCTGCAAGCAAATGGGCATGAGCGCGTCCAAGCCCGCCGCCTGCGCCGGTCACGATGGCCACTCGTCCGTTCAGTCTGATCATCCTGTCATCCTCACATCTATCTATAATGAATTCGGGCACCGCATCCGGTGCCGCTCTGACCCGTATCTATCCACGGTCTCCCACCGCGTCGATATTTGCCTGCTTGCGCTGTTCCAGCGCCAGGATAATACGCGCATGTCTCTTCCGCGTCAGATGATATCCAAGTAAAAACAAGGGGGAAATGGCGGCAAAAGCAGCTGGAAGAGGTCCGGAGATCAAGGCCAGTTTCTCCAGCACATCCTCGGGAATCGCAAGGTCCGGCCCCTTGGCGGCAATATCGGTTGGAAACTGAATCGCATCCAGCGCCAGTCCAGCGATCAATCCTCCGAGACCCGAGGCTGCCTTGAACGCCAGGGTCAGTCCGGAAAAGAACAGGCCTTCTCGCCGGACACCAAACAAGTATTCGTGTTCGTCTGCCGTATCGGCCAGCATCGACTGGAAGCCAATGCCCCCGACCATGATCGCCGTCCCGACCAGAAGTCCGTTTACGAACAGGACCACGGCGGCTGTAGACGGCGTCAGGGCATGCGGTCCGTACAATTGAAAAAGTGGCGGCCACATGAGGAAAAGCGAAATGGCCAGGAAAGCGCAAATGGAAAGCGTGCGCTTTTCAATATAGCGCAAGGCAAATGCACTGATGGGTGCCCCGAGCAGCGGGCCAAGGGTTGTGCTCAGCAGGACCATCTGGATCGCAAAGGAATCCAGCTTCCAGAAATACCGGCTCGCATGCAACGCCAGAGACACCGACGCGGAGTAGGCAAGAAAATAGGTAAGCACCGTCCCGAACAGGACAAGGAAGGACCGGTTGCGTGACAACTCGACCATTTCCCGCCCGAAGCCTGCGAGAAAATGAGTCTTGTCAACTGACGGGGCATGCAGTCGCGGCCCAGCGCGATAAACCGCGCCGATTGCTATGCAGCCCGTCAAGACGATGGCTGCCGCGCATGTCCAGGCGAAGGGTATGTAATTCTCGCGCGCCAGTAGTCCCGCGGGGCCGGACATGAAGACGCCAAGCCCCAGCACTACGCCGCACAGAATGCCCGCATTCTGAAAAGTAAGCCGATAGGACACAATGCTCGCACGCTCACGATAATCATCTGTGACTTCCGCACCGACGGCCGTGAATGGAAGCACGAAGCAGGACGTCGAGACACGCAACACGATGAGACAGGCGGTGACATACAGAAACAGCGGGGCACCGGCCAGCGACGGCGGAATCGAAAACAGGAGTCCAAAGGCACAGGCAAACGGAACAAGCCCGCCCACCATGAAGGGAAGCCGCCGTCCGAAGCGTGACCGTATGCGGTCGCTGGCCAGTCCGATCGCAGGATCCGCCACAGCATCCACCAACAAGGCGATGAGCTTGGCCGTTCCGGCCATTGTTCCTGACATACCGCACACGGCGGTCAGGTAGAAAAGCAGAAAAAACCCGAAGCCCGCACTGACAATGCCATCCGCCATGGCGCCCGCACCATAGGCCGCCTTGTAGCGGCGCGTCAGAGGCACCGTGCGGGCGAGTTTGGCCGCAGCCTCACCCCCCAACGGAGTAGCGGGCGCCCTCACGCGCCGGCCTCCTGCGTCATCGCTGAGACATCACTTGAAGAGCCTCATAAGTCCGCATTTGATATTCGGGCAAAGCGCGCCGACCGGCAGCGCCGCGTCCCGTGGCGATCGTGGCTCCAGAGCTGGCGGAAACAGGAACTTGGTGCTGGATCATGAAGATCATCACGAGGTCATTGACCGGATCTGCCTGCCACCAGGTGCCGAAAATACCCGGCCACGTCATCGACCCTGGCGCCCCGCAGGCATAGGGATTATCGACCGGATCTTCGGCGATCGAGACGCCAAGCCCAAAACCGTTCTTCTGCCAAAGTGGCATGCCTGCGAACGGCACCTCACGTTGTACTTTGGTCAGGCGGTTTCTCTGCATAAGCTGCACAGTCTCGGGTTGCAGCAAACGTCTTCCGTCCAACGCTCCGCCCCCCAGCAACATTCGGGCGAACCGGTGATAGTCCGGCGCGGAGGAGATCAGCCCGCCACCGCCGGGTGTGTAAGCCGGCGGCTCCTCATACATTTCCACCTCGACCTGGGCGAGTTCGCCCGCCTGCGCGTCATACCCATACAGGCTTGCGAGACGATGTCGCTTGTCTTGGGGAAGCCAGAAGTCCGTATCCTGCATGCCAAGAGGCGCGAAAATTCGCTCCTGCAACACTTGTCGCAACGGTTTGCCTTCGACCCGGCCAATCAGGAAGCCGAGCACATCCGTCGAATGGCCATAATGAAACCGCTCGCCCGGCTGGTAAGCCAGAGGCAGGTGGCCGAGCGCTGCCAGCCATTCATCGGGCGTGAGGCGGTTCATGGCAGGATTGCCAAGCGTGGCATCATAGGCTTCCTGGAGAGGCCCTTCCGAAAAGAACGCATAGGCAATGCCCGCACGATGGGTCAGCAGGTCCTCCACCGTAATTTCGCGGTGGGCAGCCACCGTATCAGTGAGCGCGCCGGCGGCATGACGCAACACGCGTGGACTGGCGAGTTCGGGAACCCATCGCGAAATCGAATCCGAAAGCGAAAGCCTGCCTTCCTCAACCAGCATCATGGCAGCAACCGAGGTGATCGGCTTCGTCATCGAGGCGATGCGGAACAAGGTGTCGGATCGCATACGCATGCCCGTCTCGATATCGCTCATGCCAAGGGTCTCGGATTGGACAATATCGCCCCCCCTCGACGTGAGGGTAACAATCCCCGCGAGCTCACCACGATCTATGAAGGCCTGGAGGCAGGGCCTGACCATGGCAAGCTTCGCGGGCTCAAACCCATGTGTGCGGATGCTGGCATCACGGGTCATGAGCAAGATACTTCCGAAAATGTGTGCGGCACGATTAAAATGACTTCCGCAAGTTCACCGCAATGTAACGGCCGATCGGATTGTAGTTTCCGCCAATTCCATCCGATCCCGGAAAAAATGGCGGCTCCTGATCAAACAGATCATTCACCTGCAAGCCCAGCACCGTGTTCTCCGTCACGCCGCTATTCGGAAGTGTCCAGCTGACACGCAAATCCACTGTCGTATAAGGATCCGCGTCATAGACATCGGTGCCGGTCGGCGTGTTGTAGGTATTCGTGATGCCATCCCGGTAATTGACAAAGCCCGCCAGGCTGACCGGCCCACTGGTAAGCCCTGCCGAGGCTCTCAAGGTCGCCTTGGGCAAGCCGAGTTTCAGATTGTCGGAAACAGGCGCGGCCGGCGACAATTGGGTATCGAAGTTCAGGATATAATTGCCCGCCAGTCCCGTATAGATCTCGCCCAGTCCGGTAGTGCGGTGATAGCGGAAATCGAAATCCACGCCGTCGGTCTCCCGCACACCAAAATTGTTGAGGCGGAGATCCAGGACGTTTCCAATCGGCGGCAGCGGATTCGGCAAATTGACCGGAACGCCTAACCCTACCAGGCTGCCCAATTGATCCGCAGTGGGATCACGATAGACAATGGACTGAAAAGTCGGGTCTGCGAAAACCAGAGCAATTGGCGGGGTTCCAATCACATCGGTATATTCGATATCGTAATATGTCACGCTCCCCCGGAAGTCTGGCAGGAAAGTCGGCTGCCAGTCGACGCCAAAGGAGTAGGTCTCGGCTTCCTCAGGCTGCAGATCGAGATTGCCCCCAAGCAGATAGACCGTGTTTACCTGGTCATTGCCGCGGGCCGGATCGCGGGCTGCAACAGCGGCAGTCGCCGCATCCAGATAATACGCACCAACCGTAGCACCTATCTGGCGCATGCCCGGCGCCCGGAAGGACTGACCATAGGTGCCGCGCACATTCACTCCCTCGGCGGGGCCCCAATTCACCCCGATCTTGGGATTCGTGGTCGATCCGAAATCACTGTAGTCATCGAAGCGGCCAGACAGGGACAGGTCGAGACGTTGGACGAATGGGGCTGAGTTGTCGTCACCAACAATCGGAACGAACAGTTCGGCATAAACAGACTTCACGTCTCGTGAAAGATCTTCCGGGACCGGGATGGCTCCGACAAAGCCTCGCTGTTCGAAAGTTTCGCGGCGGAATTCGGCACCTATGGCGAATTTCAACTCACCGCCCGGCAGATCAGCCAGTGGACCATCCAGCTTGATGGCCCCTAGCTTGGTGCGCTGCTGAATGGTGACATCAGTTGCCGAGTCGAGGATCGCATCGACAACAGCTGGCGACGTCCCCTGCCCGAACGGATCCAGCGCCGTGTCAGCGCTTGTCCCCCCAGCAGCTACCGCAAGCGCGACGGCATTGATCGTAGGAATGAAGGCGTCATTCTCTGCCCAATCATAGGTCCCGTAGATGCTCAGATTCAGATCTCCGGGCAACTCCACATCCATTCCAGCAGAGGAATTCCCAACCTTACGGCTGTCAGTATTGGTACGGTAATCGGCGCCAACCAGGTTGTCTGCGCGGAACAGGACCGTCTCGAAGGTTGCCCCCGTACCTGGAGGGGCCTGGAAGAAGGGATTCGTATTGGCAATCGTCACAGTCTGCACCGCAGGCGCAACGCGTGTCTTGTCTTCCAGGTCTGAATACAGGACTTCGCCCCATAGCGTGACCCGCTCGGTCAAATCTTGTTGCGCACTTACAAATGCGCTGTGGAGGCGCGAACTTGGATAAAGGTCTGCTGCAGCCCCATTATCGCAATAATTGATAGTATTCGGAGCAAGGTCCGGGGCGGCATAGAGGGTGCCGCCAACCAGCACGTTAGGTGATGGACAGTTGATAGAGCGCGTATCGACACCGCCTGACGAGGTGAAATCCAGAGCCCGGTAGTCACGATCACCGCCCGTGATGTTGTCATTCTCCCTGTATTGGTAGGCAGCCAGTACGGACCCCGTTCCCCAGTCCTGCCCCACCAGTCCATTCGCCGTAAACGACTCATAATCATCGGCAATCCCGTAATCGACGGACACATCAACGCCCGAGAACCGCTTGCGCGTGATGAAGTTGACAACGCCCGCGACCGCATCCGAGCCATAGATAGAAGACGCACCATCTGCGACGATCTCGACCCGCTCAATCGCGAGGCTAGGTATTAGCGGGTAGTCGGGATTGGTCTCATTTGCTGCAGCGGCAACAAGCCGGTGCCCATTCATCAGCGGCAATGTTGCACTCGCTGGCAGGCCGCGAAGACCCGGCGCAAAGGAGCCGAAGCCGTCAAGGCTGGCTTTGGGCGCAGTATTGAAACTGTTCAGTTGTGGCACCGTCGCAAGCAGGTCAGGAGTTGTTGCCGCGCCGATGAGTTCGATGTCGTCACGGGTGACGCCGATCAGGTTGGACCCGGTCGGCGGTACGCCCCGGATACTTGACCCGGTTACAATGATTTTGTCGGCAACAAGTTGGTCTTCGGTATCTTGCTCAGGGGCACCTGTCGTCAGCGCGGTTTCCGCCGATTCCTGGTCAGGTGATGACTGGGCCTCTGCCGGCGCGGCACAAGACCATGCCATCGCGATGGTGATGGCTGACACTGAGCCAATGAGCTTTGAATTGGTAATCATATTTTCCTCCCGATAATGTCCGTCTTCCAACAAGCTCGACTGGCCTGCCTTTGCGGATTTCAATTGTTGCAAAAGCGCTACCCCGGTGAATCCGGCCCGTCAAGTTCATTTATTTAGCGCTAAATGAATTAATTTCGCCTGTGACGCTGGCTTGCTTGACTGGACGTTGGCTACGCCCCATCCTAACGCTGCAACTGTGAGGCGAACGACACGTCTGACGGAGGCGCCGAATCAGGAAAGGCCGGTATTTATGGCAGCAACGCCGAAACCCAAGGCTCGCCGCACGCGCGCAGAGCAACG
Organism: Hyphomonas sp. UBA5111; assembly: GCA_002414505.1. Taxonomy (GTDB): domain Bacteria; phylum Pseudomonadota; class Alphaproteobacteria; order Caulobacterales; family Hyphomonadaceae; genus Hyphomonas. The sequence continues at coordinate 62,270 of DHZF01000048.1, read as the reverse complement.
GGCCGCAACGATCAAACTTATCCTTGATACGAGCGAAGGACTCTTCGCTCAGCTTGGATATTTCGGCGTGACGATCAAGGATGTCGCGGACAAGATGGGCATCCATCCCGCTTTGATTCACTACTACTTCAATGGCAAGAAAGAGCTGTTCGATGCCGTCTTCGACCGGCGCATGGAGTTTGCGATCTCAACGCGGACAGCTGGCCTGGACGCCTATGCAGCAGAAGTCGGGGAGCACCCGACCATAGAAGGTGCCCTGCGGGCCTATTATGACGAAGCCTTCGATGTTTACATCAATGATGATGAAGGCTGGCGGAATTTCGGTCGCATCTTCGCACAGGTGAACAATGCGCCCGGTTATGGCGCCGAAAAGATGGACACCTATTTTGATCCGCTCGTGTTGCGGCTCATCAGTCTTCTGAGCAAGGCATTACCAGATGCAGAGCCCGAGGACCTCTTCTGGAGCTTCCAGTTCACCTCAGGCGCGTATACGCTCATCCTGTCCCAGACAGGCCGAATTGATCGCCTCTCGGACAATTTGTGTGCCTCAGACGATTTCGAAGCGGCCCGGGACCGGTTCGTAACCTTCATGGCTGGCGGATTTGAGGCCCTCTATAAAAGCCGCAAAGGAAAATCTGGCCGCCGCCCCAAGCGCGTGCGGCCGAAGGCCGGATAAAGTCCAGCCCAGCCCCACCGCGCGAGGCCCAACATCCCTATTCGTCAATCGGTGAGGCCAGCCGTGCATCCCGGAGGGCCGCGCGGCGCACCTTTCCTGCTTCGTCCCGCAAGGACTCGCTTGTGAATTCGAGGCTCTTGGGCAGCTTGAAGCGCGCCAATTGCCCCGACACGAACTCCATCAACTCGGCCTCACTCAGGGCCTCCCCCTCAAGCGGCTGGACGATCGCGTGAACCCGGGCGCCCCAATCCTCATCCGGCAGGCCAATCACAGCGCTTGTACGAACAGAGGGGTGCGCCTCGATCGCGGCTTCGACTTCCGCCGGATAGATGTTGGCGCCACCTGAGATGATCAAATCATTTCGCCGATCTGACAGGTAGAGATATCCCTCTTCATCCAGAGAACCGAGATCGCCAGGCGCTTCCCACTCGCCGCAACGCCGCGCTGTGCTTCCGAGGTAGTGATAGGTCGATCCCACACCCCCTTGTGGACGGAAATATATTTCCCCAACTTCACCGGCGGGGCATTCCTGCCCTTCCGCATCCAGGATCCTTACTTCGTAGCCTTCGCGAACGCGTCCCACCGAACCGCGATGCGACAACCAGTCGGTTCCCGAAATCATGGTTGAGCCTGTCGCCTCGGTCGTTCCGTAATACTCCCAAACGCGTTCGCTCCCGAGCCAGTCAATCCAGGCCTGCTTCAGCCAGGGCGCACACGGCGCCGCCATATGAACCATCATGCGCAAGCTTGGCAGGCTGAAATTGGACAGCACGTCAGGACCGAGATGCCAGATGCGATGCATCATCGTCGGCACCATGGTCACCCAATTGACGTTATGCGCCTCCATGAGTTGCAGCGCACGCAGCGCGTCGAACTTGCGCATCTCGACAATCGTCGCCCCTATGCAAAGCCCCATGTGGACACAGTGAAACGGAGCATTGTGATAGAGCGGGCCAGGGTTGAGGATCACATCTCCGGGGCGTTGGCCCAGAAAGCCCTCATTCGGATTCCAACGCGCAGGCATGGCGTCAACGATCACTTTAGGTCGTCCGGTTGAGCCCCCACTTGTCATCGCTTTCCAATGTGGGGACACAATTTCTGACAGACTCTCGACCGAATATGATTGCGCCGCGCTTTCGCCTTCCCGGATAGCTGGAATGTTGGGCCTCGGTGGAGTTCCCACGAAGAGTTTGGGGCGAACGATCTCCAGAATCGCTTCCATTTCCGGACGCGCCAGCTTGGCCGACACGATGTTCGGAATGGCGCCAAGTTTCCAGATCGCGAAAACGGTCTCATAGAATTCCACGCCATTTGGAAGCGCCACCGTGACGAAATCCCCATACTCGACACCATGCGTCATCAGCATCCGGGCCCGCTGGTTCGAGCGCGCATCTAGTTCATTATATGTGACGGGAACATTCTCGACGATCACGGCCGCCCGGGACGGCGCGTTTCGGGCATGATGTGTGAGCATGGAACTCAGGGCAACATCAGTGTTCGACATAAGGGAAACGCCTCTCTGGAAGCCCTCTCTTCCGCGCACCTGTATGGCGCCGCGACCGGAGCAATTGTTGGAAACAACGATTTAATTAACTTAGCACTAAATGAATGACAAGACGAATTCGTGTTTCTCCGGCCTCGAGATTCTCTGTGGGTAAAACTCAGAAAAGATGAGTTTTTTCAAATGAAAGCGCACTGAACCATTGAATTTAATGGTATTTTTGAAAACCCTTAAAGTGATAGAACCAAGAATACCCTGTCGTAGCCGACACCCGTCAAACCCCAGAGCAATGCATGAGAACCTAGGCAACCCACTCCCGCGAAACGATGGGAGGAGACCGTCACCAAAGCTGAGATTGCGCCAATGACATGCGCAAACAGTTGGAGCGGCCAGGTGGCCTCATTGTATCGTTCGAAAAGCTCGAAGAACTCGCGTTGATTGAATGGTAGCACCTCGGGTGCACCTGAGCGGGACTTCTGCATCGCGCAACAGAGCAGCTTGGTCGCAGATCGCAAAGTTCGAAATGGGAACAATCTGATCTTGCCAGTGGCCAGGTAAAGTATGTCTGGCAATGCGCCCCTGGCGGTTGTCTTTACTCCAGAATTGTTACTGCTAGTGCATCGTGCGGTTTACTGTCCTAAACCCCTGAAGAGCTTTACGTCCTACACCCCAAATTACGCGCAGCGCGAACTTTTGATTTCATTAAGTTTTTACAGACTTTGCGAGAGCTGGCGGAGAGGAAGTCCTTATTCCGTCATGTCGGGCCATTATACATGCTTGTTTTCAATGTAAAAATTAAATTCGCGTGCAGCACTTTGTGCAGCAAAATGTGCAGCACTTTTTTTTATGTAGAAGCATGACATTCCTGGTGTCGGCTGGTGAACGCGGCAATGTCTCTATCTATATACGGTGCATGTGCGCTGCTCACAGATCGCCCTAAGGGACGTTCAAGACTTTCCTCAAGTTTTCGGACCCCGATGTCGTACTGCACTCGCAGATAACTTCTATTGTCGAATATGTAACCGCGCAATCAAATCGTGCTGATTGGCCCGTTTTTCCCGTAAGCACCTTGACCCGATTCCGGCCCCCCGTCAGAAATTCAGAGCAAGGCAAGCGCCAAACATGCGCACCATGAAAGCCACTCGAAAGTCCGACCTCCTCAGTGATCAAGCCTGCAAGATTTTCAGGCTCAAGATCCGACATTTCCAATCTCAGATCCGCCGCGAGGGACATTATGAAAACGTACGATCAAAGTACATTTCTATCCATGATTAAGCAGGGTGAACACACAGACCTGGAAAACGCTTCGCTCATTTCTGTGGATTGCTCCAATCAGGATCTTGCTGCGGTAAATTGGAAACGGGTGAATGCGGTTGATTGTCAGTTTCGATCCTCCGACCTGTCCGGCTCTGTTTTCACACATTGCAAGATGACAAACACAGGATTTGAAGCTGCGGAAGGATGCGATGTAAAGTTTGATCTCTGCAACTTGGCCAACTCTAATTGGCGAGGGGCGTCCCTATCAGGGTCTTCTTTCACGGAGTGCAAACTGACCGGAGCCAATTTCAGTGAAGCACGCCTGCTGGGAGCTTCATTTCAGCATTGCATCCTCAGAGAGGTATTCTTGCGAAATGCGTCATTCCGTAAACAGACGCTTGAAGGGCTCGATTTTGAAGGTGCCGATCTTGACGGAGCAGATTTTCGCAATGCGATTTTTGATGATTGCAGCTTGAGGTCAGCATCGCTCAGATTAGCCAAGTTTTCTGGAGCCGACCTGAGAGGCTGCGATCTGGGTCAGATACAATTGTCGGATGCTGGTATACTCAAAGGAGCCATTGTATCGAAATCACAAGCCACTGACCTCCTCGGAGGGTTGGGCATATCTGTCCTATAGGCGCCTAGAGGCATTGTATTGCGGGACCGTGTGCAGACACTATTCGGCACCAGCCAGCATGAATGGATCAGGGATTCTCGTCGATCTCAGAATAACGCTTCGTCATCCCAATCTTTTCTTATGGAGAATCCCATGGAGCTGGCGAGGGCTGATAATTGTGTATCGAGTATTTTTGCTCCGTAGATATTTCGCGCGCCCCAAAGATCGGTTCCAATGAGCTCCCCCCTGGAGAAATCAATCTCACCAAGATCGGCATTGGAAAGATCACATGCCTCGAAAACGCTGCCGATGAATGAGGCGCCAATACAGTCCGCGTCGGAAAAGTCACATTCCACGAAATGGGTGTGATCAAACACGGCCCGATTAAGCCGCTTGCTTACGAAGGTGACTTTCCTTGCGATGCTCCGCCGCAACGAAAATCGGCAGATCCAGGACTCCTTCGCGATATGACGCGAATACTCACACGTGCTCAGCTGGGTTTGATCCATCAGACAATTGTCAAATTCGCAATCAGACAAATCACATCTTGAGAAGATTACACGGCTTAAATCGCAATCGATAAATCGCGCTCCCTTGAGATTCATTCCCGAGATCACGGAGGGCGACTGTCCAGGCGCGTTGAAATTGCAATTCACGAAAGTGCAATCCTGAAAGTTTCCTTGATCGATCTTCACGGAATAGAATTCGCAGGAATCGAATGTTGTCGACTGGGCCTCACAATTTGCGAGGGAGGAAGTTTCAAAAATCACCCGTTTTAACAATCTGTCGGATAGCAGAGCTGTAAGCGTGAGATTGGAAATGACGCCAAATTGAACAGTGTCCAGACCGGTAAAGTCCGCCGCGTTCATTCGCTGGTGATCTTCACCTGGGCCACAGCGATAATCGAATTCAGGATTGAGAGGGTCGAACATTATTTCGGCTCGTTCACTAAGATAGGGAGGGAAAGCTGACCGGTTGCCCCCCCCTTGCGCGATTCGGATGGGTTATTCCCTTCATTCAATGCAAGACAGCTATCCGGCCAATCTGGTTGACGCTCGGGCGCGGGCGAATGGGGCGTCTGCGCGCATTGCTTTCCAGCTTGTCCCGTGAACCGGAAGCCCTGGCACATAACCGGGCGAGCCAGGCCCTGTCATGGGAAAACCGGCTGTCCGTCAGACTTCACCGATCAGGTCTTCAGCCCAAGCGCTTCCAGCACATCATGATCCAGGGCTGCATGAAAGACCCGTTCAGCGGAGCGCTCGACAATATCCGGCGCTCCCATGTCTCGTGGCACGGCGCCATAGGACGCAACTGCATGTGCCATGTTCTGCCGGTAGGACAACCACGCATCTTCAAAAGCAGGCGCCTCGCCGTGATGGGCCCTCAGCGCGTCAAGATAGTGCCGGACAAGATCCCGTTCATGTGTGCGGCGCTGGGGCACGTCCAAGGCTGTCACAATAATCCAGGACATGTCATGCGCGTAATTGCCTGCAAAACACAATTGCCAGTCCAGAAATCCGGGCCTGCCATTGCTCTCGTAAAAAATGTTGCCGCCATGAAGGTCGCCGTGAAGGAATGTATGGGGACGTGCATCCATCAGGCTCCACAAGGTCTCCAGGGATTGTTTTGCCGTCGACGAATCTCGCAATATCTGTTCGAGCAAATCACCATGCTTGCACGCCAGCAGTTCTTCCCAATGCGCGGGGCGATAGAGGTATTTCAGGAATACACGCTGTGGTTCGCGCCACTTCTCATATTTTCGCAATCGGGAATCATCCCACCAGCCGGCATGAAGCTGCGCGATTGTCTCAAGCACAGCCGCGACATCATCAGGCGATACAGCCGCCAGATTAGAGGCAAATCGCACGCCTCCCGGGCGCCTCTGCAAGTCTTCCAGAACCACAATGCCTTGGGGTGCAGCACTTGTGGCAGCATAGTAAGAATGCGGAATATTCAGCTCTATGTCAGGGGCGACTTCATTGTAGAATATCGCCTCCTGTTGCAAGGCCTGATAGACCCGCTTGCGCCAGGTGTCGTCAAACCCGCCCTTCACATAGACAGAGTCGGGGGGGCGTCTGTCCGGCCTTGTTGGAGTAGGTCAGGACAAAACAGGCCGACATGGAGGTGCCCCGGTGCCCCCCCGTTCGACGACAGGTCTCAACCGTTACCCCGGGAAACTGATTCTGGAGTATGTCGGAAAGCCAGCTCGCATCAATGTCATCCAGATCAAGCGGGAGGTCGCGAGGAGATTTAATCATGTCAAATTTTGCCTGAATTGGAAGAGATACAAGGTGCACACACGATGATCAGGGCCAGGGGCAAGGCAAGTCAGACATTACGGGCGGTCCGCAGCACCCGTGCTGCTCATCCGCATGCCCGATGTTCTTGACGCGCCCGAATGGGGAAACAGCCCAGGCCCCCAGGCAAGCAACCCTCCGTCTACAAGCAATGTGGTTCCTGTCACAAAGCGGGATTCATCACTCCCGAGATACACAGCTGCATAGGCAATGTCGTTGGACTGCCCCGTATCGGGCCAGGGCTGCTTGCCCTTCATGAAAGTCTTCATTTCATCATCCGACGCAGCCGGAACCAGCGGTGTATGAATGCCACCAGGCGCTATGGCATTCACCCGGATGCGGTCTGCTGAAAGTTGTATGGCAGCGTTTTTCGTCAAATTTATAACCCCTGCCTTCGCAGCAGAATATGCCGCAGGCCCGCTTCCTCCGCCCAGACCGGCGGTGGAAGACGTATTGATGATGGCTCCGCCACCCGTATTCTTCATGGCAGGCGCCCCATGCTTGATGCCATAGAATACGCCGCGCATCATGATATCGAACGTCTTGTCCCAATCTTCTGAACGCGTCTCGACTATGGGACTCATGGCCCCGCCAACACCGGCATTGTTGAAGACAATATCAAGCCGCCCAAACGCGCCCACGGCCAAAGCGATCATCGCTTCTACCTGGCTCTCTTCGCAGACATCGGTCTTTATAAATCTTATCGCATCCTCATGGCCGGCTCGTGTCGCCAAATCGAGCGTGGCCTTTCCCGCCGCCTCATTCAGATCTGCAACGACCACTGACGCGCCTTCGCGCAGATACATGAGCGCGGACGCCTGCCCCATACCGCTTGCGCCGCCGGTAATGACCGCGACCTTGCCTTCCAGTCTTCCGCCCATCGATTTCCCCTGCTCTGAGTTTCCTGGTGTTCGTCTCTCATCCATCCCAGCGTCTTCCAGACTCTCAAGCCCAGCAAGAAACTGCACCATGGATCAGATTTCGGGCTCATCTAGATCCCGCGTCAATTAATACCCTTGTTTTATTCTATCTTTCGCGGATTGCAATGATGTTCGCGTGCTGTTGCGCACGCAACCGCCCGCCCGCTCCGGCTTCGTCTTTCAGTGACCTTCCAATCCTCCTCACGGGACACCGCGGGGCTTAGATTATTTGCCAACACGAAATAAAAGGCCAACGGTGCCTTGCGGCCTTCGCCGCAGGCTCCGTTGGCAAGGTGGCCGAAGTGCGCACAAGGAGGAAACACTGCACTTCGGCGAGACTGGGCTTGGACGTGATGTGTCCAACACTCCCGATCCATGCACAATTTATCGTCGCCTTCCGCAAGAGACAATCAAAAAAGTACAAGTGTTTTATTTTATTGCTGAGATGTGAGGACTGGCAGGGCCGTAGTCTAGGCCTCGCCTTGCGTCTCGGGCGTCTCCACTCCAAGACCGTCAAGCGCCTCTGTAACGAGGATCTGGCATGACAATCGCGAGTTTTTCCGGACATCGCTGGCAAAACTCAACATGTCCTGCTCCGCCGCCGAGGCTGCTCCCATCTGGGAGAGGAAGGCCGGATCAATATAGACATGGCATGTTGCACACGCGCATGCCCCGCCGCATTCGGCCTCCAGGTCCGGGATGTCATTCTTCACAGCGGCCTCCATCAGGGTTTCACCCGTCTGGGCATCCACTTCCCGGGCAACGCCTGTATGGTCGGTAAAAGTAATTCTTGGCATGGCCGCGCATGTCTCCATTGGTCTAAATTGGGAATTCCCGAAGCGGACGGTTTCATTATGCTGACAAGAAGCCAGCCGATATGCCCTGACAAAAGGGTCTGGAAAGTCAGTTACTGCATGGTGCTTCCACCGTTCACACTGATTACCTGGCCGGTGACGAAACGGGCCTCGTCAAGACACAGATACGACACCATTGAGGCCACTTCGTCAGGTTCGGCAGACCGACCTTTCGGGATCACCGCCTCCATTTCGGCGACGATCGGATTGTTCGCCTCCTTGGCAGCAATCACTTGCGGCGTGAGCACCATGCATGGCGCGACCACATTCACCGTAATATCGTATTGGGCATATTCTCTGGCCAATCCGGAGGCGATCGCATGCACCCCTCCCTTGGCCGCATTGTATATCGCGTGCATGACAAGCCCGTTGCGAACCGAATCTGCCCCGATGTTCACGATCCGCCCATAATCATGTTCCACCATGGACGGCAAGCTGGCGCGGGTTACCCAAAGCATGGTCCACAGATTGCGATCAATGGTCTGACGTATGGACGTCGGAGTATGATTGCGGGTCCAGTCAATTATGCCACCCCCGGCATTGTTCACCAGGATATCGACCGTGCCGAAACGCTGGATCGCGGCGCTTACAAAGTCCGATGCTGCATGCTCATCGCTCAGATCCGCGACACTGAGCAAAGGGTTTCCTCCAAGCTCCCGCCCTGCCCGGTCCAGGGCCTCCGGATCAATATCGGCCAAAGCAATATTCGCCCCTCCCGCGGACAGGCGCCTTGCCACTGCGAGCCCGATCGGGCTCGCCCCCCCTGTTATGAGGGCGGTCTTGCCATGATACTTCATGATTTTGCAGTGTCTCCCAGAGGCTCAAGCGCGCCGACCTTCCCCATTCTGGGGTCTGGCACACCGTCCCAGTAATCAATGGATTCCAGGGATGCCGGCATTTCTCGGGGCTGGCGTGGATTGGATTCCGGAAACTCCTCCATGCCATAGCTGTATTCGATCGTCATGCCATCGGGATCGAGAAAATAGAGGAAGACCGATTCCGAAGGTGGATGCTTGCCTATTCCGTAAACGATCGGAACATCGGCTTTCTTCATCCGATTGGTAGCCTTGCCGATATCACCCATTTCCGTAACCATGAAATTGACATGATTCAGCCCCGGCTTGCCCGCTGATCCGACGCCCAGGGAATGATGAAACGGATTGGGAAAACATCTCATGAAGGTCACGATTCCCTGAATGCGGTCCGAAACCCGAAAATTCATATGATCCATGAGAAAGGCCTCTGTAGCCTCCCTATCTGGGCTGCTGAGCACCACATGCCCGAGCCGGGCAATCTGGGTATGGGTCGGATGATAGGCTTCCGGTGCCGCTGCCATTTCGGAATAGAATTCGAACGTGGCCCCCGTTGTCGGCTCTGTCATGCGAAAGGCTCGCCCGATCCTGAGCGCCTGCGTTTCGGCGTCTGAAACCGGCGCACAGGCGATGCCAATCGATGTGAGATGCGCCTCTATGGCGTCAAGCGCTTCCGGGCTTTCCATCTCCCAGCCGATTCTCTTAACGCCAGGCACTTCATGCTCATACAGGGCAATATCGTGATGCCGGTCACTGCATCGCAGATAGGCGACACCTGAGGCGGGGCGCGCATCCATCTTCAATCCAACAAGCGTTTCATAGAAATTCACGCTGGCCTCCATATTGGTGACATTCAAACCAACATATCCGAGGCGCACATAGCGGATGGCATCGATTGACATTCCGTTTCTCCCTTTCAAGGAACGGCCCCGTCTCCCCAGAATTCATCCTGCGGATCAGCGCCTCTCCCACTATCCCAATTAAAGCAATTGTCTAAATTATTGTCCAGATCGAAACTGACACTGATTATTGATCCCTATCCGTCCAGGACCGACACTCCGCTCATGCGTGTCTCTGGACACGCTCAGGCATGCGCCTAATCTTCCACATCAACCAGATGCCGCGACTGAATCAGGCAGATGATCATCGTTACAAGGAGCAGGGGCGCGACCAGAAGACCTGCACGGCTTAATCCGAGCGACAGTTCACTCGCCGCCCCGTCTGCACCGCCCAGCGTGCCGAGATAGACGATCAGACTTGGACCAAGACCGAACCCCAGCAAGTTCATGGACAACAGATTCAAGGCCGCGAGCTTTCCGCGAAAGCGGCTCGGACTGAAGATCTGGAAGCCAATTACGGGGAGCACAGCCCAGGCTCCGCTGATCATCACAGCTACCGTCATCCAGGCCAGCAATAATGATGTATCTTCGATGCGTGGCGCAATCGGAAAAACGATGAAGGCAGCGCACGCCGCAATCAGCAAAGCGGCCGGAGGACCGGAATTCCGGTGCCTCTTCTCAATTTTCATGGCCAGCCATGGCCAGAAGAAAATGCCGAAAAGGCCCGCTGGCGCAGTTCTGAATCCAAATGCAAATCCCGCCTCTGAGGGATCAAACCCATGTTCTCGCACGAGGATTGTTGGCATCCATGTCGGCATACCCAACCCGAAGATCGTCAACAATCCGCCGCTGAGAAGGAAAGGCACATAGAAGGCCCATTTGCTGCGCAGATAGCGGCCGAAATCTCCGATACCCGTCTGGGCTCCCTCCTTGTCTGCGGAAACGCGGCGCACAGGTTCACGGACCAGGAGAAGGAAGCAGAGGGCCAGAAGCAGGCCCGGCAAGCCGACAAATACCAAAGTGAGGCGCCAGGGCGCCATCGAAAAGGTTTCCTGCAAGGGGCCGGCTATTTTTAGGACAAGGGCTCCCACGACGAAAGACCCCGTCCCCATGATGGCCCCCACCGAGGAATAGACCGCCATCGGCGTCGCCCGCTTCTCCCGAACAAAATAATCCGCAATGAGGGATACCGCCGCCGGGGTCAGTACCGCTTCCCCGATTGCAACGCCGGCCCGGCAGATCAACAGACTCGTGAAGCCTGTGGCGAAACCCGAAGCAATCGTTGTGCAACTCCACAAAACCACCCCTGCCAGCAGGAGGCGCTTGCGCTGGTATCTGTCGATCCAGTGGGCAAGGGGCAGACCGGCCAGGGAATACAAGATGGAAAATCCTGCCCCCATCAGCAGGCCAAGTTGCACATCGCCCAGTCCCAGGTCACGGGAGATGGGATCGGCGAGAAGTGACAGGATGAATCTGTCCACAAATGATGTCGCAAACAGTAAGGTGAGCAGGATAACGGCAACCCATTTTCGCCATGGCCCCTGCCCCTCTGCCCTCGATGCTACCAGACTGCTCATGCTCTTCCTTCCCGACAGATTAAAACATATGTACTCACCTGATTCACCGGTAGGCAACACTTAGATGATATGCTGCATTTGCGAGCTTGTGGGTCCACCCATCCGGCTGGGCACTGAATTTCATGCCCTTTACAAGACCTTACCTTGGGGAAGATTTTGACAGAACACGGCACAAATGCTGCAAGAATGGGCTAAATTGCGTGATGATGTGGTTATTTGTTGAGTAGCATGTTTTAACCGTATATTGTGCGCTGCAGCATGAGAGCCGGGTTTGCAGTTCGCGTGCTGGAATGAATTGACGAGACAAGGATAAAAGGCAGAAGATATGGCGGATTATGATGATCTGAACACGCGAAACCGGATCAAGGTTTCTGCAAGACGGCTGTTCGCCGAGCGCGGGGTTGAGGCCGTTACTGTTCGCGAGATTGTCGCTGCATCCGGGGCCAAGAATGGCGGTTCTCTGAATTATTACTTCAAGTCGAAAGAAGGCTTGATCCTTGAATTGCTCGCAGAAATCTTCCGGGAATCAAGTGATGGCTGGCTGATCGGATTGTCCGAGCTTGAAAAGAAGGGCGGTCCAGATTGCGTTCGCGATGTGGTCGAAGTCCTTGTGCGGTGGCCCGATACGGCGACATTCACCGATCCCTCTCCCACCGCCTCCAGATTCCTCAGCAGCCTGTTGTTTACCCGCCGGCATATGGTCCGGGATTTTCTTGAACAGATGAATTTCTCGGTCTTCGCCCGCCTTCTGGCCTATATTCAACTTCTGCAATCGGACATTCCTCCCGTCGTAATGCAGCAGAGGTTGATCTATTTTGCCTGGTACATCATGTCCTCCAAGGCGGCATATGAATCCTATCAGGCGACGGGACGTCGAAACACCATCTGGACCGAATTCGATCCGATGGAGAATCTTATTGATACGGCGAGCGCCTTGATCGAGGCGCCTTGCACCCGCGCAGAAATCACCATGGCCGGGTCCACAAACGCCAAGTCAGCCGGCGGTCGACGCAGACAATCGGCGATGCTTCAGGCCCTGGATGCTGCGCTTCCGCGATAGGGCGCACACGCCCCACTTATGAGAGGCGGCGCCTCGCGCCTCCCCGGCTGCCGCCTCTTCCATTCAAGTCACGATCAAGACAATCCCGGCGAGCCCTCCGCAACCCGTACCACCGTCTTGCCAGGGCCTGGAGTCTCCAGCAGGCAGATGGCCTCGCCTGCTTTCTCGAATTCAAATACGTTTCCCAGCGGGGTGGTAATCTCCCCGTCTCGCGCCATGCGTTCCAGCCTGGCATAGGCCTGGCTCTCTTCCTCGGCAGAAAATCCTCCGGAAAACACTCCGATCGCCGAATAGTTGCGCAAGACCATGTCTTGCGCATCCAGATCCAGCCATGTGCCGCTTGCAAATCCGATCAGGGCAATTCTGGCCGCTGGCGCCAGCGTGGCGAGCGCCTGCTTGGCAGTCGATCCCCCAACCGGGTCAAAGATCACATCGATACCGTGCCCCTGCGTGGCATCCATGACCGCCTCCACCCATCCTTCCTGACGATAATCAAAAACGTGATCGGCGCCAATTGACTGACAGAAGCGGCGTTTGTCTTCCGAACTCGCAAGGGCAAAGATTTCACAGCCCAGCGCCTTTGACAGGCAGATGGCGGCTGCGCCGGAACTGCCGGCCGCCCCCAGAACCAGGATGCGTTGACCACAGGCCACGGGAACGCGCTCGATCAGGCCTGCATGAGCCGTGCGAAAACCAATGGTAAATCCGGCAGCCGACTCATCCGTCATGGAGTCCGGAACCCGAAGGCATTTTCGCTCCTGCACAAAGGCATAGTCTGCCAACCCACCCCTCCACCAGCCATCGCCATAGAGGGTTATGCCCATCACCCGCTCCCCTGTCCTGAAAGCCGAGCCTGAAGGCACGGAGACCACCCGCCCTGAAATCTCCTGTCCGGGTTTTACAGGAGGCGTCGCGACGATCGGATACCGACCTTCCGTCATGAATTTGTCAGGCAGGCCGAGGCCACAGGCGGCGACTTTCACCAGGACTGAGCCCGGGGGGGGCTCCTCCCAAATATCGGTCCCTATTTGGAGCACGGTTTCCGGATCACCAAATCTGTCCGCCTTCCAGGCACGTCCCTTGAACATTGCTGCCCCCCAGTTTAGACGGACGTTTTAGTCCTCCGGGGCGGGAAGGCAAGTGATCTTGCACCGGAGAGTGCAACATGTCCCACAGAGCCGGTCAGCTTTGGCGCGGTCGCATACCGAGATTCCGGCTCAGTCTGGAAGACTGGCGGAGTAGATGACCCGTAAGATCCGGAATCCGGGCCTCAGATTTTTCCGACCAGGTCATGGAGACAGACAGGGCCGCAAGCACGTCGCCCCATTCATCGCACACAGGTACAGCCACACACATCATGTCGTCTGCAATCTCACGATCATCGATTGCCATCCCCCTTGCCCGCACTTTTGCGAGTTCTCGGCGCAGACCATCGACCTCGGTTACCGTGCGGGTCGTGGCGGATACAAAGTCACCCTCAGACAGATATTCATCAAGCTGAGTTGGGTCCAATCCCGCCAGCAACACCTTCCCAACTGCCGAACAATAGGCTTCCAGTTGCATGCCTTCCTGCGTGAAACGTGCGCTATCATCTGCTGCCCCCGGGGATTTGACCAGATAGGTCACCATCCCATCCTCCAGAACCCCAAGATGGCCCGTCAGGCCGGTTCGATGAGATAGATGTTGCACAAGGGGCCGCGCCGTGCGTGCGAGTTGGCTGTTGAAGGTCCGACCGGCCGCCAGTTTCACGGCCGTCAAGCCTATATCATACCTGCCCCGTCCGACCCTGGCGATCATGCCCTGCCGCAGGAGTTCCGCGGCAAGCCGATGCGCCGTCGAGGTCGAGAGGCCGAGTTCGTGGCTCAAACGTGCAAATGGCGTACGTGCCCCGTCTTCAACGATGCGTTGGTACAGCGCCAGTGACCGTCCCAATGTGCAGGAATCGCGTGGAGGTGCCTCACTCATTTTCCCAAAATACAGGAAAAACACCAGGCCCACAAATTGATTATCCCACACATCTCGAATACCGACCTAAAACAATCCAACAAGAAAATCACGGGAGAGTTTATATCAATGCCAGCCCCCTATGGTAAATTGGCGCGTGAAGCTGAGCGATTAAGAACCGCCTATACATCTGGCGCGATTGCCCCCTTGCGACATGTTCTGGATCCGACGGACGCCGACACAGCTTATGCGATCCAGCGCATAAACACCGATTACTGGGTGCAGTCCGGCCGGACCGCCATAGGCCGCAAAATCGGCTTGACCGCCAAGTCCGTACAGGCCCAGCTCGGGGTGGATCAACCGGATTACGGAGTCCTCTTCTCTGACATGCAGGTAGAGAACGGCCAACATCTTGCGCCCTCGAAATGCTTGCAGCCCAAGGCTGAGGCGGAAATCGCGCTCATACTCGGCGAAGATCTGTGTGCACCTGACACATCCCCTAAAGACGTCGCGGCAGCAACCGCCTATGCGGTTGCTGCGATCGAAATCGTGGATAGCCGGATCGCGGACTGGAAAATCACGTTTGCCGACACGGTTGCCGATAATGGCTCTTCCGGATTCTTTGTTCTCGGTACGGAAAAGCACAAGCTCGAAACCCTGGATCTTTATACGTGCGGCATGGCGCTGGAGATCAATGGCGACCTTGCCTCCCTTGGGGCCGGAGCGGCCTGCCTGGGGCATCCGCTCAACGCGGCAGCATGGTTGGCCTCGACGCTTGCAGCAAGGGGCGAAGGCCTGAAAAAGGGCGACATTCTCTTGACGGGCGCGCTCGGGCCGATGGTTGCCCTGACGCCGGGTGATCATGTCTGCGCGAAAATCGGCGGTGTTGGGAAATGTGAATTCATCTATTCGGAGGCGACAGAATGAACACTCAGGTGAAAGCAGCAGTCATTGGATCGGGAAATATCGGAACCGACCTCATGATCAAGATCATCAGGAACTCCAAGATCCTGGACATGGCCGCCATGGTTGGCATCGATCCGGATTCTGACGGTCTCGCACGTGCCAGGAGACTGGGAGTCGCGACAACGCATGAAGGTATTGACGGCCTCCAGAAGCTGGAGTGCTGGAAGGACATACAGATCGTCTTCGACGCGACATCAGCGAACGCACACAAACACCATAATGAGATTGTCACGGGCGCGGGAAAGGTCATGATCGACCTGACTCCCGCAGCGATCGGCCCGTATGTTATCCCTGTCGTGAATGGAGACGCCCATCTGCAAGCGGACAATGTGAACATGGTCACGTGCGGGGGGCAGGCAACCATCCCGATTGTTGCGGCAGTGTCATCGGTCTCAACGGTCCATTATGGAGAGATTGTCGCCTCGATCGCATCAAAGTCGGCGGGGCCTGGCACACGGGCGAATATTGATGAATTCACAGAGACCACCTCCCGGGGCATCGAAACGGTGGGCGGCGCCGCCAAAGGGAAGGCCATCATCGTGCTCAATCCCGCTGAGCCACCCATGATCATGCGTGATACAGTGTTCACCCTGTCGAGCGGGGCCGATGAATCTACCATCGAGGCGGCCATTCAGTCCATGGTCGAGCGCGTCAGATCCTATGTCCCCGGCTATCGCCTCAAACAGAAGGTTCAGTTCGAACGGTTCGGCTCCAACAACAAGGTCGTGATCCCCGGACTGGGAGAATTCGAGGGCTTGAAAACCAGTGTCTTCCTCGAAGTGGAAGGGGCCGCCCATTATCTGCCCGCCTATGCCGGCAATCTTGATATCATGACCTCGGCCGGCCTTGCGACGGCAGAGAAGATCGCGCTGACGCGCTTTGCAAAGGAGCAATTGCAATGACATTCGATCCAGAAAAAGGCCGTCTTTACATTCAGGACGTCACGCTGCGGGATGGGATGCATGCCATCCGTCATCAATACGGACTGGACCATGTTCGCCAGATTGCGCGCGCGCTTGATGAAGCTGGGGTCGATGCGATCGAAGTTGCGCATGGCGACGGGCTGAACGGATCCAGCTTCAATTACGGATTCGGCGCCCATACGGATTGGGAGTGGATCGAGGCGGTCGCCGAAGTCGTCCAGTCGGCGCGGCTGACAACCTTGCTCCTGCCCGGCATCGGAACCATTGAGGAACTGAAACACGCCTATTCTTCGGGCGTGCGATCCGTCAGAATTGCGACACATTGCACCGAGGCAGATATTTCAAAACAGCATATTGAAGCCGCGCGTGACCTTGGCATGGACACGGTGGGCTTCTTGATGATGAGTCACATGATTGAACCCGATCAGCTGGCGCAGCAGGCCAAGCTGATGGAGACCTATGGCGCCGAATGCGTATATGTCACCGATAGCGGCGGCGCCATGGACATGGATGACTATCGCGCCCGGCTGGTGGCCTATGATCGCGTACTTAACCCCGAAACAGAGCGCGGCGTGCATGCCCATCACAATCTTTCCCTCGGGGTTGCCAACTCGCTTGTCGCCGCACAAGCAGGCGCCATACGTGTCGATGCGTCCCTGGCAGGGATGGGGGCCGGAGCTGGCAATGCGCCTTTGGAAGTGTTCATTGCCGCCGCTGACCGGAAGGGCTGGACCCATGGCTGCGACCTGTTCAAGCTCATGGATGCCGCCGAGGATCTTGTCCGTCCCCTGCAGGACAGACCGGTCCAAGTCGACCGCGAAACCCTGTCACTTGGATATGCTGGCGTCTATTCCTCCTTCCTGAGGCATGCTGAAAAGGCCTCGGCAGACTATGGAGTCGACACGAGAGACATACTCGTTGAACTCGGCCGCCGAAGAATGGTTGGCGGGCAAGAAGACATGATCGTGGATGTGGCGCTCGATCTGGTGGGGTCGACCGCCCGATAGCCTGGTACAGGAGGCCCTGTTGCGCCGGCGCTAGCCATGCTTGCGCAACAGGGCATGCTTCAGATTGGGCAACCGGTCTGCCCCGAAATACATATCGTCTTCATCCAGAAAGAAAGTCGGGACACCGAAGACGCCTCTCGCGATCGCCTCATCCGTATTGGCCCGCAGACCTGTCCGGACCTTGGGCGCATTGGCGCGCTCAACCAGGTGCACGCCTTCCCAGCCGAGCGAATCTGCAATCCCGGCGAGCACCGCTCGATCCGCTATATCTTGATCCTGCGACCAGTAAGCCTCGTAAACCGCGCGGATCCAGGCGACGAAGTCTCTTGCGTCATGTTCCGCCAGAACCATACTGACCCGCATTGCGGCTGCACTGTTGACGGGGAAAATGCTTGGCGGAAAATTCACCACCTTCCCCGTATTCCTCGCCCAATCCTGTATGTCTTTGGCGTTGTAGGCCATCTTGGCAGGCACATGCTCGCGAACATGGTAGACGCTGGAATTCACCGCATTGAATATGCCCCCCACCAGAACGGGCCGCCAGATCAAGGTCTCCCCATATTCTGCAGCCAGGGGCTGCACGCCCTCAAAACCGAAATATGCCCAGGGACTTGCGCAATCCAAATAGACTTCGATCATGCCACTCTTCTCCTTGCCGCAAATGCTTCGTGTCAGGGCCGGATCCTCAGCCGAAGGGGATCTCATAGATAGTACTTTTGTTTTATTTTGAGAGATTACTCTAGGGGTACCCGCTTTTTTTCAACTATCTGAATTCTCTTTACGTGTTGTGTATACAGGCTTTTTCAGGATTTTTGTCGTATCGGATAATTTTTCGCCCCCCCGCATTATAGACTTATGATCCAGTATTATTCTATAGAATCGCGATCAACAGGAATGTGACGGCCACAGGCAAGGAGACAAGTATGGATTTCAATCTTCCAAGTGAGACTGACCCCAGGCGATTGGAAATCCGGGCCTGGTTCGAGGCGCACCCCGACCCAAGCTACACCCAGATTGCCGAGCGTGGCCTGGCGGCCCCCAACTGGCCGGCCCCATGGGGGTTGAGCGCAGATCCTGAAACACAATATATCATCGAAGAGGAATTCGCCCGGGCCGGCATCATTCCCCCGTACAATATCAATGCGATTGCGGTAAACCAGTGCGGCCAATCCCTGCTCGTCCATGGCACCGATGCCCAGAGGGAAGAATTCCTGCCGCCCGCTCTGGCCTGCGAACACATATGGTGCATGCTCTTCAGCGAACCGTCAGGCGGGTCTGATTTGGCAGCCATCCGGACCACGGCGCGTCGGGAGGGAGACCACTACATCATCAATGGGCAAAAAATTTGGACCTCAGCAGCCGACAAGGCGACTGTCGGCGTCCTAGTGGCCCGGACAGATCCTTCCCTGCCGAAGCATAAGGGGCTTAGCCAATTCCTTCTGGACATGGACACACCCGGCGTCACCGTGCGCCCCATTTACGACATGTCCGGAGAAGAAAATGAGTATAATGAGGTCTTCTTCGACGATGTCCGAATTCCCGCCGATCGCCTGCTCGGCAAGGAAGGCGATGGATGGCGTCTGGTGATGGAGCAATTGCAGACCGAGCGCTCGGCCATGACCAAGCCTGGAGCAGTATGGGGCTTCGGCCCCACGGCCCGTGAATTAATGTCCGGACTGATCGAAACAGGGAAGATCAAGGACCCGCTGGTGCGGGATGAAGCCGCTCAGCTCTTCATTGAAGGCGAAATGCTCCGCCTGCTGGTGTATCGCAATATGAGCAATCGCATCAATGGAAAGCCCGCCGGCCTGGAGGGCAATCTCGGCAAGATGATTGCCTCCCCTCACGGACAGAAACTCAGCGATCTTGCCAAGCGGACCCAAGGCGCGGCCGGTCTGATTGAAAATCAGGACGTTCTGCCCCTGCCTGACAAGCATTATGGCCTGTTCAGCAATTGGGACTATGCGTTCTGGTTCGGTCCTGCCTCCACATTGGGGGTCGGCACACAGGAAATCCTCAAGAATACAGTTGCCGAGCACGTGCTTGGTCTTCCGCGCGACACAGACCCCACAGCAAAGGTCCCGTTCAAGGAAATCAACAAAACCAAGCTCAAAGCAGCGAGCTGATAGGAGACACTGATGAATTTCTCACTTGATGAAGATCATATCGCCCTCCGCGACGCAGCGGCCAGCTTTCTGGACAAGGAAGTGGACCTGTCGCTCCTGCTCACGCATGGGCGGACGGTTCAGGATTCCAATTATGACGGCCTCTGGAAGAAGATTGTGGAGCTGGGATGGCCCGGCATTGTCATCCCCGAAGCGTTCGGTGGCCTCGGTATGGATTATATCGATCTTGTCATGATCATCGGTGAAATGGGGCGCACGCTTGCCCCAGCCCCGCTGTTCGGTACGCTGGCTGGGGCCTGGGCGATTGAACGGGCCGGCTCAGCTGCCCAGAAGGCGGATATCCTGCCCTTGATTGCAAGTGGAGAGCGGCAAGTCTGTCTTGCGATCGCGGACGCTTCCGGGGCGCCCGGAGAAGGTGTGAAAGCCACCCCCACGAACGGGGGCTACACCCTGACAGGCGAGAAGTCTTATGTCGTTGATGCAGACTGCGCTGACCAGATTGTCGTGATGGGCCAGGACGACACGTATTATCTCGTGGACAGGCATGCAGACGGCGTTGACGTATCTCTCCTGCCCTGGCGCGATATTACACGACAAGTCTGTTCCGTACGGTTTGACGATGCGCCTGCAGAGCGTCTAGAACAATCGGGCAATGTGTGGCCCTGGGTGAAGGATCGCCTGTATCTTCTTCTTGCAGCCGAAAGCGCTGCTGGAATTGCGGCCGTGCTCGCGGACACCGTTGGCTACGCCAATGAGCGAGTCGCGTTCGGGCGCCCCATCGGGGCCTTTCAGTCAATCAAGCACCAATTGGCCGAGATCGCCGCGCAGAGTGAATGTGCAACAGCCGGCGTACAATATGCCGCCTGGGCATTGAGCGTAGTCGATGCAAAAGCGCCCCTGGCTGCCGCGATGGCTCAGGCCTATGCGAGCGAAGCCTACAAGGCAGCTACGCATCGCAATATTCAGGTCTATGGTGCAATCGGATTCACGTGGGAAATGAAAAACCATCTTTATTACAAGCGCGCCCGCGCCAATTCCGAACTCCTGGGCGCGCCGCGCCAGCAGAGAGAAGAAATCGTTCTGTGGCTTGAAACTGACCGCCCCGCCAAGGCCGCAGCTTAGCAAAGATCTGGATCGATTGGCCCGCATACGCGCCATCCAAGCGTGATGTGTCATACACTCATGTCCGGCCTCGATTCAAACCTATACGAGCGAACAGGCATCCAGAGCCCGTGGCTATGATGTCTGAGGGATGCATATGAATGTTTCTGAAGCCGTGTCGCGGCGCATCTCCACACGCGCCTTCCTGGCCGATCCGTTGCCCGAGACAGAGGTCCGGGACTGGCTGACAGCGGCCCAGCGCGCCCCATCCGGGGGTAACATCCAGCCCTGGCGGACAATTGTCGTCACCGGACAGGCGCGATCCGATGTCATTTCAGACATCGGATCGGTGCTGGAAACTTTTCCTGAAGGTCAAGCCACAGAGCATCCCATCTACCCTCCTGATCTCTGGCCTCCTTACGAGACGCGCCGTCGACGGGTCGGGATCATGCTGTATGAAACCCTCGGCATTCAGCGCGGGGACCTTGCTGGTCGCCGGACCTGGTTTCAACGGAATTTTGAATTCTTTGAGGCCCCTGTCGGACTCTTCTTGATACTGGACGAACGCATGGGTCATGGCCAATGGGGGCATGCGGGCATGTATCTCCAGACACTGGCCCTCTTGGCCGAGGAACGCGGCTGGGGCACTTGCCTGCAGGAGTGCTGGGGCATGGTTCGGCCTGCCCTGAAGACCCATTTCGCGCTTGGCCCTGGCGAAATGGTCTGGTGTGGGATGGCCGTCGGGAAGCCCGATGGATCACATCCGGTCAACACCTTGCGTGCAGAGCGCGCGAATCTCGAAGACGTTGCGGAATTACACGGATTTCCTTGACGCCTTCCCTGGCTATCTCAAACAAGACGACCGCTTACGCGACCGCTATAACATGACAGCAGGTGCCGAGCGGCGCCCTGTCCGGCGGGTGGAAGCCGGACGGGCCGGCAGATCCGGCCCGTCTTTCCCTCATCACCCAGTCCGAATGAAATCGGCAATCAGGGAATTGAACTCGGTGGCCTTCTCCCATTGCGCCCAATGTCCACATTTGGAATAGATATGCAGGTCAGCATTCGGAATACGCCGCAAAAACTGGAAGGCCATGTCTACCGGAAGCACGCGATCTTCCAGACCCCAGATAATCAGGGTCTCATGTGATATGGTTTCCAGCTCACGACGCCAGAGATCATTTGCCTTGTTGTGCACCTGACCCGCGAGCGGTGGCGATGCGAGCACTTCAGGCCGCGTTGCCGTTTCGTAGCGTTGCTCGATGAGCTCGGGTGTAATGTCAGACCGGTCATAAACCAGCAAGTCCACGACCCGGTCCACCTTTTCAACAGACGGTCCATCTCCATCATAGAAGCTCGCCATACGCATGATCCCTTCTGTCGGGAAGGTGGACGTCACGGGCATCCCTCCCCCAGGCCCCATGAGAATGAGCTTCTCGACGCGCTCAGGATGTGTGAGCGCCAGAACAAGTGCTGTGCCGCCGCCCAGCGAGTTTCCAACAAGGCTTGCCGACTCCAGGCCCAGATGGTCCATCAATTCCAGAAGCGCTTCGGCCATGGAATCAAACATGCCGCCTTCGATCTTGCGATTCTGCGATTCACCAAATCCCGGATGATCATAGACAATGGACCGGAACCCCTGATCAGCCAGCGACTGCATGTTGCGGCTGAAATTACTGAAGCCATAAGCTCCGGGTCCTCCGCCATGGATGAAGATCACAGCTGGGCCTTTTCCTGCCTCGTGGTATCGAATGCGCCCTTTCGGCAAATCGGCAAAATGACTTTTTGGGGTTTCTGGTTTGGCCATCGGTTTCACTCCTCTTTCATATGTGAGTTTGTCTATTCGTGTTGATTAGGGGACGCTTAAAAAGCGAATATCCCGCACAAAAGCCCTCTCGCCCTGTCTGCCACATATGCAGATGCGATTAAAGCGCTTGTTTTGATTTCATGGATTGGCCATACTGAAATCCGTAGGGCAAGCCCCCTTTATGGCCTCCCCTGCCACTATGAAATGGACCCTCAGTCCAGGGATCAGAAAGCGTCAGGACGCAGATGAGTATGAATATCGTGAGAGACAAATCGCTGCCAAGAATTGACTATGACCACGTCATGTCGCTGACCAAGGCGAGTGCTCACGCGTGGACGGAGAAGGATGCGATCCTGTACGCCCTGGGAATTGGAATGGGCGCCGATCCTCTGGATGAGACCGAATTGCGTTTTGTCTATGAGGACAGTCTCAAAGTCTTCCCCACCTTTCCTGTCGTTGTCGGATTTCACGGGGGCGCGTTGGAGGACATCGGCATAGACTACCGCTATGTCCTGCATGGTGAACATGCCGTGACGCTGCATCGACCCTTCCCCGCAAGCGGACGCGCCTCCGCCGCCAGCCGTATCTCAGGAGCATGGGACAAGGGAGCCGCGAAGGGTGCGATCTTTTCCCAGGAGAAAATCCTGACCCTTGATGGCGACACTCAGCCCCTCGCCACCCTTCAGACGACAAGTTTCGCTCGGGCTGAAGGCGGGTTTGGCGGCCCGCGAGACGGGCAACCGAGTCCGCACAGGCCGCCCTCACGTTCGCCAGATCACATCTTGAGGATCGCCACCACACCCGGTCAGGCCTTGCTGTACAGACAATCGGGAGATCTCAACCCCCTCCATGCAGATCCGGGCACGGCACGAGCCGCCGGTTATGAACGCCCGATCCTTCATGGTCTCTGCTCCTTCGCTATCTGCTGCCGCGCAGTGATGGCCACTTATTGCAATTTTGACCCTTCTCGAATTCAGCATCATCAGGTGCGATTTTCAGCACCCGTCTATCCAGGGGAAACCCTTGCGATTGCTCTGTGGAAAGATGGTAAAACCGTCTCATTTGAGGCCCGGGTGGAGTCGCGGGGGATCACGGCGATCCGGAACGGATTGACCCTTCTGACAGAATAGTCGTTTCCCGATCTGGTTTCGCAGAACATGTTCTGCGGTCCACGCGGGCTGTGGAAAGAAGTTCACGCGGCTTATACGATAATGCTGATCCGCCCCTGAGGTCGAAGCGTGTTCATATCGATCTGCGTCCGTTTCGCCATGATCTTAAAATTGCCGCTGGCGAAGCTCAGCGTGTACAGATGATGACCGCAAAACATATCCGTGACGTCATTCTTGGAACGGTGCGTAATGAACCGGCTCGCCACTTTGCAAACACCCTCATCGTGATCCAGGAGTCTCACATTTCCAATCATTCGAGAGCAGATGGATCGAGGCCATTCTGAATGATTGCCCCGCTTCTTGAGTCGCTCGACACGATGGCGAAGGCGGAAATAATTATCTGATATGTAAAACAGATTGGTAGACGAGCTTGCCTCGTCTGAAGCTCCCGCCTGGGGCACCTCATAGCTTCCCCCTTCCTGAAACAAGGCAAACCAGTCATCGAGCCGCCATTCATCAAGCATCGCAGCCTCCTCATAAAGAAAGGCCTCAATCTCCCGATGATCCAACTCCGCGCCGGATGCCAATCCGCTCTTCCCGCTCGTCAAGCTCATGCCCGATCCTCCATCCGGTCTGACCATTCTCTCCAAAAACACCGCATCTGCTCTTCATCCGTCGCTTCGAATTTGGGCTTCAGCATACCTCTGGAAATGTCATTCCATGCCAGCTCATCCAAGGCCGCATATCCTCTTTGGGCGGATTCGAGTGCTTCGACGTCGTCAGGGGTCGCGAATCCACCGGGTCCGAGAAATTCAAGAAAATTATCCAGGCGTCGCTTCCGGAAACCTTCGGACTCCCCCTTCACGCCGAGTGCCCAGGCACTGACATTCATGTTGTTTGGTGCCAGGGGATAAAAGGTCCTGATTGTGACGGCCATGATGTCATTGATGACAAGATTGGGAAAGATCCCCGTATTCCGCCCCAGCATGGCAATCCTGTTGGCGTGTTCCTCGCCCACCCGTGAGACAAGTTCGCGCTTGATTTGCGCAATTTCCGATTTTGCGTCCTCTCCCCAGGCCGGGATCCATTTGGCAACCGGCCGGCCCCATGGAGCATTGCCCTCAATCGCAGCATGACCATTCTGAAGATTCCAGACATGGGTCTCTGCAGGCATTTCTGCAGCGCCCCCGATCGCATCTGCGAGATACTCAAAATACGTGCCGTGCGTATCGATGGCATGATAGCCATCATAACTGTTCTCCATGAGGAGTTTCCAGTTCGCGCGTATACTGTATTTCTGCTCACCCCCAATGACCTCCATCCCATCAGGTCCATGATCACAAAGCATATCGAGAATGCTCCGTGCATCTGCCAGATAAGTTTCCAGAGACACCGCCCCAGCATCATAGTTGAGAAAGTAGAAACCCCGATATTCTGCGAGTTTGGGTACACTTCTGAGATTTGCGCACCCATCGGAATTGAAATCGTCCGGATATGTGCCCGGAGGCATGCGCGTGGCAAATTTCCCGTTATTGTTGAAGGCCCAGCCATGATAAAAACACTTGAAAGCCAATGCGTTTCCGCGGGCCTCTCGCTCCACCATTGCCCCCCGGTGCGGGCACGTATTCATGAAGGCATGGAACGCGCCCTGCCTGTCGCGATTGAATATCACTTCCTTGCCGCCCACATTTCGGGTGAGGAAATCATTGGCTTTGGACAATTCCGACTCGTGTCCGAGATAGAGCCAGCACCGGTTGAAGATCCGGTCTCGTTCCCGGGTCAAAATATCTTCATCCACGAAGCTCTTTCGCGCCACCCTGAACAGGCCGCGCTCTCGGTCATCGATGATATAGGGGCTGATGCGAGTCTCTCGCCTGTCAATGTCTGTAACACTCATGATGCGCTTCACTCCGGATATACGGGCCGGCAGATCGGGTCCGTAGTCATTCACCTGTGTGCGGTGCCACTTTTGGGCCCCGCACGGTTACAATGTTCCACCCCCTGAATTTAGGGAGCCCTCCTATTGGTTGGACCATTAATCCATTAGGTCGGTCTGTCAATCAGGTCGCCTGCGACAATTCGGAACTGGTCTCTGCCGCGTCTCCCCCGGCCCACCTTGACACACATGTGCCGGCCCCTGTATTGGTCCTACCATTATGCCATTAAACGGCTTCTGGGAGATTTGAACATGGACCGATCAAATGCGCGGTATCAACGGCTCGGCTATCTGGCCTTGAACGTGTCGGATCTGGAAAGGTCTGCCAGGTTTTATGAGGATATTGTGGGGCTGCAGCGCAGTGAAACCCGGGGCAATAGCGTGTTCTTCCGTTGCAGCGATCGCCATCACGATATTGTCCTCCACAAAGCGCCAACCCCCGGTCTCAAACGCATTGGATGGCAGATGGAAGCCGCCACTCAGGTGCAGACACTGGAACAGCATTTCCATGGTCTGGGCATTCCGACACAACGCGTCTCTAACCGGGAGGCTGTAGACTTGGCGATCGATGGCGGTTTTCGCATGAGAGAGCCGACAACAGGCGTCCTGATGGAGTTCTATTCCCACATGGACACGGCCAGCGAGGTTTTTCATCCAAGCCATACAAAGATTGAGCGGCTCGGGCATGTTGTCCTGGCCAGCGCCGACATGGCGGAGACGGAGAAGTTTTTTGCGGAGAATATGAATTTCAAGGTATCGGATCGCATCGAGAATGGCGTGGTCCATATGCGCTGCTTTCCAAATCCGCTTCACCACTCCTTCGGTATTGGCGCCGGCCAGGCAGCTCAGCTCCACCATGTCAATTTCATGGTGACGGACATGGATGATATTGGTCGGGCAAACACGCGGATGAAGTCGCACAAAATTCCAATTGTGTATGGTCCAGGCAAGCATCCCCAGTCCGAATCGGTCTTCTTCTATTTTCTCGATCCCGATGGCCTTACCCTCGAATACAGCTACGGCATGGAAGAGTTTCCCGAACAGGATGCGCGCGCACCGAGGCTGTTCCCGATGAAGGTGGAATCGGTGGATCATTGGGGAGGCCTCCCTGAGCCGGATTTCGCTAAAGTCGGCGCGATTGAAACGGCTGAGACATGAGGGGACGGATTCACGGCAATTCCCGGATCAGCAATCGGGGCTGCCCTTTCCGGGACAATTGGGGTATGGCCGGGAGGGGCTGAACCGAATGTCGGCCCCTATGAAAATCAATTCAAGACAGGCTCAGTCATGTCCTCCAGTTCCTTCTTGCCAGTCCAATCCCGGCGCCTGTTCGAAGACGTATGCGATCAAATACGGGCTCAAATCGCCGATGGTGCGCTTGGCCCCGGTGACAAGCTTCCGGCTGAACGCGACCTGGCTGCGCAGTTCGGAATCAGTCGGACCGCCGTACGCGAAGCCTTGCGGAGTCTCGAATTTGCAGGTCTCATCGAGTTGAAGAAGGGGGCTCATGGCGGTGCCTTCGTCCTCGGCCGTGACATGGGACTGGTCCTTCCCTTTCAAAGCATACTTGACGTCGGGCACCTCTCTCTGCGTGAACTGACAGACGCACGTATTGAAATACAGGACGTGGTCGTGCGTCTTGCATGCTCACATGCGACTCAAGAGAATCTCGACGCGCTCGATGCCGACATTCAGCAGACCCGCCAGCATCTGCAACAAGGCACAGCTGGCACTGACCCTTCAGCCACACAGAATTTTTATTCATTGCTCGCCGAAGCAACCGGGAACCGAGTGCTCGTTGTACTGGTCAAGGCGCTTTCACAAATGGTCTATCAGGCAATTCACCCGCTTCATCGCCCCCTGAACTTCGATCTGGTCAGTGTACGTTCACGCTTTGTTGAATGCATGCGATCCCGGGATGTCGAAGGCGCTCAGCAGATCATGCGAAACTATCTAGAGTTCTTGCACCAGCATATCGTGGCCGAGGACGCAAATCGGGACCAAGCGGCCAGATAGGCATATCCGACGGGTCGTTGACGGAGCAAAAGCCTTGTGCTCAGGTAATACGGATGTATTAATTCTGGGCACTATCATCATGATCGAGACCACGCACCCGCTCCCTCTATCCCTCGCGGAAGTGACCCCATCCTGGCTGACGACGGCGCTTTCGCATACATTTCCCGGTATCCGGATTGAAGCGGCACACCAGAGCGATACCAGGTCAGGCACGGCTAGTTCTGCACGTTTTGAATTACTCTACGGCACACGGGCCGGACATATGTCTTTACCGGATTCCGTATATGTCAAAGGCGGATTTGACAGCATCATGCGCAATCGGGTCTGGGCCGCCCTGATCCAGGAAGCGCAGTTCTATCGCGACTTTGCCGGGGATGCCCCTGTCGCCCTTCCGAGGGCCTATTATTGCGGTTATGACTCGGCGGCCAGGCAAGGCATTGTCATTCTGGAAGACCTCTTCGCGCGACAAGTGCGGTTTGGTCACGCCACCGATGACACCACCGTCGACACACTCGCCGCCGTGGTGGAGGGACTGGCTAAATTGCATGCTCACTTCTGGGACGACCCACGCCTTGCCTCCGTATCATCCTGGAAAGATCCCCAACGCACCTTCTTCCGTTATCTGTGTCGACCTTCGCATTGGGCGGATGTCCTCGAGCGCAGTTACGGGGCCACGCTTCTGGGCATTCTCCCCTCCCGGGAGATGGCCTTGGCCGGTTTGGAACGCATGTGGGCCATGGATGATTCTGCGGCCCGGACCCTCGTTCATGGAGATTGCCATTGCGGCAATCTCTTCTATGAGCCAAACGGCGTGCCCGGATTTCTCGACTGGCAATGTGTGTTTCCCGGTGCGCCGGCGCACGATCTGGCGGAACTGATCGTGACATCCCTTGAGCCAGAGCGGAGGCGAACAGCTGAACGGGATCTGATCCAGCTTTATTGTGACATATTGAAATCAGAAGGGGTCGCAGATCGGCCGTCAGTCGATGAATTGTTTCATTCCTATCGATGTAACAATATGCATAATCTCATAGGCTCGGTTCTCAATCCCTACGACATGCAGACCGAAGAAGTGACTACAATCTCTGCCACACGAGCCCTCGCAGCTGCCCAGGAACTCGACACCCTGAAGGCGCTGGGTCTGGACTAACACTCCCGCCTCCCACCCCCTCAAGGCCCTGAGCCGACTTTACCTCGCATATTGGCCGATGCGAACTTTCCTGCGCGGATCGCAATGTATGCGGAAAGCGGAACATTTTCCGTCCTGTTTCACGCCGCCTGCCGCTCCAAACGCATAGGATGGATCGCTCAGCTTGACCTGGCCTCGGCACGATCAGATCTGTTCAAGGCGTAATTACGGTTTTCAGTACGCCCGGAGAACGCGCGTCCAGTTGCCGGTAGGCCTCTGCCCCCTCGCTCAGCGCAAGGCGCGTCGTAATGAACTGTTCAGGCCTCAATCGCCCCTGCTGAACCAGGGGAACCAGTTCCCGCCACGTCTCAGGGGGCGAGGTCGTGCCAATGCGAAATGTCACTCCCTTGCTGAGGGCCATGCCCATGGGAAAGGGAAATGCCGGATTCTTGTTCACGCCGATAACGGACACCACGCCTTCACGCCGCACCATTTCCAAAGCCATGCTTATGGTGGCATCGGCGCCAACCGCCTCCAGTACCTTGTCAGCCATCCTGTCCTTTGTCTCGGACCGGACATGCTCAATGGCCTCTTCCGGTGGCATCGGGTCTGCGCCGAGCCTGGCAGCTATATCACGTCGCTCCTTGATCGGATCGATGGCAAATATGCGGCCCGCGCCCATGATCTTTGCAGTATCAATCGCCATCAGGCCTATCGGTCCCAGCCCAATAATGACGAAAACATCACCAGCCGCTATCTCAGCATTTCGGCACCCAAACCAGGCGGTCGCCTGCGCATCGGTGAGCATCAATGCCTGGTCTGTCGAGACCCCATCCGGAATAAGGCCGAGATTGAAATCTCCGAAAGGTACCCGAACAGCCTCTGCCTGCGAGCCCGGCAGGGCTGGCCCGAGGCCGAACACTTGCTGTTGACCTTTCTGACAATTGCGAACATTTCCGCGCAGACAATTTGAACAGGATCCGCACCCGACGGCGCCTGGTATCATGACCCGGTCCCCGGGCCGCAGAGTGTTGACACCAGATCCTGTCTCAACGACTTCGCCGACCGCTTCGTGACCGATACAGAACCCCACCCCTTCCGTGAAGGCGGCCCCGGCCCCATGATAGATATGAAGATCGCTGCCACAAATGCTGCATGCAGAAACTTTGACCAGGACATCCTGCCGGTCACGTAGCGTGGGATCATCTACACTGTCATACCGCACATCATAGGGGCCATGATAGCAAAGAGCTTTCATCGGAATTTCTCCATTCACGCAAGACTCCGGTCAGTCCGCCTTGTCCAATTGGTCAAGACACGGACCGGCTGGCTTGCTTCCAATAGGGATGACGCAACGTCTTACGGTCGAGCTTGCCGACCCCTGTAAGGGGAAGTTCTGATCTGAATTCTATGGATTTCGGTGACCAGGGCGCGCCACGCAGCGCCTTGACATGTGCCTGGAGTTGACCCTCCGTGACCTTCGAACCCTGCCGCAAGACCACAAAGGCCTTTACTGCCTCCCCCCATTTCGCATCCGGAATGCCAATTACTCCAGCTGACAGGATATCCGGATGCGACATCAGGGCATCTTCGACCTCACGCGGATAAATATTGAACCCGCCACTGATAATCAGGTCCTTGATGCGATCCACGATGGTGAAATACCCCGCCTCATCCTGTATCGCGACATCGCCTGTGTGCAACCATCCGCCTCTGAACAAGGCCTCGGTTTGTTCAGGTTGCTTCCAATACCCGTTGCAAACCAGAGGTCCGCGTACGCACAGCTCACCGGGTTGTCCCGGGCTGACTTCCTCCATACGCTCATCGAACAGACGTATTTGCGTCAATGTGGTCGCTCTCCCACATGATCCCAGCCTCTCAGGCCGGGCCAGATCATGGTCTGCTTTGCGCAATGTGGTCACCACTTGGGGAGCTTCGGTCTGTCCATAGAGCTGAAGGAATACCGGTCCCAGGACCCTTATTGCTGCCGCCAGCCGATCCGGGGACATGGGTGCCGCGCCGTAAATGATGAGCTGGAGACTGGACAGGTCATACTGCGCGATCAGGCTGTCGGCTTCAATCAGGGCGTTGACCAGGGTCGGCACAAGGAAGGTCGCACTCACGCGCTCGGCTTCGACAATCTCGCAGAATCTGGACACATCGAAACCAGATATCAGCCTGACCCGCCCGCCCCTCAACATGACCGGATAGATATTCACACCTGCCGCGTGGCTGATGGGGGTCATCAGCGCATAATGAATATCCTCCGGCCATTCCCATTCGGCGGATATGGTTATGGCCATGGCAGACAGGGCGCGATGGGGCAGCATGACGCCCTTGGAGAGCCCTGTCGTTCCGCCGGTATAGGCCAGCATGACCAGGTCTTCCGGATCGGCACGATCAATGAGGTCCAGAGGCGGAAGGCCTTCCAGAATCGCTAGCGCGTCCTCAGCTAGTTCTGAAGCACCAAAGCTGAAAATGTTCAAACTGGGCAGTCTTGACTTGATTATGGACGCACGGGCGCCAAACTTTTCAGCGTCGAAAAAGAGGACATCAAGCTCGGCATCTCCTATGACATGGACATGGTCTTCTTCCCCCGCCAGAGGGTGAAGCGGCGTGAATCTCAAACCGAAAACGGCAGCGGCACAAATCGCGGCCCAGGTTTCCACCCGATTGCCCGTCAGAAGACCGACCCCATCGCCCTTCGACAGACCAATTGATCGATAGAGGGACCCAAAACGGCCGATGAGCTCCCCAAGCTCGGCATAAGTCAGTGCCTTCTGGTCATCCGATATCATCGGACGCGCACCGAATCGTCTGATCGAATCTGCAATTATAGCCGCGAGTGAACCTCCCGATATCAATTGATCCATTCCTGAACCTCTTTCCGACGGCATGATCGCCACTCCCCTCCTATCCTCGGATCTCTTCCCGCGCCCCCGAAAGACTCGTCAGTGTGGGATGCGAACCCGCGTTTGACTGTGCATTCCCGACAAAGACCCATACGCATTTCGCAAATTCTCAGTCCAATGATGGTTATGGCATCGCAATATAATACCTTCGTTCTATTCGTCCAGCCCTAACCCATGAGCCGCGATGACGCCATAAGGCGAGCGCCGTTTTTCTATAACGCGTTTGGCAAGTTCTTATTTTCGCAAAAGGCTGATCACCTATAGATTCCATTTTGGACATATGTTCTAGTTTGCAGCAAAGTGCTAAAGGAGAACAATATGCCGGGACCGCTGAATGGATTGAAGATCGTCGAACTGGGCAGTATTGGGCCAGGACCCTTTTGCGGAATGTTGCTGGCGGATGCGGGCGCAACCGTTATTCGCATTGAGCGGCCCGGTGTCATGGTCGACAGACATGACGCGATGCTGAGGTCGCGCATGATTGTTCATCTCGATTTGAAGGATGCCCAGGACCAGGAGCGGCTGCTGGACATCGTGCAAGATGCTGACGCCCTGTTTGAAGGAATGCGGCCCGGAACCCTGGAGCGCCTGGGACTGTCTCCCGATCGCCTGCTGGCACGGAATTCCCGTCTGGTGATTGGTCGGATGACGGGCTGGGGACAGACTGGCCCCCTGTCAAAGGCTGCCGGACATGATCTCAACTATATCGCCCTGAGCGGTGCGCTGCATGGAATAGGACCGTCGGCGCATCCGGTACCGCCACTCGCCCTGGTCGGGGACTTCGGAGGGGGCGGCATGCTCCTTGCCTTTTCCCTGACCGCAGCCCTACTGCATGCGCAGGCCACCGGACAAGGCCAGGTTATCGATTGCGCCATGACGGAAGGGTCAGGCCAGCTGATGGCCGCATTCTACTCATATATGGCAACCGGCTTGTGGCAGGACAAACGGGAAGCAAATATCGTGGATGGGGGCGCCCCCTTTTACGGTGTCTACGAGACACAAGACGGCAAGTTTGTCTCAATCGGCGCTATAGAGCCCCAGTTTTACACTTTGCTCTTGCAGTCTCTTGGCCTGGAAGACGATGCACGTTTTGCCGATCAGATGGATACATCCAAATGGCCTGAACTGAAAAAGGTCATCGCCTCTCTGATCAAGGAGAACACGCAGGCCCATTGGTGCGATCTTATGGAAAACACTGACATCTGCTTCGCACCGGTCCTGAGTCTGAAAGAGGCGCCCCTCCACCCTCATGCGAAAGCCCGTAATGCGTTCATTGAGGTCGAGGGCATCCTGCAACCAGCGCCTGCTCCGAAATACTCACTGACGCCGATGGCCCCTCCGCGCGTGCCGGAGACGGTCGAAATGCCGAGCGCGCACAATTCCTGACAGAAGGGCACCGCTCTCCTGACCGACCGGCGAAATCTTCCCGCACGCCAATAAAGGGACATTCGGATCAGTTCTCGAAAAACGGCCGCTTCAGCGATGGCGCGCCCCTATGCACGCGCCTCGCACACAGGTCTGTTCTTGCGGGCAGCCACCGATCCTCACGCGCGCCGGGGGCTGAAAAACGGTTTATTCGAACGTCGTATTCAAGAAACGCCGAGCGGCACCTTCACGCAAATCATCAAGAGCCTGTTGGCCAAGATGAGTTGCCCGTAGATATGCATCCAGCTCTTCCTGCTGGATCAGATAGGGATAATCGGTTCCTGCAAAGACATGTCCTGGCGCCATGCCTGTAGCAAGACTTGAAAGGCCATGAGCATCATACACATTGCTGTCGTAGAAGAATCTGGCCGCCTGAATGCTCGGCGCCTCCAAACCCTCAATTCCGTACCCGCCCGTCGCCGTCCATCCTCGATCGAGACGTCCCAATATTGCAGTCAAGGCGCCTCCCCCGTGACTGAACGCGACCCTCAATTTCGGATATCTCTGCAAGGTCCCATTCAACATCATTGAGGCGGCACTCATGGCGACGTCTATGGGGAAGCCGGCAAAGGCGGTGTAAGTTGGGGTGACATCGAGCGACTTGGTCGCGACTGGATGCAGCGCGTGCACGAAAACCGCCATATTGAGGGATTCAGCAGCCTCCCAGAACGGATCGAACATACGCTCGCCCAACAGATGGCCATTGATATTGCTTCCGATCTCCACGCCGATCAATCCGAATTCGCTCCGGATTCTTTCGAGATAGCGGCCCGAACCGGCGGGATTCTGTAAAGGGAGCGCCCCCAATCCCGTGAACCGGCTTGGGGATGCGGACACCATTCCAGCAATCTGCGCATTGACATGGTCGCATATGATTTCGGCGCCAGCCAGATCGAGCCAATAGGACAAAAGTTCCGGCATCGGCGATAGCACTTGGACATCTACCCCATCACGATCCATGTCTGTCAGTCGTCTCGCCAGATCCCAGGATCTGTCATCCAATTGGCGAAAAGGCCTGTCTCCGATCATCAGCGTTGCTTCGACATTGGAGCCACACCTCATGCATGGCCACTTCGATGCGAATGGCTCACCCGGACATTCTGGAAACTGATACGGCGTGACATGCGTATGGACATCTATCAGTTTGGACACATTACATCTTTCTATCTGTAAACGCCTGAGCGGAACCCTTGTTCGGGGCGTCCAGTCTGGCGCATGCGACACTCAAAGCAAGCCCGGAAGATGCCAGCCCCCGCAGGTGCGCGGGGACTGGCTGTACTGACTGCGACGGCACGCGATCTAGAACTTCCCGCGCAAGGCAACGCCCCAGGTACGAGGCGCTGCCGGGAAGCCCATGAAGGAACCCGTTTGGAAGGTTGCTCCAAATTCGGCACCGACATACCGCTCATCCGTGCAATTGTTGCAATACGCGTTAAACGACCATCCTTGCTCAAGCTGCTTCAGTCCGACACTGAGATCGACCAGCCACGTATCAGGTTGCTGATTTGCGACATAGCCTGTCGACCCCTGTGTCGGCAAGGCACCGGAATTGGTCCGCTGTTCGGAAGTATACTGGTATCCCGCAGAAGCTATGAAGGCGATCTGGTCGTTGAAGGGGCGTTCGTAATCCAGTGTAGCTGTTGACGCCCATTCCGGTGTCAACAGAAACCGCTCCCCACTGACCGCCGCGCCGGCCGACGTTGCCGTCTCGAGGTCGGCATCATATCCATATTCTGCATGCGGAATGTATGTCGCGGCCAGGTTCAGTGTGAGATAATCACTGAGAACGAAATTGTTCTCGACCTCGATCCCATAATCTTCGGCAGAGGGCGAATTCACGATGGAGAAGGCGGCGCCCAGAAATTGGGGAACCTGAAGGTCTTCAATGTCATTATAGAAGAAGGACAGATTTGTTGAAGCCCGACCATCCCAATAGACGAATTTTCCACCTAGCTCATACGCATTTACAAATTCAGACCTGTAAGTCGGGTCAAGCGGCACACGGCCTGCCCCAAGCTCAGGATTGGTCGCAGGGGAACCCGCTGCTGTACTGTCCAGAATGACCCCCCCGGCTTTGAAACCCCGGCTCAATTTGCCGAACATGGTCGCATCCCGGCTCAGATGATAACTCAGACTGGCAGCTCCGGAAAACGCGTCTTCCTCATAGGAATCTGAAAATGCCGGCGCCGGAAAGACATTTATCAGGGTCCAGGCCGATCCAGCGGGCGGATCGATGAGATTGTCATACGCCCCCGTTTTCTCTTCCTTCGACAGGCGTCCGCCCACGGCGAAGGTCCACTTGTCCGTCAGATCAAAGGTCCAGTTTGTAAAGACAGACATGCTCTTGGCCG
This sequence comes from Hyphomonas sp. UBA5111, assembly GCA_002414505.1. Lineage (GTDB taxonomy): Bacteria > Pseudomonadota > Alphaproteobacteria > Caulobacterales > Hyphomonadaceae > Hyphomonas. Next base: position 27,109 of record DHZF01000048.1, on the reverse strand, counting down.
TGCCCGGAATATATTCTTTCTGAATCACGGTGCCCGGCGTCGCCCCTGAAGGGATCGTAGTCAGAGCCGTGATGAAGGCCTGCGCATCTGCGCCATTGAAGAGCGTTCTTTCCCGCAGCATGTCCTCATCGGAATAAAAGGCGCCAAAAATGGCATCGATCGAGTCCGAAACCTGAACGTCATAGAGCAACTCCTGACTGAATTGTTCTGATTGGAACTGGGGGGAGAACGCAAGGACATCCACCGTGCTGAACAGGGCTTGCTCATTGCGATTGCGGGAAAACCATTCGCGGTAGGCTGTGATTGATGTCAGATTTCCCGCACCCAGTTCGAACTCTGATCGCAGTGTCAGCCCCTTGTCCCTCAAGGCCAGATCCCCATTATTTCGGACCGCTGTGCGAAATTCCCCGCCATTGATGTATTCAAGCGTTGTATTGGGCAGGCCTTGGGCCGCGCCAATTGCATCAAGGATACGCGTCACCCCCCCATCGGTATTCGTGTATACAGCGCGGGCACAGCAATCGCCGGTCGTATCGGACCAATCCGCAATGAGATTGAAACTGACCGTGTCGGAAGGCTCAAACAGCACTGACACCTTGGCTGCCCACCCTTCGGTCTGATCCTCTGTCCGCCCCGTGAGTACATTTTCCACAAAACCGCCATTGTTGAACCCCATGAGCGCCGTGCGAACCGCAAGCTTGTCCTCGATCAAGGGCAGGTTGACCGCGCCCTTGAACATGCGACTGTCGAAATTCGACAAACGCATCTCATAACTTCCTGCCGTATCGGACAAGTTCGGCATTGTGCTCGTCAACAAGACCGCCCCGGCCGAGGTGTTTTTCCCGAAGAGTGTGCTCTGCGGCCCCTTCAGGATTTGAACACTTTCATAATCGAGGAAGTTTGACAGGGCCGCACCGTTCCGGCTGCGATATACGCCATCGACAAAGACACCGACCCCACCCTCCAGGGAAACACTGGGACCCGTCGTTCCAAGCCCACGAATCAGCAACCGAACGCCTGCCGCAGGCTCATCCGCTGACCGCAATTGGATACTCGGGGAAATCACGTTGAACCGTGTTCCGTTGTCGATATTCTTGTCGGCAAGCACTTCAGCTGTCGCAACTGATACCTGGATCGGTACCTCTTGCAGAGATTCTTCTCGTCGCTGCGCCGTAACGGTTACAGTGTCGAGCTTACGGCTGACATCCCCGCCGTCTTCCTGCGCCTCTGCGCTCTGTACGGAGCTCATCGCCAAGACCATGGCCGTCGATGCCATTGCCAGGATTCGAAATTCATACGGTTTGTTCATGATATTCCTCCCATTCGAACGCTTCCAAAGCGTTCTCATTGATCAAGTTCTGACCGCTTCCCGGTGGGACATGAATCGCTGATCCGGCGAGCCCTGCCAGCATGGCAGGACCTCGATTTTTCGCCGCAGTGATTAGCGTTTCGCATTTCCTCCGCGTGAACGGCCGCCTTCCCTCCGCACGACAAGCGTACAATGCGCTTGCGTTCTATGCGCTCTCACCCTGAAACGATTGTACTATTTCGTCAAGCGCCGCCGCTCCAATTCGGACGTCATCTCATGCGCATCCACCAGGGATGCCCTGAACCGCCCCGGCGCAGCAGGCTTGCCGGCCAAACTGGCCCCTGATTTCCCGGCCTTTAGGCTCAACCCAGCCTCAACCGCAGGAGGACGGCCATTAGGCCGAACCTATTCTGGCGCACTCTCCTGCGGATGGCCCGGCCCTCACACGCCGACACGCCCCATGACCCTGCTGCTTCTTGTAGACCGCCCCCTCCTACGCGGCAGGCCCTGCCTTGAGGGTGGCGCCCTGAAATCCGGGCCCGGAATCCCCCGGGCGCCCACTTGCACGTCCCGCCCCAAACCCTGCCTGCCCCTTCCCCCACATATCCGGAATTCGCAAAAGCAACATATTTGCAACATGGTGCGCGCTCAATTCCCGCCTCCCCTCAAAACGGTTGACGCAATAAAAACACTCGTACTATCTGCAGCCATAATAATATATTCGTTCTACTTGCACACGCGGGTGACCGGAACGATCAGATGAGGGAAGAAAATTATGACAATGAAATTCTTGGCTATGGTTTCGGGATCCGCGATCCTGGCAGCTGGCGGCGGCTATGCGGTCGCTCAGACACAATTGGGAGACGATGGGGGGGCGGTCGAGCAATCTCAAAGGGTTCTGGATGCTGTAACCGTGACTGCCCAGAAGCGGGCCCAGGACGTAAATGATGTGCCCATGTCCATTGTTGCCATGAGTGCAGAAGATCTTGAAACCAGGGGCTTTGAGGATGTGGATGACCTGGACAAGCTCGTGCCGGGCTTCACAGCGACGGCAACCAATAGCGGGTCACCTGTCTACAGCTTGCGGGGTGTCGGCCTGTACTTGTATGATAGCGGCGTCGGCGCAGCCCCAGCCGTATCTGTCTATATTGATGAAGTCGGACTCCCTTCGCCGGCCATGACTTCGGGGGCAGCCTTTGATCTCGAGCGGGTCGAGATACTGAAGGGGCCCCAGGGCACGCTTTTCGGTCAGAATGCCACTGGCGGCGCCGTGAATTTCATTGCCGCAAAACCGACAGACGAGTTGTCCGCCGGCATCTCGTCCTCATTCGACCAGCATGGAAAAATCGATGCAGAAGCATATCTGAGCGGCCCCCTTGCTGACACCGTCCAGGCCCGCCTGGCCCTGGGCGTCACACAGGGCGGCGCGTGGCAGGAAAGCGTGACACGTCCGGGCGATGAACTCGGCGACAGCGATTTGTCGAGAGGCCGGCTCCTGATTGACTGGCAGGCCAGTGAAAATCTCGACTTCTCCTTCAATGCAACCCTGGCCAGAGACAAGTCAGACGCCAAGGCAGGACAGTTTTCCGAATTTCACCCGGCCTTCGGCGGTGACACACATCCCAACCCTGTCAATCAGGCGGCCCTTTCCAGCGCCGTCATCGTCCCTGATTCCCCGGAACTGGCAGACTGGACACCCGGGACGAATACCAATGACAACCAGTTTGATTTCTATTCATTGCGGACCAATTATGCGCTGACCGACAGCGTTACACTGACATCTCTGACCGCCTATCAGGAAGTCGAGATCGTGAAGAAGATCGACCAGGATGGCGTGGCTTTCGACAATTTGACGATCAATCCATTTGGCCGCGCGGAAACCCTCAGTCAGGAGCTGAGACTGTCAGGCGCCACAGATCGAATGGACTGGGTCTTCGGTCTGAACTATGAAGACAGCGATGTGATCAACAGCCTCTTCTATGATTCAGATCTGTCTGCGAACTATGCGTTCGGACCAGGTTTTGCATATGATCGTATCAACTCAGAAAATACCTCCTCGATTGAGACAGCAGCATTTTTTGCGAATCTGGAATACGCGCTGACAGAGCAGCTTTCTGTTCAATTGGGCGGACGCTACACAGATTCCAGCATAGATTCTGTGAGCTGCACATCCGGTGATGATAGCGCTCCGGGTGATCCCGGCTTGCCTGATTTCGTGAATTTCCTGGCCAGTGTGCTAGGCCCGGGCAGCCCGGGTCTCGTAGGGGGAGATTGCATCATGCTGGAAGCCAGCGCGGGGCCGAATGCCGTGCCGACTGGGCCTATTGCGCAGACCCTGAGCGAAGACAATGTCTCCTGGCGGACCGGGCTGACCTATTCATTGCTGAATGACACCATCATCTATGCCAATATCAGCAGGGCATACAAATCCGGCGCGATCATTCCCGCTGGCGGCCTGACCCGCGCCTCCTATACCCCGACGACCCAGGAACGCATTACCGCGTACGAAGCGGGCTTCAAGGCACCGCTCTTTGATGGGACAACCCAGCTGAACGGCTCTGCCTTCTTCTATGATTATGAAGACAAGCAGGTGCCATATTTGGTATATGATCCTGCATTCGGTGTACTTCCCGCTCTGGGGAATGTTCCGAAAAGTGAAGTTCAGGGCATCGAGCTTCAGCTCGTGACCCGCCCACTCGACGGCTTGGATCTGAGCGTTGCCGCAACATATCTTGATACTGAAGTGACGGAGGACTTCCTCGTACCGACCGGTCTGAGCCCGACGGATGTTTCAAATGTGAAGGGGGTCGAACTCCCCAACACTCCTGATCTGTCGATTGTTGCCGATAGTCAGTATCGATGGAATGTGAATTCTTCCATGGAGATGTATGTGGGCGCTGGTCTGACCTATGTTGGCGACGCGTTTTCACGCTTCCCGCAAAGAAGTGGGGGCGCGCCCATATTGCCATCCTATACCTTGCTGGATCTTCGCGCCGGGATTGGACCCGTCGATGGCAATTGGGATATTCAGATCTGGGGACGCAATGTCACAGACGAATATTATCGGACCACGGATAATAACAGCGTGGATACAAGCTACCATTATGCGGGTCAGGGTTCAAATTTTGGGGTAACCCTGAATTACGCGTTCTAGTCGGGAACATCTCCCTGCCAGAAATCGGCGACCTGCAGGAGCCCTGTCTCCCGCAGGTCGCTTCAACGTTCACGACACTGAGTCCCGGATCCTTTCCTGACATTGGCTGAAGGGAGGTTTTGGCGCAAGCGGCCCCGGATACTTGAACATATTCAGAGCCGTCTTGAGCGTGACCCGGCTTCCGAAACCCGCAAGACCCGGCCGGATCAGGGTGTCATTCCGCAAACAATCCACGGGGCATCAGGCGAACCCCCTCCATTCGCGGAATCGACAATCTCGCGGTGCACTTGCAGCACTGCCTTGGCGACCGACGTGACGCCAAGGCAGTGCGAGAGATATAATTGTCGAAATGAAGACGTCTTCCGAGCCTGCACTCAAGATAGAAAAAATGACCGCGTCACACGATTGAATTCATCCGGTGCCTCAAATTGAGGCCAATGTTTGGAATCTGCGTCCATTACATACAAGGAGGCGCCCGCAACTTTTGAACAGGCCAGTTCCGCAGCATCAAGTGTGTGTATGGGATTGTCTCGCGTCCAAAGAAACATGGTCGGGCAGCTGATCTTTTCCAGGGGTATGTCAAAGGCATGATGGTCAGACGCAGCAAACGCCCCGATGCTTTTATTGGCGACCTCCATGTCCGGATGAGAATAGATACTCAGCCGGGTCCCCACCAATTCCTCATCCAGGAGATGATGATTGTGCTCATGCATCAGCCACTTCATGCGCAACAAGGTGCTTTCATAAGTGGGGGTGCCGGCACTTTTCTTCATGAGCTCGACGAGTTCGACCATGTCCTTTTCGCCTTTTTCGGACGTGATCTCTATCCCGCCTGTCGTATTCAGCTGAATCTTGATTACGCGCTCCGGATACATTCCGGCAAATGTTCCCGCGACCCAGCCGCCCAGCGACTCCCCCGATATGTTGGCCCTCTGATAGCCAAGCACATCCATGATTTCAGCCAATTGCTCTGACAAGGTGACCGGATTGAACGCCGTATCCTGTTTCTCCGAGAAGCCACAATTGAGAAAGTCATAGGCAATGACATGAAAGTCGGAGGAGAGGGGTTTGACATTCTTGGCATAGGCTTCCAGATGCCCGCCAATGCCATGAAGGAGGAACAAGGGATCCTTGCCTTCGCCTTTGCCAGATTCCGCGATTCTCACCCGTCCGAAATTTGGGGTGTTTATATAGCGGATTTCACATCCCAGGAAATCATTCCAAATCGTCATCATACGCTCCAGTTTCTGTTATCGGGTTCAGACTCACTTGTTTAGAATCTCATCTTGGTGCTCACAGAAACGTGGGGCTCTGTGCTCAATCCTTATCTGTGATGTGCCAAACCGAACCGGATAACAGAGATTTCGGATTGTTCCATAATCTGGATCCTCAATGTCGAACCAGGTCTTATTATAGCGAACTTGCGGGTCTGAGAAAAAATCATCAATGGTATTCACCGGTGCCAGGGGAACCCCGTATTTCGCAGCCTTTTCTATGACGGTCCGCGTATCCTGCTTCGATGTGCCTTTTTCCATCTCTGCCCACAAGGACTCATAATGGGTCATGCGGGACCATGCATCCTTGAATCTCTCATCGCCAATCAACTCGTCCCTATCCGCGGTACGGCACATGCCTTCAAACTGGGCATCGGTCTGTATATGTCCGATCACGTACCCATCCTGAGTTCGTATCGGATGATACATGTCGATTTTTCGGATGCGCTCGGCATCCTCATTCTGGAATGTGTGATTGATCATGATCGCCGGCAGCATCAGCGCGGCATATGCCTCAAGTAGGGAGACGGATACCGTCTGGCCTGTTCCGCCATTCCTCTCACGCGCCAGCAAGGCAGCCAGGATACCCTGGGTCAGTGTCGTCGAGGCGACCTTGTCCACGAGAAAATTGCGAACCGGCACAGGCGCCTTGTCATCTGAATATTGCCCGAAATCATCCATCACCCCGACCAGTCCCTGGATCACGTGATCATAGGCCGGTCGATCCTTATACGGCCCTTCTGATCCATAACCGGTAATGGACGCAAAAATGAGTCCGGGATTATCGCCACGCAGGCTTTCATAGCTGAGCCCCAGACGGTCCATTACGCCAGGACGAAAATTCTCGATGATCACATCCGCCTGTAAACACAAATTTCGTGCGGCTTCGCGATCAGCTTCATCCTTCAAATCAAGCGAGACACTTTTCTTGTTTCGATTAACCTGCTGGAAAAATGCCGGCAGATCACCCTGCTTTGGATGCATCGCGCGCATCGGATCCCCGGTCACGGGTTCTATCTTTATGACTTCGGCACCCAGATCACAGAGCATCTGGCCTGCGAACGGACCAGACACCATCGTTGCAAACTCAACAATGCGCACTCCCTTACAAGGGGCATCCCTCGGATCAATCATATTATTCTCCGTTTATACAGACCAGAATGGGGTCACATCTTCGGTTTAAATGGAAACAGGCTCAAGTAATTGACATACTACTTCGTCTACGGATCTATCAGGAAGGATTGTCAGACGACCCGGAACGGGTGACGCGTTCAGGATTTGACTTTCTGCCAGTACGCATCCCGCAAATGGCGCTTGTAAAGCTTGCCCGTCGCGTGCCGAGGTACCTCTTTCATGAAATCGATCTGTCTGGGGATCTTCATCTTCGCGATCTGACCTTTGAGGTGCTCCTGGATTGATGTTGCCAGCGCATCCCCTGCCTCGGACCAGTCCAGGGGTTGCACAATCGCAACGAGCCGCTCTCCAAGATCATCATCCGGCGCGCCGATGACCGCCACATCGGCAACCTGTGAATGGGTAATGATGGCATCCTCGATTTCCTGGGGATAGATATTCACCCCGCCGGAGATGATCATGAAACTCTTGCGGTCAGTCAGGTAGAGATAGCCCTCTTCATCCACCCAGCCGATATCCCCCAACGTACTCCAGCCCTTGTCATTATAGGCGGATCGGGTTTTTTCGTCATCATTATGGTAACTGAATGCATTGCCGCCTTCAAAATAGATCAGACCCTCTTTCCTGGCCGGCAACTCCTCGCCGTCTTCTGACAGGATATGGATTTTTCCGAAGACTGCCGGCCCCACCGATCCCTTGTGTGTCATCCAGTCCTGCGGCCCAATCGCCGTGAGTCCATTGAACTCGGTACCGGCATAGAATTCATGTATGATCAGCCCCCACCAGTCGAGCATCTTTTCCTTGATGGGGACTGGACAAGGCGCTGCAGCGTGAAATGCCAATTGGAGACTCGACAGATCATAGGATTCCCGCACGCCTTCAGGGAGTTTCAGCATACGCACGAAATGCGTCGGAACCCATTGGGAGTGGGTGACCCGCTCATCCTGAATATGACGAAGCGATTCCTCGGCATCGAATTTTTGCATCACGATGACCGTGCCCCCGACCTTCAGGACCGACATAGACCACCGCAATGGGGCGGTGTGATACATCGGCGCAGGTGATAGATAGACCATGTCGGGATTGTAACCGAACCAGTCCACGGCCAGGCCGGTCAGCCCGTCCATCTCATCAATCCGGGCGTCCGGTAGCGGAAATTTGACCCCTTTGGGCCGACCTGTGGTCCCGGACGAGTAGAGCATGGGCGCGCCTTGGCTCTCATCTGATATGGGTCCGACAGGGCACGCCTCACGTTCAGCCAGATAGTCGCGCGCGCCGTCCGCAGCACCATCCACAAGGAAGACAGTGAGGCCGGGGACAAGTTCGGCAATGGCCTTGCCCAATGAGAATTTCGCTTTGGAGACAAACAGGATTTTCGCGCCAGCATCCTGAACAATGTATGACGCCTCAGGCGCCGTCAGCTGTGTCGAGATTGACGTATAGTAAAGTCCGGCCCGATCTGCAGCCGTGACGATCTCAAGATATCGCGGATGATTTTCCATGAGGATGGCGATAACGCTTCCGCGCATGAGCCCTTCTCGTCGAAGCAATTGGGCACACTGGTTTGAGCGGGCTTCCAGCTGTTGATAAGTCACGCTCTCTCCGCTCGGCACCAATTTATAGGCGATTTTCTCCGGCGTACGGCGCGCGTGATTATAGGTGTGCAGATCCATGATTTTCTCCCGTCCCAATGGCGCATCCCGGCAGGCCTTTGGGGAATTATTATTTTGATACGCTTGTTTTAGTATAAGAGGAATTGTGGCTTGGCAAGCATGACCTCATCGGAGTTAACACGGCACATCCGGCTCGTTTTTCGACAGTCTGACAGGGTATTTTCCATCCCGCTTGTTTTCAAAGCGGGCAGATAATACTAACGTCCTATCCAGATATTGCGACGCTCAAGATCGCACCGAGGGAGACATATGATGCCGCACCCACTCAAAGACGCAGAGACAGGCACCGATACGGGGAATGTGTCTTTGAGCGTTGCTCAGGGCGACCTGCTCTGGACTCCCACGGCTGAGCGCGTGGAACGCTCGAATCTGTTTCGCTACACGGAATGGCTGGAGCATGAAAAAGGCCACGTCTTCGAAGATTATCAAGCCCTTTGGACCTGGTCCGTCGAGGAGGTCGACACATTCTGGGCAAGCCTCTGGGAATATTTCCAGGTCGATGCCTCCCGGACTTACAATTCCATCCTGTCGGGCGCGACCATGCCTGAAGCTGTGTGGTTCGAAGGCGCCAGATTGAATTTCTGCCAGCATCTGCTCCGGCACGAAGCCAACAATCCGGACCGGACGGTGATTCACGCCTTTTCAGAAACAGGCCCTCACCTGCAAATCAGCTGGGCCGAATTGGGCAGCTCTGTCAGAAGCATGGCAACTGCGCTGAGAAACCTGGGCATAAAGCCTGGAGATCGTATTGTTTCTTATCTGCCGAACATTCCCGAGACCGCCATCGCCATGATGGCGGCCACCGCCATCGGAGCCGTCTGGGCGTCGGCGGCCCCGGAATTCGGAGCCGGGACGGTAATTGACAGGTTTGCACAGCTCGACCCGAAACTGATATTTGTCACTGATGGATACTCGTTCGCAGGCGTTGAACGAGATCGGTCCCGCCAAGTCGAGGAGATCATCGCCGGACTTCCCAGCCTGGAACATGTGGTACATGTTCCCTCTCGGAAGCCCTCCTCCCACCCGGCCCGCCTCATGGCAAATACACTCCCTTGGGACGCGCTGGCCAAGACCGTGGCTCCGGATGCAAGCGACTTCCGGTATGAACAGGTCGCTCATGATCATCCCTTGTGGATCCTTTTTTCATCCGGAACGACTGGCCTGCCAAAAGCAATCATTCACAGCCATGCCGGCATGCTTCTGGAACAATTGCGCGCGCAGCATTTCTGTGCGGAACTCAGGCCCGATTCAACGATCTTCTTCTACACCACAACAAGCTGGATGGTCTGGAACTCGCTTTACTCAGCACTCGTAACGGGGGCCTCAGTCGTCATATATGATGGCAATCCTCTCTACCCGAACAGTTCAGCACTCTGGCATATTACAGAAGCGTCTGGCGCCACGGTTCTTGGTCTCAGCCCGAGCCTCGTTACAAAAATGGACCAGGATGGCGTCAAACCTGCGACGGCGTTTGACCTGTCCGCCCTGGAAATGGTGATCCTGGGAGGCGCGCCTTCCACGCCCCATACATTTGCGTGGTTTTACCAGAATGTTAAGGAAGACCTCTGGGTCACCTCTCAGTCGGGCGGCACGGAAATTTGCAGCGCCATAACCGGCGCCGTGGCATTCCTCCCCGTCTATGCCGCTGAAATGCAGGGGCGCGTTCTGGGCATCCATGTCGAGTCGTGGAATGAAGCCGGAGAAAGCGTACGCGACGAAATCGGAGAACTCGTCATCTGCGCGGCCTTCCCCTCCATGCCTGTCGGATTCTGGAACGATCCGGATCGGCAGAGATATCATGACAGCTATTTCTCCGACTTCCCGGGTGTATGGCGCCAGGGTGATCTCTTCGTGATCAATACCCGCGGAGGATGTTATATTCATGGGAGATCGGATGCCACGCTGAACCGGCATGGAGTAAGAATTGGCACCGCGGAAATCTATCGCACCCTCGAACATATCCGAGAGATCGAGGATTGCATGGTGATCGCCCCCCTCCTGAACGGGGAGCCAGAAATGCTTTTGTTCGTGACGCGCCAGGACAATGATCCCCTTACATCCGAACTTGAACAGCGGATCAGGAGGGCCCTGAAAGAGACCAATAGTCCCCGACACGTACCTGACCGAATTCTCCTTGCCCCATCAATTCCCTACACAATAACGGGCAAACGTCTTGAGGTTCCGATTCGGCGAATTCTTGAGGGCCTGCCGGCCTCGAAAGTAGCAAATCCCGACCTGATGAGAGATCCCGCTTCCCTGGATTGGTATGTTAAACTGTCACAGAATCTGACAAGCGGAATGAAGGGGCAATGAGGGACATCATTTCCGAGGGAATACAGGGGAGCGTCGCCCTTCCGCAAACGCCGCCATACCTTCCCTGATGTCACGCGCTGCTCCCGCAACCTGCTGATGGTCCTGCTCAACCTCGAGCAGGTCGTCGAAACCGCGAATCAGGGCTTTCATGACCTGCTCCCGGCTTGGTCCCAGCGCTACGGTCGGGTCACCTGCCAGATCGATGGCCTGAGCCGCCTCGGTCAACATCTCGACACTGAGTGTATTGAGTTTCTCGGGGCGCGAATGCCTTCCATCCACCAGAACAATGATGGCAGTGACGATACGTGTCTCATCGGACGGGCACCATCTCATCCATAACCAGGACCGGTCTCAAAGGCCTGTCCTTTATGACTGTCTCCACGACCGGACAGAGCGATGGATCAGGACTTTTGTTTTCATGCTTGGGTCACTTGAACCGGCTATCGCCGACAATGGGAGGAAACCCGATAGAATAGCGTTACTCGCGCCATTGCGGATTTTGTCTGTATTTAAAGAGAACAGACCCTGTACGGCCCGACGCTCTGGTGACGCCATGCCTGTAGCGAAACACACAACTGGATTGACCCGGGTTTTAGACATGTGTTCTAATTTGATCTTCAGGTTGCATCACGTCCGAAACTGAAGAACGGAATACATATGACACACTTTGTAAGGACGGAGACAATTGGAAATTTTCTGATTGTCACATTGGATCGGCCAGCCGTTCTCAACAGCCTGCACGCCCCCGCCTGTCATGAACTCTCGATGATCTGGGATGACTTTCTGGAAGATGACAATTTGTGGCTGGCCATTGTGACCGGCACAGGCGATCAGGCTTTTTGTGCCGGACACGATCTTGTTGAGGATTTTCATGCGCCGATGCCGAAATCAGGCTGGGCCGGACTTTCGCACCGAACCGAATTCCACAAGCCCCTGATCGCAGCCGTCAATGGTCTGGCACTGGGCGGCGGATGGGAAATCGCCCTGGAAGCGGACATAATTGTCAGTCACCCTCGCGCCCGGTTCGGCTTGCCTGAACCCAAGGTGGGATTTGCCGCGCTGGGAGGCGGTGCCCGCATGTTGCCAAAGCGTATGCCTTACCATGTTGCAATGGGATTGATGCTCACCGGCGACACCTTGTCCGCTGACGAAGCGCTTCATTTTGGTCTGGTGAATGAAATTTCTCCTGAGGACGGGCTCATGGAGACCGCCATGGCGTGGGCCGAAAAGCTGAAAAAATGCGCGCCCCTGGCCTTGCGCGCGACAAAGAGGATCGCACGCCGCTCCATGGCGCCTGTGCACACGCTGGATGACCTGTACTCTCTGGAATTGCAGCTCGCTGATATGCTTTCAAAATCATCCGATACACAGGAAGGGCTCTCGGCCTTTGCAGAAAGACGATCCCCCGTCTGGACTGGCAGGTAAGCCCGCATGTCCCCCGCCGCCCCCGTCACACTCGGCCGCGTCTCGATCAGAGGCCACACGCACCTGGCTGTTCTTCTGGACGGTTCAGCACTTCCTCTTTCCTACATGATTCCCGGGATTGGAGACGACATGATCTCGCTCATTTCCAACTGGGAAGACCTTGCACCGCGGATTCACACGCTTGCAGCAGAGGCGAAAGATCCCGAACCGATCCGGTTGAGCGATCTGAGAAGACCGATTGATCGCCCCGGAAAGATTCTCGCGATCGGCCTGAACTATGCCGATCATGTCGCCGAAACCGGCATGCCAATGCCTGATCGTCAATTGTGGTTTTGCAAATTTCCAACAGCGGCGAATGATCCTTATGCTGATGTGCAGATCCCACGGGCCGGGCATCAGGTAGATTATGAAGTCGAACTGGTTGCGGTAATCGGCAAGGCCGGACGGCATATTTCACCGGACGAAGCGAGCCAGCACGTCTTCGGGTATTGCATCGGAAATGATGTGTCGGTGCGCGATTGGCAATTGTCCTCCCCCCAATGGGTGCTTGGAAAGTCTTTCGATGGCCATGCCCCCTTCGGACCGTTTATTACACTGGCGAATCCCTCGCTCGACCCTCATGACCTCACGATTCGCGCCTGGGTAAATGGTCAATTGCGCCAGCACTCGAACACACGGCATCTGGTCTTTTCCCTATGGGAGCAGATAGCGCATGTGTCGAAAGCCGTAACCCTTGAGCCCGGCGACCTCATTTTCACAGGCACACCGGGCGGCGTGGGCGTGGCCCTGCAGCCTCCGACATTCCTGAAGGCGGGCGATCGCGTTCGCTGTGAAATCGAAGGACTCGGGCATATCGAGAATGCATTTCAACCGGAAGGTTCAGAACATGGATCTTGAGCTCAGCGGAAAGAAAGTCCTGATCACGGGCAGCACGAAGGGGATCGGACTCGCAATCGCCAGGTCTTTTGCCAAAGAGGGCTGCGAACTGGTTCTGGTCGCACGAACCGGCGCTCTTCTCACAGAAGCTGCCGCGTCCATCGAAAGCACATTTGGAACGTCCGTGACCACCATTGGCGCTGACCTGTCAGACCCGCATATCTTTCACCACGTCGCAGAAGAAAGCGGAGGCATGGATATCCTTGTCAACAATGCCGGCGCCATTCCTCCCGGCAATCTGCTCGGAACTGGGATAGCAGACTGGAAGCGCGCTTGGGACCTGAAAGTGTTTGGCTATATCGGGCTGACACAGGCTTGCTATCCTTATCTGGCAAGTCGCCGCGGCGTGGTCGTGAATATTATCGGGGCCGCCGGATCGCACCCACAGCCTGCCTATATTGCAGGAAGCAGCGGCAATGCGGCCCTTATGTCATTCACGACAGGTTTTGCGCAGGAGGCCCGCCAGGACGGCGTCAGAGTGGTGGGGGTCAATCCGGGACCAGTCTCGACGGAACGATTTCGGATGCTGTTGCAGGCGCAGGCTGAACGCGAATTCGGCACATCACGCAGATGGCCTGAACTGATGGCGTCCCTCCCCTTCGGGCGCGCGGCGCGCCCGGAAGAAATCGCCGATACCGTCGTATTTCTATCTTCTGCCCGCTCCACCTATACAAGTGGCGCGATCGTGGCAATTGATGGAGCGATGGCGTGAGCGCGCCGGAGAATGTGGGATTTGTGGGTTTGGGCGATATTGGGGCCCCCATGGCCACAAGAGTGCTGGAAAAGGGTTTTCCCCTGAGCGTTTGGAACCGAACGGCCAGTAAAATGACTCCCTTGTCGATCGGCGGCGCCAGGACGGCAACCAATCCGGCGGATCTCGCCAGCCAGACAACAATTCTCTGCATCTGCGTTGACAGTCCCGACGCCACCAAGGACATTCTGTTCGGACCGCATGGCGTGACCCGCAGCGCGAATAGCATGGTTGAAATCATCCTGGACCATTCCACCGTATCGCCGGAATTCACGCGCGAGCTGGCCATGCAGCTCTCCAGCCATGGCATTGATTTTCTGGATGTTCCCGTCTCCGGGGGAGCCATAGGGGCGAAGGCCGGCACCCTTGCTGCCATGGCTGGTGGGGATGCCGATCTTCTCAAGCGCGTGGCACCGGTCATCTCCTCCTTTGCAAGTCAGATCACCCATATGGGCCCTGCAGGGGCCGGCCAGGCGGCGAAGGCTTGCAATCAGATCATCAATTTCGGCAACATGGCCGCACTGGCAGAAGCCGTGGCATTGGCCTCGGCCTATGGAATTCCTCCTGTCCGCATCCCCGAGGCCATAGCGGGCGGATTCGCAGAATCTAACATTTCGCAGGAATATCAGCGCTCCCTGAAAGCTGACGATTTCAGTCCAGTGAGATTCCTCATCGAGGGATTGGTGGAATTCTATGCCGGGCGGATCGATCCGGACTATAGAGGAAAACTGGGAATCCTCATGAAGGATCTCACCATCGCCCTCGACATGGGCCACAAATCCGGCGTGCCTCTGCCGGGGACAACGCATTTTGATTCAGTGTTCCGGATATTGCAGTCGCCGCCGGAGCACGACAGGGAGGCCTGAGCCAGGCGTGATGAAAGCGTAGCTTCTGTCTCCGCTCGGCCATGCGTGACCTTGCCACGCCCTTTGACGCCGTGATCGATGTCAGCTGCTTTGCGCTCGATCTGTCGGTCATCTTGCACATCATTTTAATAATCCTCTGGCCAAACCCCCTCAATTTGATTTAGTACGTCTGTATTATTTTTAGTCTGCGAGGGCCCGAACATGCAAAAGCTTCCGGAATTGTATCAACCTATGAAGCTCGGGCGTTTCCAGATACCGAACCGTTTGATGATGGCGGGCATGTCGGCAGGAACGAAAACTGATTCCAATGGGGAGATTACTCCCGAAATGATTGCCTATTATGTCGAGCGGGCGCGCGGCGAACCCGGGATGATCGCAATTGGCGCGTCGCAAGTTGTCCCGCCCGAGAAACGGCTGTATGGCCCCCATGCCGGTATTGCGCTGTATAGCGACGATATTGTCCCCTCCCTCTCCAAACTGGTCGATGCAGTCCATGCATATGATGTAAAGTTTGGCATTCAATTGTGGAATGGGGGCGGCACGGAAGGGACAAGTCACGAGGAATTGTTCTCTCCTTCAGGGCTCTCATCCAATGTTCGGACAGCGCGCGGGGATGGCACGGCCAGATATAGAGGTCAGCCAAACCGGGCGCTCGAGAAGGCGGAAATCTCCGATATCGTGAAGTATTTTTCCTCTGCCGCAAGACGATGCGCCGATGCCGGGTTCGACTTTGTGGAAATCCATGCAGGGCACGGCTATCTGATCAGCAATTTTCTCACACCGCTTTTCAACAAACGGACGGACGAATATGGGGGGTCATTCGAGAACCGTACCCGCTTCCTGCTGGAAATTGTCGCTGCGGTGAACGCCGAAGTCGGTGACCGTATAGCTGTAGGTCTGAAGTATAATGGCGATGACTTCCTTGGCGAGGAGGGCTGGACCCTCGCAGAATCCTGTCGTCTCGCCCCTCTGGCTGAAAAGGCTGGTGCCGATTACATAACCGTCACTGCAGGATTGGTTGGGTCACCAAAACTTACCATCCCCCCGATGTATGAGCCTCAGGGATGCTATACGGACCTGGCCGCAGCCGTGAAGCCACATGTTAACATTCCAGTCGGGACGATCGGCCGGATCAAGAATCCCGAAATGGCAAGAGACCTTGTCGCGGCCGGCAAAGCGGACTTTGTCTGTTTTGGGCGAGGCACAATCGCCGACCCGGAAATCTTTCTGAAAACGCGCGAGGGTCGTCTCGACGATATACGCCCCTGTCTCGCCGATTGTCGCGGCTGCATTGACGAACATCTGCTTCGCAATGGGGGCGGCGATGCCAGCTGTGTCGTCAACCCCAGAATGTCGCGGGAACTTACCTGTATCGACATACCGGATTCGGCTGCTGCCAACCCCAAAAGGATACTTGTTATCGGTGGCGGCCTGGCCGGCATGGAAGCCGCACGTCGCACCGCATACTCCGGACACCATGTTATGCTGTTCGAACGACGGAGCCAGCTCGGGGGGCAGATACTGCTCGCGCGCCAAATGCCCGGTCGCAGGGAAATCGGCGACATCGTGCCCTGGTATGAACGTCAGCTCAGCAAAATGGGTGTTGAGGTACATCTGAACACGGAAGTTACCGAGTCCATGTTGAAGGATTTAAGTCCGGATGTCGTCATTCTCGGCACAGGAAGTGCGCCCGTCGTACCGCAAGACATGATGGATGTCGTGATGAATGCCGAAGATATCGACATAATGATGCTGGATGATCTCGTTGAGCACCAGCTAGATGTGGGTGAGAATGTTCTGGTGGTGGGAGGCGACCAGAA
This sequence comes from Hyphomonas sp. UBA5111, assembly GCA_002414505.1. Taxonomy (GTDB): domain Bacteria; phylum Pseudomonadota; class Alphaproteobacteria; order Caulobacterales; family Hyphomonadaceae; genus Hyphomonas. The sequence continues at coordinate 10,454 of DHZF01000048.1, read as the reverse complement.
TGGTATGGTTGTCGCAGATTATCTAGCCCAGGGGGAGCGCAGAGTCGTAGTTGCAGAAGCGCTGAACCATTTTGGTGGAAAGCTTGCTGCCCACGACCGCTGGTATCTGTTGAACCGACAAAATGCTAAGAATGTCAGGCGGATCAAGAATGTTCACCACATCCAACTGACTCCGGACATGAGATCGGTGACCCTTCTCGGTGACGGCGCGCCTGATACGCTTTCAGGGATTGATACAATTGTTTTCGCCAGTGATCGCCGCTCTGAACGCAGCCTTGTGGAAGTCGCAGAATCATTGGGGGCCTCCACCTATATCGTCGGGGACGCGCATGACATCAGCTCGGAAAATGCAGGAACAATCTTCAATAACATAGCGCACGCTTACGACACGGCGAGGCAAATTTAAGCGCAGCTGAATCTGTCTCCCCGTCCGGAAATATATCCGCCGATTGAAGACCTGGCCGTATTCCCTTCCGAATCCCGCCTGTCTGGATCGATCACTAGCGAAGAATGGAAGGCCTCATTACGGTGAGAAGGTCATGATTTTCACCCCTCAGGCCATTGCTTCGGACCGGGCTGGATTCTCCAACCATGGAGTCCCTGTTGATGGCGGCTGACTGCAGAGAAGGATCGATTATCCCCCACATCTGAGGCGCCCTAGAATCAGTCCGTCTTGCAAGCTTGCCGGTCTGGCAATTCGGGAGCACACTTTTTCAGGTCACAGACCATGCTGCGCGCCTGGATGGTCAGACCAGGGGTCTCCTCATGGATAGGTCGACAGCGGATCACGTCATGGCGCCCGCCGCGTTCACACCTGCAATACGGCCGAATGTGGCTGAACTGCTCAGCGAGGAGGCGCTATAATATCCGGCCCCGTGAAATCCCCCAACAACTTCACCTGCAGCAAACACCCCCTCGATCGGCGCACCAAACCAGTCGAGGACGGCCATATCTCCGTCAGTCGTAATGCCTCCATATGTGGAGGTGAGCGCATTTCCCGTCGCGGCGATATAATAGGGAGGCCGATCAATCGGGAATAGATTGATGGAGCGCCCGAATTCCGGATCCCCCCCTTTCGCAGCATTCCTGTTGTACTCGTCGAGCGTGCGTTGCAGGACCATGGGGTCGATCCCCATCAATGAAGCCAGTCCGGCGATGCTGTCGCTTGATTGGATATAGCCTGCGAGCAAAGCCTCTCTGTAATTGTTCACGGATGTATCTTGATGAGAGCGCTGCATCAGCCGGTCGTCGAAGATCTGAAATCCTATGCCCTCGGGCTGTGCCATTCCTATATTGCTGAGTGCCTTGTAGCTTTGCCCCTCATTTACAAAGCGCACGCCGTGCTTGTTTACCATGATACCGCCCTCCAGGAAGGAAAACAGGAGCGGGGGTATTTCATCGGCTTTCGCCTCATTATGGGGGTAGTTGCGTATGCCTCCTCCGAAAGAACCAGACACATAGCCGAGATCCGCATGCCCTGCCCCAAGATCGGAGGCCATCATCAAGCCATCTCCTGTATTGGCTATCCCCCCATGTTTTACGGCACTTACCAGTTCCGGCGCGTAGGTTTGAAGCAGCTCCCGGCTCCTTGAAAATCCGCCGGTGGCCAGGATAACGCCGCCGCGCGTTTGAATGAATGTCTCCTGATCTCCGAACAGCACTGCAGCCCCTTCTACTCTACCCGACCGAGCTGAGCGGTGAAGCCTGATACCTGGCGATTTAGAGGCGTAGTGGATCCTTGGCTCAGCCTGCACGGCCATGTGCAAGACAGTGATCGCCCGACCTGTCCCTGTTACATGAGCCCTGGATATTGCCGGCTCCGGTACGACATGAAGCTCGAATTTGACTCCATGTCTTTTCAGGAAAGTGTACGTCTCGAGCTGACTGTCCAAGAACCGCTCAATAAGCTCGGGATTATTCTGGTTCTTGCCGCTTTCCAGAAGATCTTGCCGCAATGCGTCGAGACTGTCCTTCTGTCCGGCTGCTGCCTGTTCCTCGGTTCCACAAAAAACGAAGGCGCCTCCGGCAATCGCCGAACTCCCTCCGGGCTGGGACGATTTTTCCAGCAGCAGGACCTCAGCGCCAGCCTCTGCCGCCGCCAATGCGGCGCAATGACCGGCAATACCGCTTCCCAATACCAAAACATCTGTCTCGGTTGGCAGCTTCCCTGATTCCTTTAGCATACGATACCTCCTGCCGTATTGGGCTCACCGGATCTTCTGTCGAATGCGAGGCGAGCGCGCGCAGTCGCTCTGCAGGGAAGTCTGCCACTCCCTCCATATATCCTGCCCCCTTGCTGAACTTGCGCAAGGATCTTCCCGAGGCCCTCAAACCTTGGCGAACACTCTGACTGAGAACTATTTTTGGACTGTCTTGAAGGCATATTGAAAACTCTCTCGATCCATCCGGACACGGCGCGTTTCGAAATCGGGCAAACGCACTCTCATTTCCCTAATAGCGGGGTCTTCCCTCTGTTTCTAGTTTCTAAAAACCTGAACACAGGCTTGCTGTTTCTGTCATTCAGCAAGCCGGTCAACTGACCTAGACTTGGCGGGCACCTTCACGGGGTTCACGAGACAGGGAGACACTACTTGGAACGATATGATGTAATTGTAGCGGGGGCAGGTCCGGTGGGGCTGACCCTGGCTATCGACCTTGGTCAACGAGGCATTCGAACGCTGATTTTGGAACGCAACAACTCCACAGGCCCTTGGCCCAAGATGGATCGGTCCAATGCGCGGACGATGGAATTCTATCGCCGCCTCGGCATTGCCGATCAGGTCCGGGCGCTGGGCTATCCGGACGATGCGTCCATGGATGTTTTCATCGTTACCCGCCTGTGTGATGAGCCATTGCTTAAACTTCACTATCCGACGGTCGCGGAGTTCCGTCAGCGAATCTCTGAAACCACAGATCATTCGCAGCCGCTCGAACCCTACCAGCTTGTTTCGCAGAACAAGCTTGAACCGCTCCTGAAATCGGTGGCTGAAGCAACGCCGCATGTCACGGTGAGATATGGGTGCGATGTCCTCAGCTTTCATGACATGTCAGATAGGGTAGTGATTGAATACTCCGACCCCGACGACAATCCGGTCAAGGTCTGCAGCACTTATCTCGTCGGCTGTGACGGCGGCAGCAGCACTATCCGAAAACAGCTCGGCATCAAACTTGAGGGTCAGGGCAATTTACGCAGCATGAGGCAGATCTGCTTCTACTCCGAACAGCTCTATGAAAACATTCCCATGGGCAAGGGCCGTCATTATTACTTTGCGGATGCCGAAGGGTCTGCCCTTATCGTCCAGGGGGATCGCAAGGAATTCACGCTCAATTCAGATGTGCCGGAGGATATCGACTACGAATCCTGGGTGAGGGAGAAGGTGGGCCCCGGCATCGAGTTCGATTTCAAACTATTGAATGTCAGCCCATGGAATCTCCATCTTCTGCTCGCTGAAAAATATGGGAACGGCCGTGTATTTCTGGCTGGAGATGCTGCCCACCTCGTTATCCCGACGGGAGGGCTCGGCATGAATTCCGGTGTAGGCGACGCGCTGGACCTGTCCTGGAAACTTTCCGGAACGATAAAGGGGTGGGGCGGTCCGGGGCTGTTGTCCTCTTATGAGGCTGAACGCCGGCCTGTCGGCGTCAAGAATGTTGAAGCCTCCGGTTGGGCCGCTCAGGGTCTTGGCAAATGGCGCGCCCTCCACAGCCCAAAACTGATGGAAGAGACGCGCGAAGGCGCGCGCGAACGATTGCGCACAGCGCGCAGCGCCAATCTGCATCACCGGCGTGTTCATGAAATGGTTGGAGCCGAATATGGCTATTCATATGCAGGCTCCCCCCTCATCACTCCCTCACAGGACACGCCGGCAGAATGGGATACGGTTCGCTTCCTTCCCAGAACGGATCCTGGTGTACGGATCCCGCACATCTGGTTGAGCGATGACAGTTCGATACTCGACCGAATGGGAGCATATTTCACCTTTGTCGACCTTACCGGCCAAGCCGACACTTCTGATATCGAAGATGCCTTTTCCCATCTGCACGCACCTATGGTGACATTCTCCCAGTCAGAGCCGCATGTCCAGTCCGTTTACGGATGTAAATTTCTTCTCGTCAGGCCTGATCTGCACATTGTCTGGACGGGAAATGTCCTCCCGGATCATCCTCGTCAACTCGCCAGACTAGCTGCAGGTTTCGATGACACCCCACCCCCGGTTGATGTAATTTAGCATGCATAATAATAATAGCCTGGCAGCGCAGTACGTTACTCGAGGGGGCGACGATTGCCGAGAATCTTAAATCCTGTGTGCGTGCGCTCTCCGGGCACTGGGGCCCGCCCGTTCTGAGCGCATGTACGATCGGTGAATTCGAAAGGACGTCTCATATGCTAGGAAGAATGACAATAACCAGGTGGCCACCTGCCGGCATCATTTCAGTCTCCAATATCCTGGTAATCAATTGACACAATTCCGGGTCTCACTGCTTGGACAACCGCATACAATGATGACCCTTCTCCTTTAGAAATCGATCTCATCATCAGGAGACGCCGCTGCGTATCGTTTCATCAGCAATGTGCGCAGTTCAACCGAACGCGGGCTGGCGGTCCGGGGGATAACCAGGCTCCGTTCCAGATCAAGACCAGCCTCGAAGTCCAGCCTCACCCCTTCCGTAACGGCGCGCTTGTTGGCGACCAGGGCATCGAAATCATGTCTCGCAAATTGCTGAGCCCAGTCCATGACAGCTTGACGGAAATTCCGGTTTGGCAGGATCGCATTTACAAGGCCCATCCTGAATGCCTCTTCGGCACTCACCTTCCGGCCACTGAGTATAAGTTCGAGCGCACGACCCGTCCCAATGAGGCGTGACAGACGTTGCGTCCCCCCGGCTCCCGGAACCATGCCAACTGATATTTCCGGCAATCCAAATGTCGCCGCCGGGGCAGCAACCCTCACCGAACAGGCCAATGCCAGTTCGGTACCACCGCCCCATGCCTGGCCATTTACGGCTGCGATGACGGGCTGAGGGATGGCCTCGATCAATGCGGGTGTGGTGCGCCAGGCGGACCGTTCACCAGCTACCGGTTTTCCGCTGGCCACCTGCTCAAGATCGTCGAGATCCGCATGCGAGACAAAATACTTTTCATTCGCACTTGCCAGAATAATGATGGACACATCACTTCGTGCCGCAAGCTCCTTCAATATGCCAGAGAGGTCCCCCAGAGCTTCAAAGCTCATGAAATTTCTCGGAGGTCGATTGAAGGTTGCGATTCCGACTTTACCAGCAATTTCGCTCGTCCACGCACTCATGTGCCCGACTCGCCGGCTGGGGACCTGTCCACATAAGCGACGCGGGTCTTCTTCCACATGCTCATACCTCCTTGTACATATAAGTATTGATGTTCTTGGCCTGGCGCTCGCTCAGTTCCAAATGAAAGCCGAGGATATGCGCGCAGTCGATGATGCGTCCGACGGTCTTGTCCCCAATCCTGTTTTCCTCGCCGAACAGGGGCGCATAGTCGAACTCGAAATATCTCAAGTCCCGGGTTCCGGCGGCCTGGCTAGCCGTTGCAACCGCAGGCATGTCATTCACCAGCCAGGTAATATTGTGCACACTCGGTCCGGCTTTCTGGAGCAGCTCCCACCAGGGACCCGCATCATGTCTCGGTTCAATATATTGAAGGACCGCATCCCCGAGACTGAAATGCTGTATGTCCATTCTCCCCGCAGTGATTCCAACCAGAAATTCGGAAAATTCCTGCTCGACTCGCTTGGAGCCGAAAAGCCGCTCCAACCATCTTCCCGCTTGGGCGATATCATGATGCGTGATTTCCACATGGAGCATGGGTGAGACCTCCCCCCACGCCCCGGGCAATTCCGCGAGAGGGCCCTGTTCCCCTGGCTCCAGGATGAGATCAAATCCGATTAGGGCACGGCTCCTGCACCATATGGCGCCGCTCTCGGTGTGGGTGAACTCCAGATTATCATCCGAGAGATCGGCGAGAAGCTGATCCATCTCCTCGATTCCATAGGCGAGGCTTGCGACATGTGGCCCGTACTGATCGAGACGCTCTCCCCAAGCATCATCCTTCACTTGAGGAGCCACCAATTCAATCACAAGGTCACCTAGCCCAATATGAGCCAGATGGCGCCCGCTCCCGGGATGAATCTGCGTTGGCACATTTTCGAGGCGCTGCGCCCGGAACAAGGATTCAAGATAACGGACGGCCAGTTCGATGTCCTCGACAACGCAACTGACCCGCCTCAACCTGGATAAGGAGACACTCATGCCGATTTGCCCCCTTCCATGTCTCCAAACCTGTCTGTTGGCCCGGACACCATTCTGCCTCTCCCATATCTTTGCTCAGGCCGGCGGGCAGGAGCGAGACAGGGAAGTTTGAGACCTTGAGGACACATCACGAGCCCGGCTGGAGCCGGTACTGATCAATCGAACTCCCGGGAATGGAATAGTCAGACACATCCATCGCGATGTGCAGATTTTCTGCCACCGCTTCCGCGGTCAGAGGAGTGGCAACAAATCCAGGAACCGTCGCGGTAAAGATACGGGCCACCCGTCCAGCCGCAACGCTTAATACTTCACCGTTTGGCTGGCACGTCTCATGGCTCAGATAGACGACAAGCGGAGACACAGCAGACGGATCCAAGCGCGCCGTGTCCAATTCGGGATGCGCTTCAAAATAGGCTTTTGCCATCGGTGTATAGGCTACCGGGCATATTGTATTTATGCGAATATTCCGATCTCGATTGTCGAGTGACGCGGAGCGGCTCAGACCCAGGATCGCCGCTTTGGCTGTCGCATAGGGCAAGGCCTCCGGCGCCCCGAAAGCGCCCAGGGCCGAGGCAGTATTGACGATACGCCCATAATCCTGCTTGCGCATATGTCTGAGGGCTGCCCGCATCGTCCAGAACATTCCCAGGAGATGTACTTCCAGGACAGACCGCATGTCTTCGGTACTGACATCCTGGATTCTGCCGGCGATGGAGTTGCCGGCATTGTTCACGAGACTGTCGATACGCCCCCAGCGTGTCACCGCTTCCTGGATGACGGATTCCGCATCCGCCTCAATTCCCACACTCGCATCGCAGGCATGAACATCATAGCCTTCAGATCTCAACCGGGCTGCCTCGATCTGCGCAGCGCTCTCTCCGCCGTCGCGTATGGCTATGTCATTGAGAAGCACACTCGCTCCGCGTTCCGCGAGTGCCCTGGCATGGCTGAGACCGAGGCCGCTTGCCGCCCCTGTCACAATCGCGACCTTGCCGGTAAATCCGAGCTTCGTCATACTAGATCTCTTTATCATTTTTTTCGGTCACAGGGAGTCGAGGGTGACCTGACCGGCGATCGGTCGGCCAAATGCGACAGCCGAGGTAATGGGATTGTAGAACTCACGCAGGCACTTGATCTTGCCATGTTCGACATCAAAGCGGAGGACATATCGATTCCGGTAAATTTTCCCCGACACCATCTCTACCTCGCCACGCGCCTCAACGAAAACGGTCCGCCCATCCTCGGAGACCACATATTCCGCACTGACGAGGCGTACGGATTTTTCTGCTGCAAATGCGGTATCGACAAATCCCTCGATTTCACGCTTTCCTGTGTATCGCCGGAAATGCCCATCTTCTGTCTTGCCCGATTCATTGAAAGGTATTTCCAGCACCATATCTTCGCCCATCACGCGGAGTTTTGCAGCCTTGTCCTTATTCACATCCCCTAGGATCCAGCATTCTGCCACATCTCGCGCATTCATTGTTTCCATTCCTGACACTGACTTTCTCCCTTGAATATTGATGCCGACCGCTAGGTCGTGACCAGTGTGTGTCCGCCTGCAACTTTAATGCTTTCACCTGTGACATAGGCGGCCTGGTCGCTGACGAGAAACTCCATGACCCCGACCACATCTTCAATCTGCCCCAGACGACGCAAGGGGATCGTGCGCGCCTGATGTCCAGTCGCTAGATTACGGCTCGGGGCGAGCGCCTTGATGCGCGGCGTTTCAATCAAGCCCGGCGCGATGCAATTCACACGAACATTATATGGCCCCAGCTCGACCGCTAAGGATTTGGAATATTTCTCGACTGCGGCTTTCGCTGCACCATACATGGCGAGCCGTCCCTCAAGATCGTCCGCAAACGCACCGATGGTTGAAATATTCACGATTGCACCACCGCGCTGCATCAAGTGTGGCGAGCAGGCCTGGCACATGTTTACGGTCGTTTCGAAATTCGCAGCGAAAAGGACGGCGCGGTCCTCTCCCGACGTATTCACGGCTGAGCTCTGGTCAATCTTCGTGATGGCTCCCCCCGCATTATTGACCAGGATGTCGATACGGCCAAACTTTTTGGAAATCCTGTCTACCGCCTGCCTGACCTCATTCTCGACAGAGAGATCGGCTTCAATCCCGATCGCGCGCACCTGCAGCGCCTCCAATTCCTCCTGAACGGAGGCCGCCGTCAGCTGTTCTCCAAATTTCGACGCCATTGCAAGGTCGATATCCAGTATGGCCACGTCTGCCCCTAAGGCAGCGAGCCGCAGGGCGTGAGCCCGTCCCATTCCCCCTGCCCCGCCGGTTACGACAGCTGTTTTCCCCGCAAGCATTTTCATGACAGCTCTGCCTCATACGTCGGTACACGTACAGCAAACTCAAGACAAAATATGCGCTTCATTTTATTGACCTCCCTCACTGAGCTCCCATCTGGCGGGGAACCTGTTTCACAGATTGCCGCCTCTCATCTTGCCAGACCAGTGACATTCGAGGCAACTTGGCCTTCAGAAAATTAGAAAGGTGATAGATGCGACACCATTTGCCCCCTCTGAACGCCCTGCGGGCGTTCGAAGTTACCGGACGCACAGGAAGCCTGAGCGCTGCTTCCAGAGAGTTGGGGGTTTCCGTTGGCGCGGTGAGCCGGCATGTCAACCTGCTTGAAGACTATCTCGGCTATAAATTATTCCTGCGTCAGCATAATGGCATGCTTTTGACGCAAGGAGGAGAACTCTATCACGATCAGATCGCCTCCGCATTCGATCTTATCGACAATGCCAGTCGGAGCCGACACGTCGGCACAAAACACGCGATCCGATTTCGCGCCTATACGAGTTTTGCAACCGATTGGCTGTCGCCACGTCTTCCCGATTTCAGGCGGCGGCATCCGGACATCGCGGTCCAGTTGAAACAGTCACTCAACGAAACCAATTTTGCGAGCGAACCGATCGATGCTGCGATCAGTGCCCTTCCCGTCCTCCAGCGGGATGTGCTCAGTGTCGACCTCTTCAACACAATTTTTCTTCTGGTCTGCGCGGACGGGGGGACACGGACGCGCGCACTCGAAGGAGACTTCTTCTCGGCAGATGCCCCGCCGATTCTGTTTGCCCGACGGGAGAGACCATTTTGGGAGCAGTATTTTGATCGAATGAACCTTCCGGCACCGCCTTTCGCGAATGGACTGGAGTTTGACAATCTGAGCCTCACCTATCAGGCAGCGCGTAACGGCGCCGGCATTGCCTTGGGCCAACTGTTTCTGGTGGCCGACGATCTCATGACCGGACGTCTTGTCCCGGCCGCCCGAGCCTGTGTGGAACTCGATATTCCTCACCGGTTCGTGTACAGAACCGGCAGGGATGCATCGACGGATGTGAATGCCCTCAAGTGCTGGATGCTTGATCAAGCATCCCAGACCAAGGCGCAAATGACGAAGATACGCGCCGAACTGGATCACCTCTGACCCCTCCCTTCAGACAATCCCCGTCGGTCAGCCGGGTATAGTACGCTTGTTTTATTCTCTTGACGCGTTGGCCCCGCTTCCCTAGTCCCTTGCTCATTGTCTCTGCCTGAAGCGGCACATGTCGCTGGCGGAAGTGAATTACAAATTAAGGAGCGGTTGTATGAAGGTCCTGGTGCCGGTCAAACGCGTCATCGACTATAACGTCAAGGTTCGGGTGAAGCCCGATCAGACGGGTGTCGATCTCGCAAACGTCAAAATGTCGATGAACCCATTTGACGAGATTTCTGTCGAAGAAGCAGTTCGCATGAAGGAAGCCGGTACGGCGACCGAAGTCGTGATCGTCTCGATCGGCCCGAAACAGGCTCAGGAAACCATTCGCACGGCGCTCGCCATGGGCGGTGACCGCGGTATCCTGATCAATACCGACGAAACCGTCGAGCCACTGGCCGTTGCGAAAATCCTTGCAAAAGTCATTGCCGACGAGAGCCCGGACCTGGTGCTGCTCGGCAAGCAGGCCATCGACGATGATTCCAACCAGACCGGCCAGATGCTGGCCGCGCTGCTGGACTGGCCGCAAGGCACCTTCGCTTACAAGATCGAGAAGGACGGCGACGCCCTGACCGTGACCCGCGAAGTCGATGGCGGCCTGCAGACCGTGAAACTGGCCACGCCAGCCATCGTCACCGTCGATCTGCGCCTCAACGAGCCGCGCTA
>DHZF01000026.1 GCA_002414505.1 Hyphomonas sp. UBA5111 | reverse complement strand
AAGCCTCGCCGCTGATTAACCCCACCGCCGCCGATTCCGGCGTGCTCACAAGATTTGCCGGGATCCCGCCAGATGGAAAAACAAGACCAGCGCAATTTCCTGATCGCCATGGTCGCCATGATCGCCTTCGTTTTTGCCTATCAGGCCTTCATCATGAAGCCTGCGCAGGAAGAATTCGAAGCCACTCAGGCCGTACGTGAAGCCGAACAGCAGACCGGCCCAACGGTCGCGGCCGATGCGCCGGCAATTGCCGAAATCAAACCGGTCGAGGAAGCGCTGCAGGATGATACGCGCGTGCCGTTTGATGCCGCCTCCGTGGACGGCACGATCCGCCTTGCCGGATCGCGGATTGATGATCTCAGCCTGAAGAAGCACTACCTCACCGTCGACAAGGAACAGGAAGTCCGCCTGTTTCGTCCGGAGAATACCGAGTTCGGCTATTTCGCCACCTGGTATTGGGCGGATGGCTCAAAACTGGTTGCAGGGCGCAACTCGCCCTGGACGCAAGTCGGGGAAGGGCAGCTGACGCCCGGCAACCCCCTCATGCTGCGTCTCGAAAGCGAAGGGCTGACCATCGACCGGGTCATTTCCGTCGACGAGGATTACCTGTTCACCTTCACCGACACAGTCACGAATAATTCCGCTGATGCGCGTCAGGTCCGGGCCATCGGCTCGATCGAGCGCCATGGGGATTACAAGGAATTCCTTGAGACAACTGATCCGGGCTCCTCGGCCAAGAACGGCCTTGCGCATATGGGCCTGATGGGCGTTGTGAACGGCGAACTGCGCCTGAAGAAATACAAGCCCCTGTTCCAGTTGAAGGACATCAAGGGCGAGACCAGTGAAGGCACGTTCCCATCTGACCAGGGCGGTTGGTGGGGCCTGTCGGACATGTATTGGCTGGGCGCTCTCGTGCCCCAGCAGGACCAGTTCTTTGCGGGCCTTGTCGACAAGCGCAAGCTATCGCGTGGCCAGCCACTGGAAGTGCGCACGGAATCTGCGCCGCTGACGCTCGCGCCCGGCGAAAGCCAGACCATGGCCAACAGCCTCTATGCCGGGGCGAAACGGTTTGAAGTGCTGCAACAGTATCAGAACGAACTGGGTATTCCCCGGATGGTGGATGCCATTGACTGGGGCTGGGCCTTCTTCCTTACCAAACCCTTCTTCTATGCGCTGGAATGGCTGTCCGGCATTGTGGGCTCGTTTGGCTGGGCGATTCTGGCCTTCACGGTTCTGATCAAGCTGCCGCTCGTGCCGCTCTACAATCAGAGCTACAAATCCATGGCGAAGATGAAGAAGCTGCAGGAGCCGATGCAGGAAATCCGCGAGCGCTTCAAAGCCGATCCCCAGCGCCAGCAGCAGGAGGTCATGAAGCTGTACAAACAGGAAGGTGCCAATCCGGTTGGTGGCTGCCTGCCGATCCTGTTCACGATCCCGATTTTCTACGCGCTCTACAAGACGCTCTATGTCACGATCGAGATGCGCCACGCTTCGTTCGGCTTCCTCAAGGATCTTTCCGCGCCCGATCCAACCGCCATCGGCAATCTGTTCGGCCTGATCCCGTGGTGGTCAGCCACGGATCTGAAGACCATCCCGGTCATCGGAATCATCATCGGTATCGGTATCCTGCCGATCCTGTACGGTGTGACCATGGCGGCGATCCAGACGCTCAGCCCGCCGCCGCCGGACCCGACCCAGCGCCGGATCATCCAGGCGATGCCGCTGGTCTTCATGTTCGTATTCGGTGGATTTGCGTCGGGCCTCGTCATGTACTGGGTGTGGTCGAACCTGCTTTCCTTCGCGCAGCAATACTTCATCATGCGCCGGAATGGCGTCGACACCGAGATTGGCAAATTCGTGAGCCGGCTGTTCCACGGCAAGAAGAAAGCGGCGGAATAGTCAGATGGAAACCGCAGACGGCTTCAGTGAAGAAGCGCTCGAAGTTGGACGTGTCCTGTTTGCCGGGTCGGTCGTGTTCGTCAAGGGCGTGGTGGACCTGAAGGGCCTGCCCACGGCAGACCGCCCGGAAGTCTGCTTTGCGGGCCGGTCGAATGTCGGCAAGTCATCCCTCATCAATGCGCTGACCAATCGCGCGAAACTGGCGCGGTCTTCGGCTGAGCCGGGCCGCACGCGCGAGATCAATTATTTCGATCTCGGCGAAGGCCGCATGTTCCTCGTCGACCTGCCGGGCTTCGGCTATGCCAAGGTCAGCCGCACGCAGGCCGAGGGCTGGATGCGGCTGACGCGCTCCTATCTGCGCGGCCGTGCGTCGTTGCGCCGGGTCTTCCTGCTGGTCGATTCCCGCCGGGGCCTGATGGATACGGACGAGGAAGTCATGACCATGCTCGACAAGGCGGCGGTCACCTACCAGATCGTCCTGACCAAGGTCGACAAGATGCAGAAATCCGAAGTTGAGGCGCGCGTCGACGAGATTGCCGCCAAGCTCAAAAAGCGCGGCGCAGCCCATCCGGTCGTGCGTCAGACCTCGTCTGAAAAAGGGTGGGGAATTCCCGAATTACGCGCAGAGATTGCCGGGCTGGAATAGCGCTGCAAATTGCGATTACATGTGCGCCGGAGTAATTCGGGAGCGGCGCAATATATGCCGATTGAAATCAGAGTAGATGACGTGACCAGTCCGGACATGCTGGCGCTATTGCGCACGCATGCGGATCTGATGCTGGCCCTGTCCCCTCCGGGCAGTTGCCATTTCCTGCCTGCGGAGGGCCTGCGCACGCCGGACGTGACCGTCTGGTCGATGTGGGATGATGACGTGCTGGTGGGGTGTGGTGCGCTGAAGGCCCTGCCTGACGTGACCGGTGAGGTGAAATCCATGCACACACGCTCCGATTTGCGGGGGCAGGGGCATGGCCGCCGGATGCTGGAGCACATCATGGCCGAAGCCGAGCGGCGCAACTATTCCGCCTTGTATCTCGAAACCGGCTCCATGGTCGGCTTCCTGCCGGCGCGGCGCATCTATGAGGCGTATGGATTCGAATATTGTTCGCCCTTCGGCGAGTACACGCTCGACCCGAACAGCGTCTTCATGCAGCGACCGCTCTAGAATTCGAGTTTGTCCTGTCGCCAAACCACGCTAAAGGGGCGCGCATGACAGACCAGATCTCAGACGCGCAGTTCACGGCCCAGACCCTTTCCGAGGCGCTGCCCTATATCCAGCGCTATGCCGGCAAGACAATCGTCGTGAAATATGGTGGCCACGCCATGGTGGATGAGCGCCTGTCCGCGATCTTTGCGCGCGACGTGGTCCTGCTGAAGACGCTGGGCATCAATCCGGTCATCGTGCATGGCGGCGGGCCGCAGATCGGCAAGCTGCTGGACCGGCTGGGCATTGTCTCCGAATTCAAGGGCGGCCTGCGGGTGACCGATGAGGCCACGATGGAAGTGGTGGAAATGGTCCTCTCCGGGCCGATCAACAAATCCATCGTCCGGGCCATTAACCAGGCCGGCGGCAAGGCGGTTGGCCTGTCGGGCTCCGATGGCAATCTGATCCAGGCCGAGAAAGCCAAGAAGACCGAACGCGACCCGGACAGCCATATCGAACAGGTGCTGGACCTTGGCTTTGTGGGAGAGCCGAGCGCTGTGGACACAAGCGTCCTGGATGCCTTGCTGAAAGCCGATTCCCAATTGATTCCGGTGGTCGCCCCGGTGGGTGTGAGCGCCGATGGCCAACACCGCTATAATGTGAACGCCGATACGTCTGCTGGCGCGCTCGCCATTGCGCTGGGCGCAAGCCGCCTGTTCCTTCTGACCGATGTGGCCGGGGTGTTGGACAAGCAGAAGAAGCTGATGCGCGAAGTGGCCGTGGACGACATTCCCGGCCTGATCGCGGACGGCACAGCTGCAGGTGGCATGATACCGAAGCTTGAAACTGCGGCGCAATCCGTAAAACATGGGGTCGAGGCGGCAGTGATCCTCGATGGGCGTGCCCCGCATGCCCTCCTCATGGAGCTATTTACCGAACATGGCGCAGGTACGCTCATTTCTTAAAGGTCTTGTCCTGCTCGCGGCGGTTGCGGGCGTCCCCGCTATCGCGCAGGCACAGGGCGCGTCCGGCGATGGCTGGAAGCTTTGCAACGAGACCAGCTACATCATCGAAACGGCTGTGGGCCGGCCCGTGGGCGGCTCCGTCACGGTCGATGGCTGGATCAAGCTGCAGCCTGGTTCCTGTCAGGTTGCCGTGCGTGCGCCGCTCGATCCGAAAATCCACTATGTCTATGGTCGGACCTCCACCGCGCATCGCGGCGGCCTGAGGGAATGGGGCGGCGAACGCGAGCTGTGCGTTGACCCAACCGGCGGCTTCTCACTGGAGAGCCCGCCCAATTGCAATGCCATGGGACTGGAAGCGCGCGGGTTTCGTTCGGTCGAGATTTCGAGCCGGTCACGCTGGACCACGACCTTCACCGAGATTGAGAATTATGACCGCGCCACCGCCCAGGCGGCTGGCATCCAGCGCCTGCTGGAAGAGGCGGGGGTGCTGTCCGGCGCGATTGATGGCCGGATTGGCTACAAGACCCGCACCGCGATCGGCAAATTCCTCGAAGAGAACAAGCTACCGGAATCGACCTCCGATTCAGACCTGATCGACTTTCTCGAACAGGTGGCCAAGGAGAATGGCCGCAATGTCGGATTTACCCTGTGTAACCGCACCGATAAACGGGTCTGGAGCGCGATTGGTCGCCGTGGCACCGAGGGGTGGGAAAGCCGGGGCTGGTGGATGCTGGAGGCGGGCGGTTGTGCGCGCGTGATCGACAAGGCCCTGCGCGGCACCGAGCACTACGTCTATGGCGAGATGGAGGACGGCACACGCATACGGACACTGGCCAAGGCGTCTGATCCGTTTTGCGTCGGCCGGGCAAAATTTGCCATTGTCGGCCGGGATGATTGCGAGGCCTCGGCCTATCGTACGGCGCTGTTCGCCGCCGCGCCCGAGCCGGTGGATCAGCGCCTCGTGTTTGAATTCTTCGAGCGGGACTTCGCCAAGGCCGGCAGCCAATGAGCTCTCCCAAGGCTGGGGTGCATCTGTCGCCCTTCGGCAGTTTCGGACATGTCACCGACTGGGTGTTTGATCTCGACAACACGCTCTATCCGGCCGAGTGCGATCTGTTCGCCGAAATCGACACGCGCATGACGGATTTTGTCTCGCGCGCCTTGAACCTGCACCCGGTAGAGGCGCGCAAGGTCCAGAAGGACTATTATGCGACCTATGGGACCACGCTGTCCGGACTGATGCAGGTCCATCAGATCGATCCTGCCGACTTCCTGCACCATGTGCATGACATCGACCTGTCACCGCTGCCGGACTTGCCGGTGCTGCGCGAGGCGATCCGCGCCCTTCCGGGCCGGAAATTTGTCTACACCAATGGATCCCGCCGCCATGCCGAACGGGTCGTCGACAAGATGCGTCTTGCAGACCTGTTTCATGGCAGTTTCGGCATCGAGGACGCCGAATATGCGCCCAAGCCGCACCGGGATTCCTATGATCGGTTCTGCGCGCTGCATACGGTTGCGCCTCATGAGGCCATCTTCTTCGAGGACCTTGCCCGGAACCTGCTGCCTGCCAAGGATATGGGGTTCACAACCGTCCTGGTGCATTCGGACAAGGATTGGAGCCATGAACCGATCGAGGCGCGCCCGGCGAACCTGCAGGACCTGTTGGGGGATGACGGGCCGGATCACATAGACTATGTGACGGGCGACTTGGCTGCCTTCCTGGAGGCGGCGATTGAAACCTTGCCCAGAACCGGCACCGGAGACCCTGATGACTGAAGCCCTTGCCAAAGCAATCGAAAAGGCGTGGGAAACGCGCGACACGCTCACGACCGAAACCCGGGGTGAGGTGCGTGACGCCGTCGAGACCGCCATCGACCTGCTCGATTCCGGCGAGGCCCGCGTTGCCAGCCCGAATGGCGATGGCAGCTGGACGGTTCACCAATGGCTGAAAAAGGCCGTCCTGCTCTCTTTCCGTCTCAACGCCAATGGGATGATTTCCGGCGTGCCAGGCGGCGGAAACTGGTGGGACAAGGTCCCATCGAAATTCCAGGGCTGGGGCTCATCGGAATTCGAGGCCGCCGGCTTCCGCGCGGTACCCCCGGCCGCTGTCCGTCGCGGCGCCTTCATTGCGAAGAATGCGGTCCTGATGCCGTCCTATGTGAACATCGGCGCTTATGTCGGCGAAGGCACGATGATCGACACCTGGGCCTCCGTCGGCTCGTGCGCGCAGGTCGGCAAGAACTGCCACATCTCCGCCGGCACCGGCATTGGCGGCGTCCTCGAACCGCTGCAGGCGAACCCGACCATCATCGAAGACAATTGCTTCATCGGTGCGCGGTCCGAAGTGGTCGAAGGCGTGGTCGTGGGGGAAGGCTCGGTCATCGCGATGGGCGTGTTCATCACCCAGTCGACGAAGATTGTGGACCGCCATTCCGGCGAGATCACCTATGGCAAGGTGCCGCCTTATTCCGTGGTTGTTCCGGGCACGCTGCCCGACAAGAATGGCGGCCCAAGCCTCGCCTGCGCCGTCATCGTCAAGACCGTCGACGCCCAGACCCGCTCCAAGACCGGCGTCAACGAATTGCTGCGGGACTGATTCCTGGCGACTGACTGTCCCGTGCTGCCGTGGCGGCACGGTTTGACAGGTCATTCGGTCCGCTCCCATCCTGAGTGAAATCAGGAAGAGGGGAACTGAATGGCCAAGTCATTGAAACAGCACAAACCGGTCGGCGAAGACTATCTCGCGACCGTGAGCCCGAAACTGCGGGTCACGCATGCATTCCCATTTCCGGCCTCCGCCGTATGGGCCGCCTTGCTGGACGCAGAGGCATGGACGGAATGGCTGCCGATCACGAAGGTGATCTGGACGAGCCCGGAGCCGTTCGGGGCGGGGACCACGCGCACCGTCGAGAT
>DHZF01000124.1:15550-16695 GCA_002414505.1 Hyphomonas sp. UBA5111 | reverse complement strand
CATTCCGACACGACGCCCTGCCCTGCAAAGGCGGCATCGCCATGCAGCAGCAGTGGCAGGACCGTCGAACGGTCCAGCACGCCGCTTTCCCGATGCAGCATTTCCTGCTTCGAGCGTGACTTGCCCAGAACAACCGGGTCCACCGCTTCGAGGTGGGACGGGTTGGCGTTCATGGACAAATGGACTTCATTGCCGTCGAACTCGCGGTCAGACGACGCACCGAGATGGTATTTCACATCGCCCGAGCCGAACTCGCCGGCGCCTTGCGTGTTACCACCCTGGAATTCGTGGAAGATCTGCTCGTAGGGTTTGCCCATCACGGCGGCCAGCATGTTGAGGCGGCCACGGTGCGGCATGCCGACAACAATCTCGCGCACCCCGAGCGCGCCGCCGCGCTTGATGATCTGCTCCAGCGCCGGCACAGCGGCTTCCCCGCCATCGAGGCCGAACCGCTTCGTACCCGGATAGCGCTTGTGCAGGAAACGTTCGAACGTCTCCGCTTCGATCAGCTTGGCGAGGATCGCCTTCTTGCCCTGCTCGGTGAACGCAACACCCTTGTCCGGGCCTTCGATCCGCTCCTGCAGCCAGGCTTTCTCTTCCGGATCGGAAATGTGCATGAACTCGATGCCGAGCGTCGAGCAATAGGTCCGCTGGAGGATGTCCAGCATCTCGCTGACGGTCGCATGGTCGAGCCCGAGATAGCCGTCGATGAAGATCTTGCGGCCCATGTCTTCCGGACCGAAGCCATAGCTGGCCGGGTCGAGTTCCGGCTGGCTTTCCGGCGAATCGAGCGTCAGCGGATCGAGCTGCGCAGCCAGATGGCCGCGCATGCGATAGGCGCGGATCATCATGATCGCGCGGATCGAATCCTTGACGTTCTGTGCAATTTCCTCGGCAGAGGCGCCCGGCTTGGCAGATTTCAGCTTCTTTTCGAGCTTCGGCTCGACCAGCGCCCAATTGCCGTCGAAGGCCGCGACCTGTTCGTCGCTGACCGGACGGGGCCAGTCGCCCCGTTTCCAGCTGGCGCCCCCGGCATTGCGCGCGGCGTCGCCCGAATCATCGCCCAGTTCGGCAAAGAATTCGCGCCAGCTCTCGGGAACTGACGCGGGATTCTTCGCATATGCGGCCTGCATCTGCTCCAGCCA
>DHZF01000124.1:0-15457 GCA_002414505.1 Hyphomonas sp. UBA5111 | reverse complement strand
GAGCCGCCATACAGGAACGCTGTTTCCAGCATGGCGCTGTTACCTGCGCCGCGCGAGCCGTCTACCGGGCTGCCATCATCTGCCATTTTTCAATCCGTCCTTTGGGACCTGTTCCCTGACATTAAGGAACAAAATACTTGCCCGGTTCCTACCGGGACTGAAGTTCTCTAGGACGGCCTGTGCGGGGACAGATGCTGGCCTCGCCAGACTGGCCCGGACGGGCCGTCCTGGCTTAGATGTATATCCGGGCGCTAGCCCTTCAATACGTCGACCATGGTCGTACCGAGACGAGCGGGTGACGGGGAGACGCGAATACCCGCCTCTTCCATCGCCGCGATCTTGCTCTCGGCATCGCCCTGACCGCCTGAAACGATAGCACCGGCATGGCCCATCGTACGCCCCTTCGGCGCAGTCCGGCCCGCAATAAAGCCGACCATCGGTTTTTTCCGGCCCTTTTTGGCTTCGTCGATCAGGAATTGCGCAGCTTCCTCTTCGGCGCTGCCGCCAATTTCGCCGATCATGATGATCGATTGGGTCTCGTCGTCGGACAGGAACATGTCCAGCACGTCGATGAACTCGGTGCCCTTGACCGGGTCGCCACCAATACCAACGGCAGACGTCTGGCCAAGGCCCGCCTGAGAGGTCTGGTACACGGCTTCATAGGTCAGCGTACCAGAGCGTGACACGACGCCGACGGTGCCCTTCTGGAAGATCTTGCCGGGCATGATGCCGATCTTGCACTGTTCCGGCGTCAGCAGGCCGGGGCAGTTCGGACCGATCAGGCGTGATTTGGATTTTTCCAGTTTCGCCTTCACACGCACCATGTCGAGCACAGGAACGCCCTCGGTGATGCAGACGATCAGCGGAATTTCCGCGTCGATGGCTTCTTCGATGGCAGCAGCTGCGCCGACTGGCGGCACGTAGATCACGGACGCATTGGCGCCGGTTGCCTTGGCGGCTTCACCCGCATTGGCGAAGATCGGCAGCTCGGTGCCGTTGTCGGCGGTCCATTTCTGGCCAGCCTTCTTAGGGTGCGTCCCGGCAACCATTTGCGTGCCGTAATATTCCAGCGCCTGGTTGGTGTGGAAAGAGCCCGTATTGCCGGTCAGGCCCTGGACGATGACTTTGGTATTCTTGTCGATGAGAATGGACATTAATCGTTTCCTTCAGCCGCACACTATGCGGACATACTATTTCCTGCTGGCTCGCTATGTTTCAGGGCGCTAAAAATATAGCCTGGCGTAAAGAACGCTAAAAATGCAATCCAAGGCGCAAGGCTAACAAGGAGCGTCAGAGCAATGGCATCCGCACCGTTGTAAGACAGTTCATAATTGAACAGCGGCGCCAGTCCATGGAGGAGCAGTACCGACACCAGCGGCACGGCAAGACTGAACGCCATTGAAGCTCCAGCGGCTCCCGCGAACATAAGCAATTTTGGTTTCCAGCTTCCCCGCCGAACCTTTGGCCACAACCAAGCAGATGCGAGGCTCGACGCAACAAACGTCATGCCGATTGCACCTGCAAGAATTGCGTCAGGCAGAGGATGCTGGCCGTCGATGATCATCCTTTGACCGCCGCGACAATTTTCTGGGCGGCATCGTCGAGGTCATCGGCGGGGATGACGTTCAGGCCGGAATTCTTGATGATTTCCTTGCCCATTTCGACGTTCGTACCTTCGAGGCGAACAACCAGCGGCACAGCGAGGTTGGTTTCCTTCACCGCGGCGATCACGCCCTCGGCGATGACGTCACATTTCATGATGCCGCCGAAGATGTTCACGAGGATACCCTTCACGTTCGGGTCCTTCATGATGATCTTGAAGGCTGCCGCAACTTTCTCGGCATTGGCGCCGCCGCCAACGTCACAGAAGTTTGCCGGCTCTTCGCCGTACAGCTTGATGATGTCCATCGTCGCCATGGCCAGGCCTGCGCCGTTGACCATGCAACCAATGGTGCCGTCGAGGGCGATATAGGCGAGGTCCCACTCGGAGGCCTCGATCTCTTTTTCGTCTTCCTCGGTCGTGTCCCGCAGCTCGACAATGTCGGGGTGGCGGAACAGGGCGTTGCCGTCGAAGCTGACCTTGGCGTCGAGAACGCGCAGACGGCCATTTTCCATGACGATCAGCGGGTTGATCTCGAGCATCGCCATGTCCTTCTCGATGAAGGCCTTGTAGAGGATCGGGAACAGTTTCATGCCGTCTTCGCGGGCGGCGCCGTCGAGCTTCAGCGCGTCGCAGAGCTGCGCCGCATCGGC
Organism: Hyphomonas sp. UBA5111; assembly: GCA_002414505.1. Classification (GTDB taxonomy): domain Bacteria; phylum Pseudomonadota; class Alphaproteobacteria; order Caulobacterales; family Hyphomonadaceae; genus Hyphomonas. The sequence goes on along the minus strand of DHZF01000124.1, from coordinate 13,204 downwards.
ATCGGTCACGCCCGTGGTCGGGTCGATTGGCAGGGTGAGGATTTTCTCGGGCGTCTCGTGCGCGACTTCCTCGATGTCCATGCCGCCTTCGGTGGAGGCAACAAAGGCCGGACGGCCCGTGGCGCGGTCGACCAGCAGGGAGAGATAGAGTTCGCGGTCAATGTCGGCGCCGTCTTCGATGTAGAGGCGGTTGACCTGCTTGCCAGCGTCGCTGGTTTGCGCGGTGACGAGGTGATGGCCGAGCATCGCCTTGGCGTGCTCCATGACTTCGTCCTTGGAGAAGGCGAGGCGAACGCCGCCCTTCTCGCCAGCTGCGGCTTCAAGGAACTTGCCCTTGCCGCGTCCACCGGCATGAATTTGGGACTTCACGACCCAGAGCGGCCCCGGCAGCGTATCGACCGCCTTTTGCACATCATCGAGAGAAAGAACGGGTACGCCTTCTGCCACTGGAGCGCCGAAAGATTTCAGCACGGCCTTGGCCTGGTATTCGTGTATGTTCATGGAAACTTGCCTTGTCTGCCCTGGCTTGCGGAAAGAGCCGGCACAGGGCCGGCCCGTTTGATCGTCCGCGCTATATAACAGGCTTGGCAGGCCCGTAAACCAGCTGAGTACTCAACTTTGGACTCAGGTTTCGGCTTCCCGCTCCGGATTGCGGGGATCCAGCTCCACACTGGCCATGGGCGTGGGCAGGATCGGGCTCCAATCCTCCTGCTGGTGCTCTTCCGGCGCTGCCCGTGCGGAAACCCGCCACACCATGATGAATGCCAACAGGATGAGCAACAGGCCGGCTAATCCGAACAGGCCCGTCGCACCTGCAGCCCGCATGGCGATACCGGAGAGGAGCGGCCCGACAATCGACCCGCCGGCCCAGATGAACAACAGGCCGGACATGACCTGCGGAATCTTTCCCTTGGGCGTCCGGTCGATCGCATGCGCCACGCAGAGGCCGTAAAAGGTCAGCGCGCCGCCGCCCCACACGATCAGCACCAGCATCACGCCAATTTCGCCAAAGCTGCGGCCGAATATCGCGATCACCATCGCCGCCAGGCCGGACACGGCACTCAGGACAGCAATGACCAGCCGCCGTTCGATTCGGTCGGACAGACGACCTGCCGGCCATTGGATGACAAGCCCGCCCAGCCAGGCAGCAGCCAGGGCCGTGGCCGCCGCAGCCGTCCCTCCCCCGCCAATTGCGAAGCCCTCGAAATAGATCGGCAACAGGGCGAGCGTGCCGGTATTGATGACGCCAGCCAGCGCGACACCGATCACCGCCGCTGGCGCCAGCCGGTAGAGCTTGCCCAGCGGCATCGTGGTCCGGTCGCGCGTTTCGGGCTGTTCCTGCTGGGTCAGGCAGATCGGCACCAGCGCCAGCGTCAGGAACAGCGCCGCCCAGCTATAGGCGCGGCTGTCGAGGGGCGACAGGCCCGCCACGAAAAACGGCCCGATCATAAGCGAGAGCTTGGCGCCCGTATGATAGATGCCCATCACATTGCCGCGCGACTTGTCCGGCACGGCCTGACCGAGCCAGCTTTCGACGCTGGTGAACATATAGGCGAAACTGACGCCCTGTACGATCCGTACGATCGCCCAGAAGCCCGGCTCATACCAGAGCGACAAGGCAATCGACCCGGCTGATGTCACGGCCGCCGCGGCTGCGAACAGGCGGATATTGCCGAATGAGGCCAAAGCGGCCGGCGCGGTCCATGCGCCCAGCATGAAGCCGGTCGCATACAGCGCCGCGATGCCGCCAATGAATTGCGGCGCCGTCCCCAGGGCCTCAAGACCCAGAGGGGTCAGCATGCTGAGCAGGCCGCCCGCAATCTGGAGGATCATCACCGCCAGGATGATGGCAAAGACGTTACGGGTTTCAGTCATAATCTACAGGCGGCCTTTCTGTTGCCGCGTGCCATAGCTACCGGAATTGGGCGGTTGTTTGGCGAACCGTCTCGCCAGCAGCATTTTTTATTTCAAGGTCGACCGACCCAGCCGTCCAGTCGATGCCGATGGCGCCATAATTGTCCGGTGGGAAGCCTTCCCCGATCTGGGCCGTGTCGGTCTCGTCGGTGGACTCGGCCCACGAAACATTCAGCGACGATGCTGTCAGTTCATAGGCCGGATAGGGCAACGCCGCCTCGCTGCGATACAGGAACGCCGTATGCCGGTCGCCGGATACGAAGACGACGCCATTGGCGCCTGTCTCCCCGATAAGGTTATAGAGGCGCTGCTGTTCGGCTGGCAGGCGCGACCAGCTTTCCCAGCCATGCCCATCGGTCGGCAAGACCTGGATCGACGAGACGATCAGGCGCAAATCCGCCGGTTTCTGCAGCTGGTTTTCCAGCCAGGTCCACTGGTCATTGCCCAGCATGTCCTGATTGGGATCGGAGGACGGGATGTAGCGCTCCTTGCCGGTCACGCCGTATTCGTCCGTCGCGGTCAGCGGCGAGCGGAAGAAGCGTGTGTCCAGCATGATGATCTGGGTGCGCTGGCCTTCGGGGCCGAAGCTGCGGGCATAATAGGTGCCGGGCCACGCCCCGACATCCTTGTTCTCCAGCCCCCAGAACCGCTCATGCACCCGCTCGGCCAGGCGGCGGAACGGGAATTCGCGGCCCGCATCATTGGCGCCGTAATCATGATCGTCCCACGCCACCATCATCGGATGGGCCGCGCGCACGGCCTTGAAATCCTCCCGCGCGGCGAGGTCAGCAAAGCTTTCGCGCAATTCGTCGAGGTCGGCCTGATTATTGGCATAGGCCATGCCGTCCTTGTCGCCATAGACATTGTCGCCAATCATCAGGAACAGGTCGGCCTCTTCTGAGGCAACACGCTGCAATGTGGCGCTCGCGCCTGCGACCTCTTCATCATGACAGGAGCCGACGAGCACCCGCGACAGCGGTGCATTTTCGTCCGGCAGCGACAGACCCGCAGGCGCGCGCGGATAGAACTCGTCCGGCAAGGATCGGTAATAGGCTTCCAGCGCGTCCTCGGCGCTTTGCGGCGCGCGCGTAATGCCCGGAATGGTGATCGGTCCCGGCGCCTGGCATGCGGCAAGACCTGCAACGAGAACTGCACTGACAACACGTTTCATATTACCCCTCCAAAAGACCTCACCTGCCAAGGTGTAGCGGTCTTTGGAGGGGGCGGTAAGGGGCTATTCCGGTCAGGCGCCGAAGAATATCGACCACATCATCCGGCCCGGCAGGAAGGTAAACAGGCCGGCAACCAACATGCCCCCTGTAAACATGCCGGTCATCTGCTTGCGATGCCCGGCAATGTCCTTCCGGCGCGCTGCGGTGATGCCCATGGGCAGGCCAATGATCGTCCAGGCCGACAAGCCGTGAATCCAGCTGAACTGGGTGCCATTGAGCCCCGTCAGGAAAAAGGAGCTGATTGCCGTGACCGCCATCGCCGTCACCCAGGCATAGCCCAGCCGCTTGTGCAGCCCCCTCCCCTTCACGCCCATCATCAGCGCCGCGCCAATGCCGAACGCGCTGAGCGCGCCGACCACATGCAGCTTGAGGACGGCGGAAGCCTCGACAAGGCGAACCGGATCAAGCCGGAACCGGATGGGCGGCGTGTCGGGACTGTTCAGGATTATCCAACTGACAATCGCATAGGCGGCCAGGCCGATCAGGATGACGGCGCGGTTGCTGGGCCGTCCGAAGGACACACGCGGCAATTTCCGCGGCAGGATCAGGGCGGGATTTTTCATGGCCTGTTTCCTCTCCCGGCTCAGCGCAGCGTGACGGTCTGTGTGGCGCCCTCGGACGGCAGGTCGAACCCGGCGCGAGCGAAGCTCGGCGGGCCGAAAAACGCCACATGAAGCGTGCCGGACGGCGCATCGAGACCCTGGACCTGCAAGGTCAGGTCTGCGGCCCATGCTGCAGGCGACATCCAAAGGATTGTAGCCAAAATCGGTCCCAGAGTGCGGTTGATGTTCATTTCATGTCTCCATATGCTTGGGCGCTGTCGCCCCTGTGCGGGTGATGGAAACAGGGTGGAGAGTGCTCAGCGGGCGCGCCACGTGGATTACGCGGAGGGGCTGGAATCCTTCGCCAAATGCCGCCACACCCATTCACGAAGCGCGAAACACAACGGATGACTCAGATGGCATCAGCCCTCAAAGACACCGCAAAGACGCTTGGTATTGTAACCCTGCTGGCCGCCGGCTTCACCTGGTTCGGAGTCTATGGCACCGGCGGCTCGGTCTGGCTCCGATTTGTGATGTGGTTCATCACCATGCTGGTCGGATCGGTCGCCTCCTATTGGGTCGTGCCTTTCGTTTTTCACACGAACCTGAAAACCGCCCACCCCGCCCTGAGAATTCTCGTGGCCTCTCTCCTGCTGGCCGTTCCGGTCACCCTGACGCTGTGCATCTTTCTCGCCGTACTGGGCGCGCCGCTCTCCTTGCGAAGCCTGCCGCTCCAGTTTGGGTATGTGCTGGCCGTATGTCTCGTTGTTACGACGGGCGGCTTTCTGTTTGACCGGGCCCGGCGGCTCGCGGAACTGGAAGATGCCGAACCGGAAGACCGGGTGGCCGGCTTCCTGCAGCGTCTGCCCGTAAAGTATCGGGGCGCCGACATCTGGGCCATCTCGTCCGAGGACCATTATCTGCGCGTGCACACCGATCGCGGCGAGGAGCTGATCCTGATGCGGCTGGCCGATGCGGTCCGGGAACTGGGCGAGGACAATGGCCTGCAGACGCACCGCTCCTGGTGGGTTTCGCACCAGGGCGTTGCCGACACGCGGCGCACGAATGGCAAACTGTTCCTGATCCTGAAATCCGGCCGCAAAGCGCCGGTCTCGCGTACCTATCAGTCGAGCGTGCGGGCCGCCGGCCTCGCCTAGCGCGTCCCGGTGCCCCGGCGCTTGTTGCAGATCGCGTGGGCCAAGCGGAGATTGGTAATATCGTCCGACCCCTCATGCGCCCGCGGAATGATGTGATCGAAGGTGGGCCGCCATTTCTTCCAGAGGGTGGAATGTGCCACACCCGCCCGGCTCATCGGCATCGGCTTGCTACAGATGGCGCATAATCCTTCCTGATTCTGCCAAAGCTGCCGGAATTTCGGCGTATCCGGCGGAGAGAAGGACTGGCTCACAGCCCGTCCGGGACGGGCCAGCCGCGCCGCGCGCAGGCCGCCAGCACCGTATTGCGCAGCAAGCAGGCAATCGTCATCGGCCCGACCCCGCCCGGCACCGGCGTGATATGCCCGGCGACTTGTGCGCTGGCGGCATAGTCGGCGTCGCCCACCAGACGGGTCTTGCCCTCGCCCTTTTCCGGCGCGTCGATGCGATTGATGCCGACGTCAATAATGGCTGCACCCGGTTTCACCCAGTCGGCCTTGACCATTTGCGGGCGTCCAACGGCGGGCACCAGAATGTCGGCCTGGCGGCACATCGCAGGCAGATCCTTGGTGCGGCTGTGCGCGATGGTGACGGTGCAATTCTCAGCCAGAAAAAGGAGCGCGGCCGGCTTGCCGACAAGGATCGACCGGCCGATCACGACGACATGCTTGCCGGAGAGATCCTCGCCCAGGGCGCGCTTGGCCAGGATCACACAGCCGGTCGGTGTGCACGGACGCAAGCCCGGCTTGCCGAGCGTCAGGCGGCCGGCGGACACTTCGGTCAGGCCGTCGACATCCTTGTCCGGGTCGATCTTCTCGATCGCTGCATCGGCATCGAGGCCCCTGGGCAGCGGCAGCTGGAGCAGGATGCCATCGACGCTTTCATCGGCATTGAGGCTCGTAATCAGGCTCTCGACATCCGACTGGCTCGCGGTGTCCGGCAGGCGGTGGTGGATGGAGACCATGCCGACCTCTTCGGTCTGGCGCACTTTGCTGCGCACATAGACCTGGCTCGCAGGGTCGTCCCCGACCAGTACGACCGCCAGTGTCGGCTGGCCCGGCAACTGGCTGACCGCCTTTGCCACGTCTGCGCGGACATCTGCCGCAACTGATTTTCCGTCAATTACCTGCGCGCTCATTGCCCTGATCCCCGGCCAGTTTCGCCGCCAGATCGGGCGGCCCGTCAATGTCGAGGCCTTTTAACCGGTTCTTGCCCCCCGTCACCACCCTGACCGCAGACTTTGGCACGCCGAGCCATTTCGCGATCAGCTTCTCGACCGCCGCATTCGCCTTGCCGCCTTCCGGCACGGCGCGGACGCGCACCTTCAGATAGGTCCGTCCGGCATCATCTGTTTCCCAAGTCTCGACCCGGTCAGCCGACGCGTTCGGCTGCACGCGGACGGTCAGCCGGTGCACCAGATCAGAACGGGACGACGCCGTAGCCGTAGCGCGCGATCACCCGTTCCAGGAAGAAGATGATCAGCAGTACTACCATCGGGGTCAGGTCCAGCCCGCCCATGGGCGGCAGGATGTTGCGGATCGGCCGGTAAACCGGCTCGGTGATTTTCTGCAATCCGCCCCAGATGCTGCGCACGGTCGGGTTCTGGATGCTCAGCACATTGAAGCCGACCAGCCAGGACAGGACAGCCTGGATGATGATGATAAACGTGGCGATCCGCAGAACGACCATGATGAGATCAAGAATGGCGGCCATGGGGCAACGCTCCGATTATTTTCTGTTGTTGCCTTCACTTAGGGTGATGCCCCTAGCTTGCGCAAGACGTTCTCTCCGGCTTTGCCAGTTAGGGCGGTTTCCGTTTGGCAAGGCGGGCGAACAAAAATAGACAAGACAATTGCCGAGGGAGCCCGCCGACATGACAGATCCGGACACGCCGCTGCTGCCTCTCAGCGGATTGCAAAAGGCAATGATCGGCATCGCCATGGTGGCCATGGGCGCCGGCATGAGCATCAATTTCGTGGTGGTGGCCCCCCTCGCCCGCAAGGCCGGGCTGACCGAGATCGAAGTCGCCGGCATCCTGACCCTGTCGGCCGCCGTCTACGCCCTGCTGATCCCGGCCTGGGGCCGGCTCGCCGACCGGTTCGGCCGCAAGCGGGTGATGATCTTCTCCCTTGCGGCAATGGGCCTGACCAATATGGCCTTCGTCTTCGCCCTCAACGCGGCCCTTGCGGGCCTGGTCACCGGCCTCACCGCCTTCTTCACCCTGGTCTTCGTGCGCATCTGGTTCGGCCTCCTGTCCCCCGGCCTGCAGCCGGCCGCGATGGCCGCGATGACGGATGCGACCACACCGATGACCCGGGCCGGCGGCCTCGGCATGCTGGGCGCCTGTGTCAGCATCGGCTCGATCCTCGGCCCGGCGGGCGCGACCGTGCTCGCCCCCTTCGGGGCCCTGATGCCGATCTGGGGCACGATCGTGCTCAACCTCGCCGTGGCCGTGATCCTGGCCATTGTGCTGCCGGCGACGCGCAAACGGCCGAAAACCGCGAAACGGCCCACACCGCTAGCGGTGCGTGACCCGCGCGTCTTCCCGCACCTCGTCTTCCTGTTCAGCTATTTCATCGGCATCGGCATCGTGCAGCAGACGCTCAGCTGGTTCATCGAAGACCGCTACAAATTTGTCGACACGGCGGGCCGCTCGGCCGGCGAAGCCGTGGTCCTGCACACCGGGATTGCCTTTGCCTGTTTCGCCGCCGGCATGATCGTCGTGCAGTTCGGCTATGTGCAGCCGCGCCGTCCGGACCCGCGCAAGATCCTGCCGCTGGGCCTCGCCATCGTGGCGCTCGGCTATGTGGCGGCAGATCTGTTCTTCCCGTTCTGGGCCGTGGCAATCAGCTTCCTGACCGTGGGCGGCGGGGCGGCGCTGGCCGTGCCGGCCGCCAATGCGCTCGGCAGCCTGTCGGTGACCCGCGAGGAACAGGGCGCGGCCGCAGCGCTGCTGGCAGCGGCGCCTCCGTCCGGCTTCATTTTCGGGCCATTGATCGGCGCGACGCTGTATTCATTCATGCCGCAACTGCCGCTCTATGTGTCCGCCGCGCTGATTGGCAGTCTGGCCATCTATGCGCTGCTGGTAACGTCGAAGCGCCCGCTTACGCCATCGTGAAGGCGTTCAGCTTGTTGCCGTCCGGATCGCGGAAATAGGCTGCATAGAAGCCGCCCTCCCCGCGCGGGCCGGGCGCGCCTTCATCGCTGCCGCCATTGGCCAGCGCAATCTCGTAGAGCTTGTGGACCTGGTCCTTGTCCTTCGCCGCCAAGGCGACCATCGTGCCATTGCCGACCGTCGCGGGCTGGCCGTCAAAGGGCAGCGTCGCCGCCACCCCGGCTGCGCCGCCGGGCGTGCCCCAGGCGATGAAGGTCTCTTCCTCCATCATCCGGCCCGTGCCCATCTCGGCCGCAAGGGCATCGTAGAATTTCGCGGCGCGCTGAAGGTCTGCCGCGCCGAGTGTCACATAACCGATCATGATGTCCCTCCCATCTACTGGACAGGTAAGAACATACAGTGAACAGCTTGGACCGGCAAGCAAATTCTGTTCGCCTTTGCGGGGAACATGCCGGGCCTCTCACGAATTGTTCTGGATATAGCAATTCAAAAGGAAACCCGACATGTCGAACAGAATGGCAATTACCTTGCTCCTGTACGGAATGGTTCAGGGCGTGCTTTTCGGCGCAATCCTGCTGGCCGTGATGTACACACCCGCCCTCAGAACCAATGCCGCCGTGTTCATTCCGGCAGCCGTGCTGCTCAGCGCCGTGATCGCGATCCCGGCCTCCTGGAAAATCGCGCCCCGCCTGAGAGCCCGGCACGTTCGCAGAATGGCCCACGAGCGGCGCACAGCCGAAGCCTGATCCTACATCGCGGAAATGCCGCCATCCACTTTCAGCTCGATCCCGGTGACCAGTTTCGACTCGTCCGAGGCGAGATAGAGCACGGCATAGGCGATGTCGTCCGGCTCGCCGACCTTGCCGAGCGGGATCTGGCGCCCAAGCTTGGCGAGCGCTTCTTCCTCGCCGAACATTTCCTTGGTCCGGTCCAGGATCGGCGTGTTGATGAACACCGGATGCACGGAGTTACACCGGATCTGGCCGCCCTTGGCGCAATGCAGCGCGATCGATTTCGAGATATGCCGCACAGCCGCCTTGGCGGTGTTGTACGACACATAGTTCGCGCTCGCGATGATGCCGGCGATCGACGAGATGTTGATGATCGAGCCAAGCCCATGCGCGCGCATCAGCGGGATGGCGTATTTGCAGCCGAGGAAGATGGAGTCGACATCGACCGTCTGGACCTTCTTGAAGGTCTCGTAATTCTCGTCCTCGACCGAGCCGAGCGAGCCGATACCCGCATTATTGACCAGCACATTCAGGCCGCCCATCGCGTCATGCGCCGCTTGCAGCACGTCCTGCCATTGGTCGGCATCGGTCACGTCATGCTGCCAGGCAAAGGCGGTGCCTGCGCCGTGTGCCTCATTGATCGAGGCGGCGACCGCTTCGGCCCCTGCCCCGTTCACATCCGTGACGGTGACCTTGGCGCCTTCGCGGGCCATCATGCGGGCCGTGGCCTCGCCGAGCCCCTGCGCGCCGCCTGTGATGAATGCTTTCTTTCCGTCTACCCGGCCCATGCCTGTATCCTCCGCTCTGTGTGGTTTTGCCTACCCGTACCAGCGCGGTCGGGGGCGAGCCAGCTTGACCTTGGGAGAAGCGGCAAAGGCGCCGCGAAATTCAGGAGAACTTGGTCGCCAGCGCGTCCATGAACCGGGCCAGCTCGACATCCTTTTCGGACACCCCATCCACATCATGCGTGGTCAGCGTGACCTCGACCTTGTTGTAGACATTGAACCATTCGGGATGGTGGTCCATCTGCTCGGCCTTCAGCGCCACGGCGGACATGAAGCCCCAGGCCGTCTTGAAGTCGGCAAGCTTGAACGCCTTCTCGATCGTGTCGCGCTCGCCGGGCCCTTTCGTCCAGCCGCTCAGCGTTTCAAGGGCGGCGTCTGCACCGATTTTTCCTGACATGTCCTAATCCTCTCCATCCTGGCCGAGCACGTAATAGACCCAGCGGCCATTGCCGGCGATGGCCGTGCGCATGCCGGGATAGCCCTCGCCCTGCCGTATCCGTTCAATCCCGTCTTCGCCGATCAGTTCCATCAGGCGCCGACGGTCCTGAAAGGACAGTTTCTCCGGGATCAGATCCTGCGCATCGCGCGCCGCCAGGTCCGGCCAGACATACCAGACCTCGCCATCGATCTCGCGCATGCCGGGCGGCAGCTCGAACAATTCGCGCAGGCTGCGATTGGGGTCGGCGCCGATGCGGCGCATCAAATCCCAGTATTGCCGGTGCGGCGTACCGCCGAGATTGGAGACAAAGCCGTCATTCGCATTGGCCACCCGCGAGAGCCGGCTCAGCGATCCGGCCTTCGCATGCGACAGCAACTCGTCGCGGGTTGCCTCCGCCTCGGGCGTCAGCACGACCGGGTCCGGCACCTGCGGCGGCTGCATCAGGGATTCATCCGGCACCGGCCGCCCGGCAGGTTCGGCCGCAGGTGAACAGGCCGCTAGGAGCGCGGCCGCCAACCCGCCGATGAGCGCGCTAGGCCAGCGCATATCCGGTCGCAGCCTGGAGGTCTGACAGCAATTGGTCTTCATTGAGCACCTTGATCGTCGTCATGCCCATGTCGCGGGCCGGTTTCAGATTGTGCCCGATATCGTCGAGATAGACACATTCCGCCGGATCGACATCGAGCGTCTCGCACATCAGAGCATAGATGCGCGGGTCCGGCTTGCGGATGCCGAGCTTCGAGCTTTCAATCACATGGTCGAACATGTCGAAGACCTTGGCCACTTCGCGCGCCTTTGCCTCATCATTGGTCATCGAGGCGCCCTTGCCGACCGGCGCATTATTGGTGATGCAGCCAACCTTGCCCTTGGTCTTGCAGACGGTCAGCGCGTTGACCACGCGGGGCCGCAGCGAGCCGGACAGCAGCGCCAGCACTTCACCGCCGGGCACGTCGTGGCCCATCGCCTTGGCTTCTTCGCGGAACATGCCGTCGAATTCAGCCGCCGTGACGAGGCTCTGCTCCAGCTTGGCCCAGGCATTGTCCAGAGGGTTGGTCGCGTTGACGGTCCGAATGAAATCCTTCGGCAGGCCGCGTTCGGCCTCGTAGCGGGTGAAGGCGTCGAAGGGAGAGGTCGTGAACACGCCCCCAAAATCCCAGATTACGGCTTGGAATGTCTTTGTCATGCCAGCACCTCTACCCGCACCAGCGACGATTTCAAACCTTGAACATTGCGGGCCGGGTTCTACGGTGGCGGCGACTGCAACATATAAAGGGAGTTTCGTCTGATGGGCGTTCTGGAAGGCAAAGTGGTCCTCGTGACCGGCGGTGGCAATGGCATCGGCAAGGAGACCGCCCTGCTGGCGGCGCGCGAAGGCGCAAAAGTGGTCGTCAACGATCTGGGCGGCAGCCTGACCGGCGCCGATGAAGGCAGCGCCGGCCCGGCCGAGACCGTGGCCCAGGAAATCCGCAAGGCGGGCGGCGAAGCTGTCTCGAACTCGGAAAGCGTGACCGACATGAAAGCGGTCCAGGGCATGATCGAACAGGCGAAGGACGAGTACGGCGCCCTGCACTCGATCATCAACCCGGCCGGCATCCTGCGAGACGGCATGTTCCACAAGATGAGCGAAGACGATTGGGACAGCGTGATCGACGTCCACCTTCGCGGTACCTTCAATGTCACCCGCGCGGCCATCGAACTCTTCCGCGAGAAGGAAGACGGCAATTTCGTCCTCTTCACCTCCACGTCCGGCCTGATCGGCAATATCGGCCAGGCGAACTATGCCGCCGCCAAGATGGGCATTGTCGGCCTGTCGCGCATCGTCGCCATGGAAGGCGCGCGCAAGAATGTCCGCTCCAACGTCATCGCGCCGTTCGCCTGGACGCGCATGATCGCCTCCATCCCGGTCAAGGACGAAGCCGGCGCCGAGCGCGTCGAGCGGATGCGCCAGGGCATGCGGGCCGACCAGGTTGCCCAGCTGGCCGTCGCCCTCTGCGCCGACAAGGCCAATGACGTCTCGGGACAGATCTTCGCCGTGCGCGGCAATGAAGTCGTGCTGTTCGACCAGCCCCGTCCGGTCAAGTCGCTGGCCCGTATGGAAGGCTGGACGCCGGAAACCCTGCTCGAACAGGCCATGCCCGCCATGAAGGCCAATTTCTTCGACATGGGCGCCTCGGCCAGCGTCTTCCCCTACGACCCGGTCTAGGCGGATAGCGCTTGGCGGAAGACAACGTCACCTACCAGAAATGCATCACCGGCGGTGATGGGGAAACCTATTGCCGCGCGGTCGATGCGACGGAAGCCACCGGACAGGGAGCTCAGCCTGCTGAGGAACTGCTTCCGCCGGTGGAAGACATCGTCAATCCGCTGCTCAAATGGCTGGAGCCGGCAAGGCCGTTCCTCGACGATCCGGCGGGCTGGCTCCACACCAAGGCGCAACAGCCTGAATTTCTCTACCCCATCCTGATCCAGCTGGGCTGCATCATCCTGGCGCTCGCGCTGGGCGCCCTGCTCACCCCGCCTTTCAAGCGCCTCATCACCGTCACGCTGCGCCGCTTTGTGGAGCCGCCTCGCCGCGAAGGGCTGGACGTCTTGCAAAAGGCGGTGCGACCGGCGCTCTGGTCCATCCTGCTGGCGGTGGCGGTGTCGCTGCTCAGTTCGATCGACCACCCGCTGATCCTTGTCCGGACGGCCCTGTCACTGGCCATTGCCTGGCTGGCGATCCGGGTGACGATGACCTTCCTGCCGGAGGAGCTGCGCGGCCTCGCCTCCTTCCTGACATGGACGTTTGCCATCTTCTTCGCGCTCGGCGTGCTGCCCGACGTCATAGGCTGGCTGTCAAGCATTGGTCCGTCCTTCGGCACTAGGCGGATCAGCCCGGTCTTCATCTTCCAGGCCATCCTGACCGCCGCTGTCCTGCTGTTCATCGCAAACCGCGCGGCCAAGTCGATGAAGCGGCGGGTCAACCATATCCCCAAAGTCGAGCCCTCGATCCGCATCCTGATCGGCAATGCCATCCAGATCGTTTTCATTGTTGCGGCCGCCCTGCTCACCCTTGCAGGGCTCGGCATTCCGCTCGGCGCGCTGACGGTGATCTCCGGTGCCATCGGCCTCGGCTTTGCCTTTGGTATGCAGAAAGTGGTCTCGAACTTTGTCTCCGGCATCGTCCTGCTCTCGGAGCGCTCGATCAAGCCGCAGGACGTGATCGAAGTCGGCGAGACGTTCGGCGTCGTGGAATCCCTCGGCCTGCGCTACACGCCGATCACGACGCAGGAAGGCAAGGAATTCCTGATCC
>DHZF01000106.1:14490-15050 GCA_002414505.1 Hyphomonas sp. UBA5111 | reverse complement strand
GTTCCGGACAGGTAGATCATGCGGCGCACCCCCAAATCCCGCAGGATTTGCGCGCCGACACCGTATTCGCGAATGGGCGCGGTCGGATCGGGGGCCACTGAGGGCTTCAGGCCTAGCCGCTCGGCAATGATGTTCGGCCGCATCGTGTTCACGAACACGACAACGCCCGGCTCTTCGGCGTCTGCAATCACGCGCATCGCGCGCTCAACCAGGCCGTGTCTTGGGCCGTTTTCTCCCAGCACGTCCGACAGGATGTCCATCCGGTGCACCCGTACCAGCGTTGTGCTGTCCGGCGTGATGTCCCCGTGAACGATGGCGATATGCTCGGAATTGTCGAGCGCATTGCGGAAACAGACCGTCCGGAACCCTTCCCCGTAACCGGAATCGAGAGGCGCTTCGACGCGGCGCTCCATGAACCGGTCATTCTTGCGGCGCCAGGCGATGAGGTCGGCAATCGTGCCGATCTTCAGATTGTGCAGCTGGGCGAACGCGACCAGTTCCGGAAGACGGGACATGGTGCCGTCTTCATTCATGATCTCGCAGATCACACCGGCCGGATA
>DHZF01000106.1:341-14407 GCA_002414505.1 Hyphomonas sp. UBA5111 | reverse complement strand
TCGCAGATCACACCGGCCGGATAGAGGCCGGCCATGCGGGAAATATCGACGGCCGCCTCGGTATGGCCTGCCCGCACCAGCGTACCGCCTTCGCGCGCAATCAGCGGGAACACATGTCCGGGGGAGACAATGTCCTCATGATCCTTGGTCGGGTCGATGGCGACGGCGATTGTCCGGGCACGGTCATGGGCCGAAATGCCCGTCGTGACGCCATCTTTCGCTTCAATGGAGACCGTGAAGGCCGTTCCCATGCTTTCCCGATTGTTCCGGGTCATCATGTCGAGGTTCAGCGTATGCGCACGCTCCTGGCCCATCGCCAGGCAGATCAGGCCCCGGCCATGGCGTGCCATGAAGTTCACATGTTCCGGCGTGGCAAAATTGGCCGGAATGATCAGGTCGCCCTCATTCTCCCGGTCCTCTGCATCGACCAGGATATACATCCGGCCATTGCGGGCATCTTCGATGATCTCGTCAATCGAGGAGATTGCCTGATGGAATTCGCTGCTCATAGTGCCTATTGCCCCTCTGGCGCATCGGCGCCGATCATCCGCGCCACGTAGCGTGCCAACATGTCGATCTCAAGATTGACGCTGGAACCGGGCTGCAACTGGTTGAGTGTGGTGACCTCCCAGGTGTGGGGAATGATCGCCAACTCGAAATCGCCATTCGGCAGGGCTTCTGCCACCGTCAGGGACACACCATTCACGGCCGCAGAACCCTTGGTGGCGAAGTAGCGCGCAATGCCTTCCGGCGGACGGATGGTCAGGCGCCAGCTCTCGCCTTCCGGCGCGACCGAGACGACCTGCCCGACCCCATCGACATGCCCAAAGACGAAATGGCCGCCCAACTCGTCGCCGAGCTTCAGGCTCTGTTCCAGATTGATATGAGATCCGACCGTCCAGTCGCCCAGAATGGTTTTGGACAGCGTTTCCGGCACCGCTTCGGTCGCAAACCACGCGCCGCGCTCGCCCTGCCCCATGTCCACGACCGTCAGGCACACGCCCGAATGCATGATGGACGCGCCCAGGGCGACATCTTCCAGTTTGTAGCGGCTTTCGACCTCGAACCGGCGAAGCCCATTGCGGTCCTCCACGGATCGGACCGTCCCGACATCGGTGACGAGGCCTGTAAACATTTCTCTGCCCTCAGTTTCTTATTCAGACCCGTACATAGGTGTCCAGAACGTCAACCCCAATCCGTTCCGTCGCGATAGCGCGCCAACGTGACGCCTCCTTGAGGTCGGACAAGCCCAGCGCCCCTAAGGCAGGCAGGCCGTCTCCGCCGATCAGGATAGGCGCCCGGAACCAGGCAATCTCGTGCACCAGGCCTTCGCGGATGAAGCTGGCGGCCAGCGTCCCGCCGCCCTCGATCAGGAGGGAGGAAATGCCTTCGACCTCCGCCCTGTGGAGCAGGTCATTCACGTCCACGCGAATGCCCTTGCCACAGCGCCAGATCTCGACGCCGCTTGCCGCAAGAATATCCTGCGGCTGGCCATTCGTGGCCACAACCACACGGCCGGATGAAACAGATTGAACGAGACGGGAACTGCGCGGTGTACGGCCGTGAGAATCTGCCACAATGCGCACGGGCTGGGTTTTCGGCAGCGGCACGGTGCGGGCGGTCAGCAAGGGGTCATCGGCCAGGACGGTGCCAATTCCCACCAGCACAGCATCATGCGCGGCCCGCAACTCATGCGCCCTGGCCCGGGATTCGCTGCACGTGATCCACTGGCTCGTCCCATCAGACAGAGCAATGCGGGCATCCAGCGATGTGGCAATTTTCAGGGTGACCTTGACCCCGCTCATCCGGCGTCGCCTTCATCTTCCAGCGACGTCTGCTCGATGAATTGGGCGAAATCGTTCGGGTCGCGGAAATCCTTGTAAACGCTGGCAAAGCGCACATAGCCAACCGGATCGACCTGTCGCAGCGCTTCCATGGCGAATTCGCCGACATCATTGGAGCTGACTTCCGTCTCGCCCCCACTTTCCAGTTTCCGGGCAATGCCGGACACCATCTGGTCGATCTGTTCGCGATCCACCGGGCGTTTGCGCAGGGCGATGGTGATAGACCGGGTCAGCCGATCCCGGTCGAAGGGCACCCGCTTGCCGTCACGCTTGACCACGGTGATCTCACGCAACTGGACCCGTTCAAACGTCGTGAACCGGGCGCCACACGCCTCGCAGACCCGCCGACGGCGCACAGCCGTGTTGTCTTCAGCCGACCGGCTGTCCTTCACCGATGTGTTCTCGGAACCGCAAAACGGGCAACGCAAGGTCTATCAGGCCCCCAATCCATTATAGATCGGGAATTGCGCGGTCAGGGCTTTCACCTCTGCGCGCACCTTGTCCTCGGCGGACGTGCTTTCGCCGGACGCGACCGCATCAACGATCTCGCCAATCCAGTTGCCAATCTGCGTGAATTCCTCTTCGCCGAACCCGCGGGTTGTGCCGGCTGGTGAGCCCACCCGGATACCGCTGGTAATGGTCGGCTTCTGGGGATCGAACGGCACGCCATTCTTGTTACACGTGATGAAGGCCCGCTCCAGCGCATGCTCGGCGTCGCGGCCTGTCACATTCTTCGGACGCAGATCGATCAGGGCGACATGCGTGTCCGTGCCGCCGGACACCACGTCCAGACCGCTCGCCTTGCAGGCTGCTGACATGGCCTGGGCATTGGCGACGACTTGGGCCGCATAGGTCTTGAAGTCCGGGCGCAAGGCTTCTCCGAAAGCCACAGCTTTTGCCGCGATGACATGCATCAGCGGGCCGCCCTGAATGCCGGGGAAGATCGCCGAATTGATCTTCTTGGCCAGCGCCTCGTCATTGGTCAGGATCATCCCGCCGCGCGGGCCGCGCAGAGTCTTGTGCGTGGTCGTTGTGGCGATGTGGGCATGATCCAGCGGGTTCGGATGCGCGCCGCCGGCAACGAGGCCCGCAAAATGGGCCATATCGACGAGGAACAGGGCGCCGACCTCGTCCGCGATTTCACGGAAGCGCTTGAAGTCGATCTGACGGGGATAGGCCGAACCACCTGCAATAATCAGCTGCGGACGGTGTGCCTTCGCCAGACGCTCCACTTCGACAAAATCGATCCGGTCGTCTTCGCGGCTGACCCCGTATTGAACGGCATTGAACCATTTGCCCGACTGATTGGGCCGCGCGCCATGAGTGAGGTGCCCCCCGGCGTCGAGGCTCATGCCGAGAATTGTGTCGCCGGGCTTCAGGACAGCGTTGAACACGCCCTGATTGGCCTGGCTGCCGGAATTCGGCTGAACATTCGCAAACCCGCAATTGAACAGCTGTTTCGCCCGCGCGATGGCCAGTTCTTCGGCAATGTCGACAAACTCACAGCCGCCATAATAGCGCTTGCCCGGATAACCTTCGGCGTACTTGTTCGTCAGGATTGTTCCCTGGGCTTCCAGTACGGCTTGGGAGACAATGTTTTCCGAAGCAATCAGCTCGATTTGCTGCTGTTGGCGCGTGCGTTCCTTGCGGATCGCGTCGAACACTTCCGGATCGCGTTCTTCCAGAGTCTGGCTGAAGAAATCCGTGGTATCGAACCGGGCGGGCTGGGCTGTGTCTGCCATTGTGCGAATCTCCTGCTGGGTCTCGCGCTGTTTACGCTCAGGCGGGTCAAGTCGCAACCATCGGTGCGCTCTCTGGCCACAATATCGCACTTTGCCTGGACATATTGAGGGGTTGTGTTCGGAATGTCGTGCAAATACTTGAAGAACTGTGGTATTTAGAAGTTAAGGTGGGGCCAGAATGTGCGGCTGAAGTTCCAAATACCTGACAGAGTCTTGGTGAGCCATGAGTGAATACGAGACATCTGACCTGCTCGACATGACGGCCGAGATTGTCTCGTCCTATGTGTCGAACAACCAGGTCGAGGCGGATGCGCTGCCACAGCTCATCCGCAACATCTTCGAGACGGTGTCGGGATTGGCGGACGCCGTGGAACCTGTTGTCGAGACACAGGATCCCGCCGTGCCGATCTCGAAATCCATCCTGCCGGATTATCTCGTCTGCCTGGAAGACGGCCGCAAGCTCAAGATGCTCAAACGGTATCTGCGCTCGAAATTCGACATGACCCCCGAAGAGTATCGCGCCAAATGGGGCTTGCCTGCGGATTATCCGATGGTCGCGCCAAACTATGCAAAGCTGCGATCAAAGCACGCCAAGCAGATCGGGCTCGGCAAGAAGGCTGCGCCCCGGCCGAAGAAAACCAAATAGGCGCGAAAGCGCGTCAGGCTGCCTTGTCGAGGCCCAGCTGTTTCCAGACCGCAAGAATGGCAGCCACCAGCTCATCCATCATCACTTCGTCATGCACCGGGCTCGGCGTGAAGCGCAGGCGTTCGGTGCCCTTCGGCACGGTCGGATAATTGATCGGCTGAACATAGATGCCGAAATCGAACAGCAGCGTATCGGAGAGCGCCTTGCAGCGTTCCGGATCGCCCACGAGCAATGGCACGATATGCGTGTCAGTCTCGATCATGGGCAGACCCGCATCGCGGAATTTCTGCTTCAGCAGCGCCGCATTGGCCTGATGCGTGCGGCGCAAGTCGCGGCCTGCATCGCTGCGCAGCTTCTGGATGCTGGCAAGGGCGCCTGCGGCCATGACCGGACAGGTCGACGTCGTGAAGATGAAGCCGGACGCCATCGACCGGATGGCATCGACCACGGTTTCATGGCCGGCAATATAGCCGCCCATCACGCCATAGGCCTTGCCCAGCGTGCCTTCGATGATGTCGATCCGGTCGGCCAGACCCCACATCTCCGCGACGCCGGCACCGTTCTCGCCATACATGCCGACGGCATGTACTTCGTCGAGATAGGTCAGCGCGTCGAACTCATCGGCAAGGTCGCAAATCTCTTCCATCCGGCCGAAATCGCCATCCATGGAATAGACACTTTCGAACGCGATCAGTTTCGGACGCTCGGGATCGTCATTCTCCATCAGCGCCCGGAGGTGATCCACGTCATTGTGCCGGAAGATGCGGCGGTCCGCACCGGAGCGACGAATGCCTTCGATCATCGAGGCGTGGTTCAGCGAGTCGGAATAGATGATCAGGTCAGGCAGAATCTTGCCCAGGGTCGACAGCGTGGCCTCGTTCGAGACGTATCCGGACGTGAACAGCAGCGCGGCTTCCTTGCCATGCAAGTCGGCCAGTTCGCGCTCAAGATCGACATGATACCGGGTCGTGCCGGAAATGTTGCGCGTGCCGCCGGAACCTGCGCCGAAGCTGTCGATGGCTTCGTGCATGGAATTGATGACATCCTCATCCTGACCCATGCCGAGATAATCATTGGAGCACCAGATGGTGACTTCGCGCTCACCATCCTCGAACCGCGCCGTCGCCTTCGGGAACCTGCCCTTGTGACGGTGCAAGTCCACGAATACGCGGTAGCGGCCTTCGCCGTGAATGGAGTTGAGCGCGTCCTCGAAGGCCTTCAGATGCTTCATCTGCTTAGTTCCCGATCTTTCCCGAGCCTACATAGTGCCCAAACCGACGATTGATAATGGCTCCATACGTCGCGGACAGCTTTTGTCGCATACGGGAATTCCCCTAGGCGTCATATCCCGGCATCTGCCGATCCAGCTTGCGGATCAGCGCAGGCCAGATCAGCTTTTCCGTGATCATGTTCATTCCGGAGCTCTGCTCGGTCAATCCGCCCTGTCCGGCAACCTTTTCCTGCAGATCCGATTCGCATTCCAGCACGCCGTCACGGCCTGCCGAGAGCGCCATGATCTGCATGTTGCAGGCCCGCTCCAGGAAGAACATCCGCGTGAATGCGGCGGCGGCGGTTTCGCCGATGGTCAACGTGCCGTGATTGCGCAGCAGCATGGAGTGCTTCTTCGGGCCGAGGTCGGCCACCAGGCGCTCACGCTCGTCCAGATCGAGCGCGATGCCTTCATAATCATGATAGGCAATATCCTCCCGCACGATCATGGCCGTCTGGCTCAGCGGCATCAGGCCTTCCTTCTGCGCGGAAACCGCAACGCCCTGATCGGTGTGAACATGGATCACAACCTGGGCATCATCGCGCGCATCATGGATCGCCGAGTGAATGGTAAAGCCCGCCGGATTGATGAAATTCTCGGTCTCCTGGACAATGTTGCCCTCCAGATCGACTTTCACGAGCGATGAGGCGGTGATTTCCTCGAAGAAATAGCCATAGGGATTGATCAGGAAGTGATGGTCCGGGCCGGGCACGCGGTGGGAGATGTGCGTGAAGATCATGTCGTCCCAACCATGCAGGGCGATCAGACGGTAGAGCGCCGCAAGGTCCACGCGGGCCTGCCACTCCTCTGCTGAAACGGAGGAACGGATGTCTATTTTCTGCGCGCCATCGGCCATGTTCGAAACTCCCTGATATGCTTTGACATAAACTAGCGGAAAACCTGCTGGCAGGCCAGAAAAAGCTGACACCTGCGTCATCTTGCAGAACCAGGCTTGGCGGCTGCACGCGGGGGCATCCCATAAACCGCCTTGACGCTCCGGCCCTTCGCAAAGCAGATGGGCCACCATGAGTGGTTTACGCCTGCATTTTTACGCCTCGAAGCGCCCTGAAGCCCAAGAGGCCTTGTCCGTACTGACCAAGAAGTACGGTCAGTGCTCCGAAGACGATGCCGACGTCATCGTGGCGCTTGGCGGCGACGGCGCCATGCTGGATTCGCTGCGCCGCCAGTTCGAGGGCGGCAAGCCGGTCTATGGCATGAACCGCGGCACAGTCGGATTTCTGATGAACGAATTCGGCATCGACGACCTGCCGGACCGGATCAATGCCGCTGAACGTGCCGTCATCTCCCCGCTGCGCATGACCGCGCGGGACGTCCACGAGCATGAGCACCGCGCCCTCGCCATCAATGAAGTCTCCATGTTCCGCCAGACTGCCCAGACCTCGCGGTTCCGGATCACGGTCGATGGAAAGACCCGCATGGAAGAGCTGGCCTGTGACGGTTTGATGGTCGCGACGCCTGCCGGCTCGACGGCCTACAATCTGTCGGCCCACGGTCCCATCCTGCCGATTGGCGCGGGCCTGCTCGCGCTCACCCCTGTCAGCGCCTTCCGGCCGCGCCGCTGGAAAGGCGCCCTGCTCCGCCGCAACGCGCATGTCCGGATTGATGTGATCGCCCCGATCCTGCGGCCTGTTGCAGCGGCAGCAGACAATCAGGAAGTCCGTGACATAGTTAGCGTGGATGTTCAGGAAGACCGCCGCCGGTTAACCATGCTGTTCGATCCGGGCCACGCTCTGGATGAGCGTATCCTGCGAGAACAGTTCGGTTTCTGATGTGATTTCAAAGTTCTTGGATCAGGAAAGCGTTAAGGCTTGAACGGTATGGTTTCCCGGAAATACGGGGATTCGCCATGTTCAAGGCACTGATTCACAAGCTCAAACCCGCTTCAGGTTCGAAGTCTGACCAGCCTGCCGCCTCGGTCACGCCCGACATCAGCCGCGTCATCAAGATGCCGCCGGCACCTGTCGCCGCAGAGGATGAGGTGGACGCGCCGGATGTCGGACACGACCCGGATGAATTGGGGGACCGCGCCGAAGCGGCTGTGGAGGATTTGTCGTCCCGGTTCGATGCATGGATGGAGGCAGACCTTGATCGCCTCAAAGCCGCCTGGGCCACAGCAAAGATCGAAGGCGCCAGCGAGACCGATTACAAGCTGCTTGAGACCTGCGCCCATAATATCCGCGGAGTTGCCACCTCCTACGGCTATCCCGCCGTTTCGCGTCTGTGCGGATCGCTCTGCACGCTGCTGGCTGAAACGGAGCCGGGCCAGAATGGCGCGCTTATCAATCTTCATGTCGAAGCCTGCATGGCCGCCTATGGCTCGATTGGGCGGGGCGATGCCGCCCAGTCGGTCGCAGATGCCGTGTGTGATGCGCTTGAAGAACGTGTCGCCGTGAAGACGTCGAAAACCTGATCAGGCCGCCGCCTGCGGCGTCTCTTCTGCTTCACTCAGGAACCCCCGGATCAGTCCGGCCGTTTCGCTCGCCCGCGTCACCAGGAACAGATGCCCCCCGCCCTCAATCACATGAAGGCGCGCATCCGGCAGCGCCACACGCAGAATATGGCCGTTCGCCACGGGCACGATCGTGTCCTGATCGCCCATCAGGACCAGAGTGGGCATGCTCAGGAGACGAATGAAGGGCAAGCTCGACCAGCCGATGAAGGCCAGCAATTGGTAGACATAGCCTTTCGGGTCGGGCGGCAGGAGATTGTCGATATGGTTGCCCGCCTCTCCGTCGACCGCTTCGCCATAAAGCGACTCAAAGCTCTTCCGCATGAAGTCCGGATCTGAATAGCGCCGTGTATCCGCCATCTTTGACAGCGCTCTCGGATGGCCGGGGATCATCGTCATGCCCGCTGTGGTCGCACACAAGATCAGCTTGCCGACGCGGCGCCGGTACTGGAAGGCGAATTGCTGCGCCATGGCCCCGCCCCATGAAACGCCCATCACATCCACGTCTTCGATGCCCTGCAAATCCAGCAGCTTGCGCGTCCAGCGGGCCAGCATCCAGGGCCGGTACGGCCAGCTGGTGACGGGGCTGAGGCCCACACCGGGAACATCGAAGGTGATGATCTCCCTGTCGGGGAACATATCGCCAAGGCCCAGCGTCAGTTCGAGGTTCGCGCCGATGCCATTGAAGAACAGCAAGGGACGTTGCCCGGAATTGCCCGGTGCCATCCACCGCGCTGTGCGCAACTGGATGCCGTCCACATCATGGGTCGCAATCGTGGGCAGGCGTTTGGGCGACGTCATGATGACTCCAGTCAGCTATGCACCCTAGTCATCGAACACGTAACGACCGGGTGCCTCATAGAGAGCCGGGAATGTCTCGTTCCCGCAAGTCCGGGGCGCAGCTTTGAGTGTACCGGAACGGTCTTTCAGCCATTGCCCCCAGACGGGCCACCAGCTGCCAACTTCCTCCTTGGCCTGAGCGGCCCATGTGTCAGCATCTGCTGGAATGTCGGAATTCCGGAACATCTTGGCTTTCGGATTGCCAGGCGGATTCAGCAGCGACTGGATATGCCCGCTGGAAGACAGGACAAATTCGACATTCTCTGATCCAAGGAGCTGCGTCGTCCGGTAACAGGCTTTCCACGGCGTGATGTGGTCCGTCAGCCCGCCAACGACGAAGGCGTCGGCCGTGACCTTTGAGAGATCGACTGCGTGGCCCGCGACCTCGAACTCACCCGGATGGCTGAAGGGCTGGTTCAGGCCCATGTCGAGATAGTCCGAATGCAGCTGGGCCGGCAGATTCGTGGAATCATTGTTCCAAAACAGGATGTCGAAAGGCGGCGGGTCCTCGCCCATCAGGTAATTGTTCACGACATAGTTCCAGACAAGATCGTTAGGACGCATCCAGGCAAACATGCGCGCAAGATCATCCCCTTTCAGCACGCCCTTGCGCTTTGAATACTTGCGCGCAACTTCAAGACTCTGGTCAGACACGATCTGTCCGAGCTCGCTGTCCTCCCGCTGGGGATTGAGCACACAGACCATGAAGGTCAGGGAATTGATCCGGTCGTCGCCTGCCGCCGCAAACAGGCTGGCCAGCGTTGCGGCCGTGATACCGCCTGAACAGGCGCCGGCGATGTTCACCTTCTTCGAGCGCGTGACATTGCGGATCACTTCGCTCGCCTGGATCAGGCTGTCGACATAGGCGCTCATGCCCCAATGCGCGTGTTCCTTCTGCGGGTTGCGCCAAGAGACGACAAAGGTCTGCATTTGCTGCGCCATCAGGAACTGAACCATCGATATGGCGGGCGATAAATCCATCGCATAGAATTTGTTGATCTGGGGCGGGACGATCAGGATCGGCGTGCGGTGTACCTTGTCGGTGGTCGGCTCATACTGGATCAGCTCCAGCATCTCGTTCTTCCAGATGATCTTGCCACGCGACGTCGCGAGATTCTTGCCCACTTGAAAAGGCCGCTTATCAACCTGACTCGGCAAGCCGCCATTCTTCGTAATATCCGTGTACGCATTCTTCAGCCCCTTCAACAGGGACATGCCACCGGATTCCATCACCTTCTTGCTGGCTGCCGGATTGCCGAGCAGCGTATTCGTTGGCGCCATCGCATCCGTGATCATGCTGGTCAGGAATTTCGCGCGCGCATGCTCCAGTTCAGTCATGCTGAGATTGGCCACCCAATCATTCAGATGTTCCTGCGTGGACAAATAGGCTTGCATGCCGCGCTTGTAGAAAGGATTTTCAGACCAGGCTGAATCCTTGAAGCGCCGGTCGCGTGGGTCGGCGGCGCGGTCGGACTGGCCCATTATGATCTTTGCGCTGTCGGACGCGATGCGGCTTGCCGCCTTCGCCGTTATGGCGGGGTTCTTCATGGTCGAGCGCAACATCATCGCGACGGCGCCAACCCGCTCCTGTGGGTCTGACCCCGACAGGAAGGGGTTCATGGTCTTCATCGCCTTCGCGGCCTCGCCAGCAAGGCCATTCTTCGAGCGTCTCATTGCCCTCTCCCCTCGATTGTCCGGTCATGCCTGCCACGGGCAGATGCCGACTCTTTTTTATTGGACCTCTTTCGCATTCGGAAAAAGGATACATCAAAATTTCAAATAAAATTCGTTCCATAGTGAGAATTGCGTGTCAAATACCGTATCAGGCCATGAAAACACGCGACCGCATACTTCACGTTAGCCTGCTTCTCTTCAATGAAGAAGGAGAAGCCCCGCAGACGGCTGTCGATATTTCCAATGCCCTCGATATCAGTCCCGGCAATCTCTACTACCATTTCAAGGGCAAGGACGCGATCATCCACGCCCTGTTCGACCGTTTCGAAGATGAGATGCGGATCATCCTGAAGGGCTCACGCGGGCGCGTTGCCAGTCTCGAAGACAGCTGGGTCTATCTCTACATCCTCCTCGAGGAAATCTACGATTTCCGCTTCTTCTATCGCGACCTCGGTCTTCTGCTTGATCGGTATCCTGACCTTGCCTCCCGGTTCAGATCCCTCCTGGCCCAGATGCGGACTGCGCTGGTGGACATGTTCAATGAGTTGACCGCGGGATCGGTCCTGCGGCTTGATCCACGCTTGCGGGAGGTCCTGACTGACCAGGTCATGACGACGCTGACCTTCTGGCTGGCCGAAGACCATTTGAATGCGGACTGCCATGACGGGCCAACCCTGATCCACAAGACGGTGCTTCAGGTCATGTGCCTGTTGCCGCCCTATATGGGCGACCAGGGCGTCGAGACCCTGACCGACCTGTTCGAGCACTACGATACTGTCGTCGCATAAGGAAAGGGCGGCCCCTCACGGAACCGCCCTCACCCGTTTCATAATCGTGCCGGATTATTTCATCAGCACTTTGGCTTGCTTGACCCACTCGTCGCGCGCAATGCGGCCACGGGCCATGATCTTGGCATCAAGCGCCTCAATGTCGGCCTTCTTCAGCGCGGCAATGTCGGCAAAACTCTTGATGCCGGCAGCCTTCAGCTTGGCGGCTAGCGCCGGGCCGACGCCATTCAGCAGCGTGAAATCATCGGCCTTCGCCGGGGCGGCTGCAGCAGGCTTCGCCTTCGCAGCGGCCGGCTTGGCCTTTGCGGCTGGCTTTGGCGTGTCTGCCACGGGTTTCGCAACGGCTTGCTGAACGGCTTTCGTCGTACGCTGCGCAGCCTTCTTGCCGGTCTTCATCAGATCGGCGCCGCTTTCGGTCGCAACCGCTTCGATCTCTTCCGTCAGGCGGGTGATACGCTGCTTCAGCTCATTGCTGCGATCCTTGGACTTCGTGCGCGCCTTGGACACGGTTTCGGCAACTTCGTCTTCCAGCTTGTCGAGCTTGGCGGCCAGCTTGTTGCCCTTCTTGCCAAGGCCCTTGACGCCGAGCAGATCGCGCATGCGTTCCATACGGGCCTCGAACTCATCGCGTGCCTGGGTCTGGAATTCGCGTGCCACATCAGCATATTTCGCGGCGCTCTTCGTTGCGGTCTGGACGACTTCATTGTCCTGCACCCGCGCACGCACGTCCTGCTCGATCGCTTCGCCGCGCTTGACGAGATCTTCAAACAGTTCGGTCGATTGCTTGTTGAACGTCTTGGTGTTGGCAATCGCCTTGTCATAGGCCTTGCCATAGGCGCCCACGCCGGCGAGCCAGATCTTGTGCGCCATGTCAGCCGTGTTCAGTTCAGGTGCCTTCGCAGCCTTCTTGGCCTTGCCGGGCTTCTTGGGGGATTTGGAGGCTTTTGCGCTCGCGGCCTTCGCCGGCTTCGCTTTCACCTTTTTCTCATTTTTCTTGGCCATGTGTGGCACTCCTTTTCCGGATAATTCGGTGGAGTGGGACGTATCGGAAAATCCTAGAATCTTCATACTAATCGCTGCAGCCCTTGAAACACCGGGCCGAATGCCCTGTATCAGGCAGACACGTACCAAGGAGAGCAGAGACATGAGCGCAGTTGATTATACCGTCGATGGGAAGACCTATGAAGGCTACTTCCTGCGTCCGAAAGGTAAGGAAGTGGCCCCGGTCGTCGTGATCGCCCATGCCTGGGGCGGTCTCGGTGACAATGAGCGCGAAAAGGCCGAGCGCGTATCAGAGATGGGCTATGCGGCCTTCGCAATGGATGTTTATGGGAAAGGCATGCGCGGCGCGACGGTTGAGGAGTGCCAGGCCCTGATGAATCCGTTGGTCGAAGACCGGGCCGAATTGCAAAAACGCCTTGCGGGCGGTCTTGCCGCCGCAAAGCAGCAGGTTGGTGTGGACCCCAAGAAAGCGGCCGCTATCGGATTCTGTTTCGGGGGCCTCTGCGTGCTCGACATGGCGCGCGCAAATCACGACCTGCTCGGCGTTGCTTCCTTCCACGGCCTGTTCCGGCCGGCTGAGAATGTGCCCGCCCCGAAAATTACCGCCAAAGTTCTGATGGAGCATGGCTGGCACGACCCGATGGCAACGCCAGAGGATGTGATGGCCATTACGAAGGAATTGGAAGGCGCGGGCGCAGACTGGCAACTGCACGTGCACGGAAATTCCATGCACTCCTTCACCACGCTCGGCGCCGACAACAAGGAAATGGGCACGGTCTACAATGCCGATGCAGACCGCCGCAGTTTCGAGAGCCTCGAAAACTACCTGGCTGAACTCTTCTAGTCGGCCCGGAGCGCATACCCGGCGGAGCGGACGGTCCGGATCGGATCGTCCCCGCCTTCCTGGCGCAGCGCCTTGCGCAGGCGGCCGACATGCACATCCACCGTGCGGGCCTCGACATAGACGTCAGAACCCCAGACCGTGTCCAGCAATTGCTCGCGGGAAAAGACACGCCCCGGATGCTGCATGAAATAGTCGAGCAGGCGGAACTCGGTCGGTCCGAGATGAATGTCCTGACCATTACGCGCCACCTTGTGAGCCACGCGGTCGATCTCTATGTCACCCACCGTGATCCGGTCATCTTTCAGGCCCGGACGGATCCGGCGCAACACCGCGCGGACACGCGCCATCAGCTCGGTCGTCGAGAACGGCTTGGTCACATAATCATCGGCGCCGGTATCGAGCCCCCGGATACGGTCGCTTTCCTCGCCCCGCGCGGTCAGCATGATGATCGGCAGGTTCGGATTGGCCCCGCCGCTGCGGATCCGCCGGCAGACTTCAATGCCGCTGACTTTTGGAAGCATCCAGTCGAGCAGAAGCAGGTCAGGCGCCCTTTCCTCGATCATCAGCATAGCCTCCTCACCATCGCTGGCGATGGCCACCTCATAATCCTCTTTCTTGAGGTTATAGAAAAGCAGCTCGGATACGGCGCTTTCGTCTTCGGCGATGAGCACATAGGGCTTCATGACTAATCCTCTCGTCCTACGTCTTTTCAGACGCCCGTATTGGGGGCTTTCGGGCGCTCATGGGGCATGAGATATTCGCCAGTGATTTGAAAGTAAATAAATTC
The DNA here is from genome assembly GCA_002414505.1 of Hyphomonas sp. UBA5111. Lineage (GTDB taxonomy): Bacteria > Pseudomonadota > Alphaproteobacteria > Caulobacterales > Hyphomonadaceae > Hyphomonas. The sequence continues at coordinate 500 of DHZF01000106.1, read as the reverse complement.
TGCGATGTTCGTACAGTGGTCACCGATGCGTTCGAGGTTCTTGGCCATGAACAACATGTGGGCCCCGGCGCCGATCGTGCGCGGGTCTTCGATCATGTAGGTGATCATTTCACGAAACAGCGAATTGTAGTGCTGGTCGATGTCGTCATCGCTTTCCCA
>DHZF01000106.1:0-251 GCA_002414505.1 Hyphomonas sp. UBA5111 | reverse complement strand
TCGATGTCGTCATCGCTTTCCCATACCGTTTTCGCCGTATCCGCGTTGCTGGTGGCGTAGGCATCAAGCACCGCATGCAATTGCAGCGAAACCGGGCGAGCCATCCGCGCAACGCCATGCCGCATGTTCGCAGATACCGCATCGTCCAGCATCAGCGCGCGCTTGCCGATATTCTTTGACAAATCGCCGATACGTTCCAGTTCGCCCGCCGTCTTCAGCGCGGCAAACACGGATCTCAGATCATGCGCCAT
>DHZF01000068.1 GCA_002414505.1 Hyphomonas sp. UBA5111 | reverse complement strand
GTTGGGAATCCGCCTCGTCCGGTAGCCCGGGATCAATCCCCGGATGGGCCATGCGTGGGAAAGCACGGTGGATCCGTTTGTGTGGCACCGGTAACGAAGACCCGGGACCATGGGCCCCCTTGAGGGTGCTCGCCGAAATTCCTGGCCGGCGCGGCGGGCGGTAACGCTCCATTCCGTAGCCATTCCAAACTCAAGGCGGAGCGCCACGGCGCCTGCCGCGCCCGGCTCTTCGAGGGAGCACAAATCGCACTGCGATTTGCCCGAGAAGGCCCAAGCGCAAGCGCAGGGCTTGTGCTTGACCATGAGATACCCGGATGGCGAAGGCCAGTCCGGCTTTGGGTGCTGGCGGGAACACTGCAGACCCCCCCCTGTCCTCCCCCTTGCAGGGGGAGGAACGCAGACAGCAGCCGCCTTGCTTGAGGGGCCGTTCTCCCCCTTGCAAAGGGGGAGCTGGAGGGGGATAGCGATTGCATGGCAATCGCCCCACTCCCCCGCAGGCGGGGGAGGATGACCGCCTAGACCCCCACGTCCAGCATCGCCTTGTAGGCCGGGCGCGCCTGCACTTTTTCCAGCCAGGCCCTGGTAGCGGGCAATGCCTCCAGCGCGCCCATGGCGGCGGCGGACTGGACCTGGAACGCCATCAGGCAATCGGCGGCGGTGAAGCTGTCGCCGGCGAAATAGGCATGTTTTGCCAGGTGCCCCTCGATCGTCTTCATCGCCTTGGCCTGTTCGGCCTCCATGGAGGCGGCCAGCGGCGTGTCCAGCAGGCCCGCATTCATAAGGTAGAAGCGGAACAGGCCCGGCAGGAAGATCGCGCCCTCGGCGGCATGGACCCATTCCAGGTAGCGCGGCAGGTCAGCCGAGTCCGCGCGCGGATGCAGCGTGTGGCCCGGATCGTGTTTCGCCAGCAAATATTCGGCAATCGCGCCCGTCTCCGCGATGACCGTGTCGCCATCTTCCAGCAGGGGCGACTTGCCCATCGGGTGCACGCTCAGCAGCGCCGCCGGGGCCAACCGGGTTTCCGGGTCGCGGCTGTGATGGACAATCTCGTGCGGCACGCCGAGTTCAAGCAGCAGCCAGACAATGCGCTGCGAGCGCGAGGCGTTGAGGTGGTGCAGTTTCAGGCTCATGGAGAGCTCCCCTTGATGGATTCTTCGCGCGTCGGCTCTATCTAGGACCCATGCAGGCCTTCGCAGAGCTTCTTGACCGTCTCGTCCTAACGCCTTCGCGTAACGGCAAGCTACGCCTGATGGTCTCCTATTTTCGCAGCGCGCCAGACCCCGACCGGGGCTACGCCCTCGGCGCCCTGACCGGCGACCTCGACCTGAAGAGCATCAAGCCTGCCGCGATCCGAGACCTAGTGACCGACCGGATGGATGCCGAACTGTTCCGGCTGTCCTATGACTATGTTGGCGACATGGCCGAAACCGTCAGCCTCGTCTGGCCGGGGGAGCGCCGCGCGAACCGCCCGCCGCCACTGGCCGAGATCGTCGAGGCGCTGGACGGCGCGACGCGGCCAGAGGCGCAGCGACTGGTCGCCAACTGGCTCGACGGCCTCGACCCGACCGGCCGCTGGGCGCTGCTCAAGCTGATCACCGGCGGCATGCGGATCGGCGTTTCCGCGCGCCTCGCCAAGCTGGCGCTCGCCGATTTCGGCGGCGTGGACGTGATCGAGATCGAGGAGATCTGGCACGGCCTCGCCCCGCCCTATGAGAGCCTGTTCGCCTGGCTCGAAGGCAAGACCGGCCGCCCCGAGCCGGACATCAAGGCGCCCTTCCGGCCGGTCATGCTGGCTCACCCGCTGGTGCCGAAAGCGGGCCGCGACAATCCCGACGCGGTGGACCCGGCCCTGATCACGCCTGAGGCCTTTGCCGCCGAATGGAAATATGACGGCATCCGCGTACAGGCCAGCTCCGAAGGCGGCGTGCGGCGCATCTATACCCGCACGGGAGACGACATCTCCCACACCTTCCCGGACGTGCTGGCTGCGATGAGTTTCGAGGGCACGCTGGATGGTGAACTTCTGGTGCGCGGGGAGGATGGGGAAAGCGTCGCGCCGTTCAACGCGCTGCAACAGCGCCTCAACCGCAAGACCGTTTCGAAGAAGCAGATGGACACGCATCCGGCCTTCATCCGCGCCTATGACCTGCTGCAGGCGGGCGAGGAGGATATCCGACCCCTGAGCTTCCGCGAGCGCCGGGATCGACTGGAAAAATTCATCACGGAAACAGCGAGTCCGCGCTTCGATCTCTCCCCGCTCGTACCGGTCACCGATCTGGCGGCGCTGGACGCGCACCGTATGGAGCCCCCTGCCCCGGAGATCGAAGGCCTGATGCTGAAACGCTGGGACAGCCCCTATGTGCCCGGCCGCGTCAAGGGCCATTGGTACAAATGGAAACGCGATCCCTGGCTGATCGATGCGGTATTGCTCTACGCCCAGCGCGGGCATGGCCGCCGCTCCAGCTTCTATTCCGATTTCACCTTCGCCGTCTGGCGCGATGAAGACGGCGAGGAAAGGCTGACACCCGTTGGCAAGGCCTATTTCGGCTTTACCGATGAGGAATTGAAACAGCTCGACAAATTCGTCCGTGATAACACGATCGAGCGGTTCGGGCCTGTGCGCTCGGTGACACCGTCCCTCGTTCTGGAAGTGGCGTTCGAGGGGCTGCAACGCTCGGCCCGCCATAAATCCGGCATCGCCATGCGCTTTCCCCGCATCAACCGCATCCGCTGGGACAAGCCCGCCAAGGAGGCCGACCGGCTGGAAACCCTGGAGGCGATGTTGCCGGAATAAAGCGCTGCCACAAGCAAGGCGCAGGCGCAGAGGCCGCGGCAAAAGCCGCGAACAGCCTCGAGCAAAATAAAAAAGGGCCGGGAATATCTCCCCGGCCCTTTCGAAACTGAATGGAATGCAAAGATCCTTAAACGGACTCTTTGAGTTCCTTGGCGACGCGGAAGGCAACTTTCTTCGACGCCTTGATCTTGATGGACTCGCCCGTTGCCGGGTTGCGGCCCATGCGTGCCGGGCGCTTGCGCACTTCCAGCGTGCCGAGGCCGTTGAGGCGGAAACGTTCGCCTTTCTTGAGGCGCTTCGTGATCCGGTCAGCCAGGTCGGAGAAGATTTCTTCCGACTGCTTCTTGGTCAGGCCGTGAGCCTCTGCCATTTCCGCCGACAGCTGACGCATCGTGACGGTGGTTGCTGGCTTCGGAGCCGCTTTTGCAGCCGTCGCCTTGGGTGCAGCTTTTGGCGCAGCTGCCTTGCGGGCAACTGGCTTCTTCGCAGCAGCGGTCTTGGCAGCAGGTTTAGCAGCCGTCTTGGCTGGTGTGGTCGCCTTCTTGGCGGCCGGTTTCGCAGTAGCCTTCTTGGCCACAGGTGTCTTTGCCATGAGCAAATTCCTCTTTTGTGTCTCCGCAGAGATCGCGGCGTATAACGTGAAAACGCCAGCCTGCATCCCACTTTTTTCACACGCCGCGGATTTGCCCCATTTGAAATTCGGCTCATATGGACCTTATGAAAAAACACCTGCCCCTGATCGTCATTCTCCTTGGCCTGCTCCAGCCCCTGTCCGGCGCGATCGCACCTGCCCTCGGCATTGGCACGCCCATCGGAAATGCGACACGCGGGATGACCCTGCCGGAGCAACCCCTGCCGGCCTTCTTTTCGATCTGGAGCGTGATTTTTCTCGCCTATTTGCTGTTCGGCGCTGCCTATTGGCGCGCCCGTGAACCCTGGATGGACCGCGTTGGCGTCCCGCTCGCATGGGCGGGTCTCTTCAACATCGTCTGGATGCTCTGTGCGCAGCTGATCGCATGGCAGCCCCTGGATTTCCTGCTGCTTTTCCCGATCGCCATCACCGCATGGATCGCAGCGTTTCGCATGGACCGCCTGCGCGAAACCGGCTGGAGCCCCAAGAAAGCGCTCGCCGATTTTGTCGCCGCCATGCTGTCCGGCTGGATCAGCGTGGCCGTGGCCATCTCGATTCCGCTGACCCTGCGCAGCTTTTCCAGTCTCGGCGCAACCGACTATCCTTGGCCCATGCTCTGGATCACCCTGCTCACTGCGGGCTTCGCAGCCTGGATGTTCGCGCGCTATGTCAGCCGCAGCTGGTGGTATTTCGCTGCGCTCGGCTGGGGCGTTATCGGCATCATCCTGAACAATTGGCATGTCACGGAAATGAACTGGTTGGCCATCGCCAGCGCAGTGATTCTGGCCCTCATCATCTGCTTGCGCCTCTTTCGGGGGGCCGACGGATCAGTCATACCGGCCTGAGCAAACTGGACAAGCGGTACAAACTGACGCTTTTTTGCCCGTAGAAACAACGAGTCTGGCCGTCCCATGGATTTTGAATCACTCGCTCTGCCCAATGTCGACACGACCAATTGGCCCGTCTGGTTGGCAAAGTCCTGGCCCTTCATCGAGAAATGGGGCCTGGTTCTTCTCGCCTGCATCCTGATCTGGTTCCTGTCAGGCCTGGTGAAACGGATCGTCACGGCCTTCGGAAAGCGCGTGTCTGCCAAGGATAAATCCTTCGAAGGCTCCAGCTGGGATATTGCCAGTTCTGTTGCACGCGTGTTCGCACTGATCTTCATGACGCCTCTTCCCCTCGGCTTGGCCGGCTATGACTGGGAAGCCATCATCGACCGGCGCGGGCCCGGCGCGTTTGCGGCCATCGCAATCCTTGTCATCGCGGTCCTGTTTGCCAATTGGGTCGCGCGCTCCATGCGCAAGATGGGGAACCAGGCCCATATGCGTCACGGCGCGGATGACACGCTGTTTGCCTTCTCTGCCTCGCTCCTGAAGTATTTGATCTTTGCCATCGCCATTGTCCTGGCGCTGACCCAGCTCGGCTTCCCGACCGCCTCGCTTGCCGCCCTGCTCGGCGGCGCTGCGCTGGCCATCGGCCTTGCCTTGCAGGATACGCTGAAAGCGGTCGCAGCCGGTGTCATGCTGGCCATTTTCCGGCCGTTCCGCATTGGTGACTTCGTGACCCTGGCCGGCATGGATGGCGAGATCACCGACATCACCCCCTTCCGCACCACGTTCAAACAGATCGACAACAAGATCGTCTCTGTCACGAATGACAAGGTGTGGGGCGATCCGCTGGTCAATCACACCCGGCAGACCCGCCGGCGGTTCGATCTCTATTTCGACATTTCCTATGACGACAATATGGATCATGCCCTGAAAACGCTGCTGGACACGGCCAATGAGCATCCGCGCATCCTGGCCAAGGACGAAACCTGGGTGGGCGTCCATACGCTGGCCGACTGGAGTGTGCGCCTGCGCCTGAGGGCCTATGTGGCCACACCGGAATTCGTGCAGGTCCGCGCCGACCTTACCAAGGCCGTGAAAGAGGCCTTTGATCGCGAAGGCATCACCATCCCCTTCCCGCACCAGGTCAACATGCCCTATCGCCCGCATGCGCCATCCGGATCGGAACAGGGCCCACTTACATCCATTACAGAGACCGACGACTAGCCTGTCTTGACCCTATGAGGAGACCTCCATGCCCGAAGAGCTGACCCCAGCCGCCATCTGGAGCGAATACAGCCCCTTCATCATCTCGTTCGGCGTCAAAGTGATCGGCGCCCTGCTGGTCCTGATCATCGGGCTGCGTATTGCAGGCTGGTTGGCCGGGCTTGTCCGGCGTGAGGCCCTGAAGCGCGAAGGCATCGACAACACGCTCGGCAATTTCTTCGCATCAATCGTGCGGTGGGCCATTACCGCCGCCGTCTTGATCGCGGTGCTGCAGGTCTTCGGTGTGCAGGCGACCAGCTTCGTGGCCGTGCTCGGCGCGCTGACCCTGGCCATCGGCCTGTCCATGCAGGGCGCGCTCGGCAACATTGCCGCCGGCGTGATGATCATGCTGTTCCGCCCCTACAAGCTGGGCGACTATATCGAAGCCGCTGGTGTCGCAGGCACGGTCAAGGACATCAATCTGTTCCAGACCGTGCTGGCGACTGTCGACAATGTGAAAGTCCTGGTCCCGAACAGCCAGGCCATTGATGGCGTTATCGAGAACTATTCCGGATACGATACGCGCCGCGCCGACATCACGTTCGGCATCGATTATGATGACGACATGGACAAGGCCATCGCGGTCATCAAACAGGTCATCGACGCAGATCCCCGCATCTTCCGGGACCCTGAGCCTTTCGTGAAAGTGGTCAATCTCGGGGACAGCTCCGTGGACATTGCCACACGCAGCTGGGTCAAGGCTGAGGATGTCTGGGACGTCAAATTCCACCTTACGAAAGCGGTGAAGGAAGCCTTCGACCGCGAGGGCATCTCGATCCCATATCCGCACCAGGTCGAAATCCAGAAAAAGGCAGCCAACGACTAACAGGCCGTATCACGCACCATGTCCCCAGATCCGAACCCAGAATTGCCGGAAGTGAAGGTCGAGCCGGTCCCGGAGCCCCTGTCGCCCCGGGCATCGGCCAGCCACCAGCCGCCACGATCCCTGCTCGCGCGGCTGTTCGGGATATCCATCTGGGGGTCGGTCAAGCTGCTCGGCCTGTGCATCCTCGTCGGCTTCTTCGTGCTGGCCTCGCAGTTCAATCCGTCGAATCCGGACGTAAACATGGGCGCCGCAATTGCGAATGTGGCGAGCACGACACTTGCCGCCCTTGGCTGGGGCGTCCGGAATTTCTGGAAACCCGCCCTCGCGGGTGCGGCCGTCGTGATCCCGGTCTGGGTCCTGTGGCGGCTCGTCAGTCTGCCATTCCGGAAGTAGACTCAACCGGCGCCCAATGCTGGGTCTGGCAGATCGGGCCGATGCAGCCTTTCACTTCCAGCACGCCATCCGCCAGCAGCTTGATCCGCGACCCATAGGTCTTGCCTTCCTTCGGATTGTAGATCGTGCCGCCCGTCCAGCCATTCGCCTTGCGCCTGAACCCCTCCAGCATGGTCAGACCCAGGATCCTGGCGCCCTTCGCATCTGTTGCCGTCTCTGGCGTCTTGCCGTCTGACACGCTGGCCGGATCGATCCAGACGATCACGCCGCAGGGCGTGCCATCACCGCAATCGGAAATCCGGATGTGCGAGCCTTCCTTTTGCGTGACGAACGTGCCGAAAACGTCGAGCGGCCCAGCATGGGCGCTGCCCGCCGCAAATGCCGCGACGGCAATGCCAGCCAATACGCGATTCATGGGTGCCTCCTCGCTCAGACGACTTATACTTCTACCAGAAAAACAAGATGGGAGGAATTCAATGGACACGACAAAACTGATGTACCGGGACGGCCTGATGTCAGGCGAACGCATTCTGGTGACGGGCGGTGGCACGGGGCTCGGCAAGGAAATGGCCGAAGGCTTCCTGAAGCTCGGCGCCGAAGTGCATATCTGTGGCCGGCGCGGACAGGTCTGCGAAGATACAGCCGGCGAACTGATGGAAAAGCATGGTGGCAAGGTCGTGCCGCATGCCTGCGACATCCGCGTGGCCGAGGCCATCACCGACATGAACGATCATATCTGGGCCAAGCATGGCCCGCTGACCGGCCTCATCAACAATGCGGCGGGCAATTTCATCAGCCGGACCGAAGACCTGTCCATCCGCGGTTTTGATGCCATTTCGAACATCGTCTTTCGCGGCACATTCTACATGACGCATGACATCGGCAAGCGCTGGATCAAGGAAGGCCGCAAGGGAAGCGTCTGTTCGATCCTGACGACGTGGGTCTGGAATGGAGGCCCGTTCGTCGTGCCCTCGGCCATGTCCAAGGCGGCCGTGAACACGATGACGCAAAGCCTCGCCGTCGAATGGGGCCGCTATGGGCTGCGCTTCAACGCCATCGCCCCGGGCCCCTTCCCGACCGAAGGCATGTCCAAGCGTCTGGCCCCGGACGCCGAAGGCGCCAAGCGCATGGATTCCGGCTCGGCCAACCCGATGGGCCGCGTCGGTGAAATGCACGAATTGGTGAACCTAGCTGTCTTCCTGATGGCGTCGGGTGCGGAATATGTGAACGGACAAACCATCGCCATCGACGGCGCGATGTACAATGCGTCGGGCGGGAACTTCTCCCAGCTGACCGCATGGGGCGATGCCGAATGGCAGGCTGCACGCGACGCAATTGAGGCGACGAACGCGCAGGACAAGGCAAAGCGGACCGTCTGATGGGTTTCTGACTGGACAGGCGAGCCGGTCGGGCTAGGCTTCGGGCACAGATTTGTCGCCCGGAGCCTGCCCCATGACCGACTCCTCTTCCGAACATGCACCGGGCCTTTCCGCCTTGGGCGCCCGCCTATCGGACATCAGTTCACGACATGAGGGCCTTGTGGTCGGCCTGACCGGGTCCGTCGCCTCTGGCAAGACCACGCTTGCGAACAAAGTCTCCGCCATCCTGGCCGATGCCCACAAGGTGGAAACAGTGTCGACGGACGGGTTCCTTTATCCCAACGAAATTCTGGAGGAACGGGGCCTGACACTTCGCAAGGGGTTTCCGGAAACGTACAATGTGGAAGCATTGGGCGATGCGATTGCCGCCCTCTCAAATGGTGCGGCAGACTTTCCGGGCTACAGCCATGTCACCTATGACATTGATCCGGACATGACCCGTTCCATCGCGCAACCCGATATCCTGATCCTTGAGGGGCTCGGCTTCCAGCCTCTGTCCCCGCCTCCGCGTCCTGCGCGCGAGCCCGACTATCTTGTGTACCTCGATGCGACAGAAGACGACCTGCTCACCTGGTATACCGAGCGCTTCCATCGCCTTTGGCGCGCGGCAGAGGATGACCCAACCTCTTTCTATGCGAACTTCCTGCACATGTCGGAGCCGGAACTGCTTGACTTCGCAAAGTCCGTCTGGGATCGGATCAATTTGCCTAATTTGCGCGACCACATCGCACCGCTAAAAGAAACCGCCGACATTGTCGTCCTGAAGGACGCCGACCATGCCATACGCATAGCGCATGACAGGATCGGCTAAGCCTTCTAGGCGTTCGGTGTGATCAGGTATTTCTCGCCAGTCGCCTTGGCGTCATAGGCTTTCAGCGTGTCGAGGTTAAGCGCCTCGGCCAGCGAGATACGCTTGGTGTAATGGCTGGCGAACGTGGTCGTCAGTTCGTCCATCACACGCTTGTACATGCGGGCGCGGACTTCCTTGCCGGCCTTCTGCAGGAATGGCGTCAGCAAATAGCCGCTTAGGTTCCAGGCAAAGCCAACGCCCGGCGGCACTTGGGTCGGCGACATGTCGAGCCGGCCATAGATGAAGACCTGCGTCTGCTGGCCGGAGCCATAGCGCGAATATTCCTTCATCTTGCGGCTGGCGGCCGCTTCCATCGCGATCAGGAGCTGGCCTGCGAGCGGGCCACCGCCGATGGCGTCAAAGCCGAGCGTCGCGCCGGTTTCCATTAGCGCAGCAATCAAATCCTCCATGAAGGTCGGCGAGGTGGAATTGACGATGTGTTTCGCGCCGATGCCGCGCAGGATTGCGGCCTGTTCTTCCTTGCGGACGATGTTCACCAGCGGCACGCCATCCTTGATGCAGATCTTGTTCAGCATCTGGCCAAGGTTTGACGCGGCGGCCGTATGGACGAGCGATTCATGTCCCATTTCACGCATCGTCTCGACAAAGGATAATGCCGTCAGCGGGTTTACATAGCAGGAGGCGCCCTGCTCTGCCGTAGCACCTTCCGGCAGTTCCATGACCTGGGCGGCATTCAGCATGCGGTATTCGGAGTAGAACTCCCCACCAAGGCCCGTGACGCGCTTGCCGAGCAGGGCCTGAGCCGCATCGGACTCCCCTGCGGCGACAACAGTGCCAGCGCCTTCATTGCCGACGCCCAGAGACTGACCGACACGGGCCTGCATGGCCCGCATGCCCGCCTCAGGCACCTTGGCGGTGATCACGGGCCGGTCTGCCGTGCCGCTCTGCACGGCGGTTCGGATATCCCCTGCGCCGACCAGAAGGCCGAGGTCGGAGGGATTGATCGGGGTCGCTTCAACCTTGATGATTACATCCCCCGGGCCGGGCGTGGGCATGTCCACTTCGACCAGGGACAGTTCCAGTTCGCCTTCCGGCTTGATCAGCGACCGCAATTGCAGGCTTTTCTCGGGGAGTGTCGACATCGCGTTGTTTCCTCTTCTGTTTTTCTATTGTTCTTCTTAGGGCCGGATAACCACTTTGCCCACCACCTCGCGATCGGTGAGCAGGCGATAGGCTTCCCGCCACTTGTCCAAGGGCAACTCGGCATGGATCCGCGGTCGCGTCTTGCCCTCGGCTGCCCACTTCCAGATCGCCGCCATGTTCTCCTTGCCGCGCTCGGGAAAGCGGCGGCCATATTCCCCGGCCCGTACGCCGACAACGGAGAACCCCTTGATGAGGGGCATGTTGACCTTTACTTCAGGGATACGGCCAGACGTGAAACCCACGACAAGCAGGCGCCCGTCGAAGGCGATACACCGCACACTTTCATCAAATACATCGCCGCCGACAGGATCAAAGATGACATCCGCCCCGCGCCCAGCGGTCAGCGTCTTGACCTTGTCGCGAAAGCCCTGCGTGACATTGATCGCATAGTCGGCGCCGTGTTCGATGACCTTGTCCAATTTGGCGTCAGATGCCGAGGTCGCAATCACGGTCGCGCCGAGCAGCTTTCCGACATCGACGGCCGCCATCCCTACGCCGCCACTTGCGCCGTGCACGAGCAATGTCTCACCCGGCTGCAAGTTCGCCCGGCGCACCAGCGCGACATAGGCGGTCAAATAGGCTGCAGGATAGGCCGCCGCCTCCGCGAACCCCATATTGTCTGGCACAAGAGACAGGCTGGAGGCGGGCAGCAACGCAAATTCTGCGAAGGCTCCAGTCTTGTTGCCGCCGACCACCCGGCCACCCCGTGAAAACTCGGAGACGCCTTCGCCTACAGCCTCGACAATCCCGGCGCATTCCATGCCCTGGATGAAGGGCAGCTCCGGTTTCATCTGGTACTGGCCCTGACTCATCAGCAGGTCAGGAAAGTTCACGCTGGCTGCCTTTACGCGCACCAGCACCTCCCCTTCCCCGACCTCGGGCACTGGAACATCCTGAACCGACAGGCCGGAAAAATCGTCCGTCAGCGTATCACAGACGAGGGCCTTCATAGTTTTGAGACAAGGTCTTTCACCATGTGGGCGATTTCCAGACATGCCTTGCGAGAGCCCGGCGAGAAGCCGGTGAAGGCCGTGAAGGCATGAGGCAGCGTATCATAGCGCTTGTGAGTGACCTTCACGCCCGCACTCTTGAGGCGCTTGGCATAATCATCGCCCTCATCGCACAATGGGTCATGCCCCGCCGTAATGATGATCGCCGGGGGCAACCCTTCCAGCTCGGCGGTCTGGCCCGGCGACAGGAGCGGATCGGACATGTCGAAATCGTCCGGCAGGTATTGCTCCATGAACCAGTTCATCGTGTCTGTGCTGAGAGAGAAGGTTTCTCCGAACTCGGTGCGCGACGGGAATTCCTCGACCATGTCCACGGCCGGATAGATCAGCAATTGATAGACGGGCAGCGGCTTGTGTTCGCGCTGCATCTCCTGAGAGATGATGGCCGAGAAATTGCCGCCCATACTGTCGCCGCCCACAGCCGCCATGCCTTCCGGCGCGCCATACTTGCCGGCATTGCGCACGCCCCATTCATAGGCGGTGATGCTGTCATCGATGCCTGCGGGGAATTTATTCTGCGGAGCCAGCCGGTAGTCCACCGACAGGACCGGGCCCTTGGTGACGGAGGCGAGAATGGAGCACCATGCATTGCAGGTTTCAAGGTCGCCGACCACGCCGCCGCCCATATGGTAATAGACCAGCAATGGCACGGAGGAATCCTGGCCGGATGGCTTGTAGAGACGCACCGGGATTTCGTTACGGTCGGGCCCGGGAATGGTGAAATTCTCCGTTGTCACGCCGGGCTCGATTGGCGCCGCCAACATGCCCAGCTGTTCCTTGACAGCGGCCTGAACGATTTCCGGCTCCAGCGACGACATGGGCGGCGCATTGCGGCCATTCCATGCAACCATTTGCAATTGCGGCTCGAGAACGCGGCCCCGCACCTCGACCGGCTTGCCCCCGGCCATGCGCACGAGCAAGCCATCCGGCAGTTTGAAGATGAATTTGGTGATTATCTGCTGCAGGCTCATGGTCGCCTCCCGTCCTGTCTTGTTGACAGGAAGCTTAGCCTTGCAAGCGCGTCCACGCCAAGAGGCGTTTCTCCTTACTTCGCGGCAATCTCCCGCACGCCTGCCAGCAGCAACGCCGTCGCGAATTCCGTTGCGCCATCAACATCTACAGGGCGGCGCAGCAACATGTGCTCACCCATTTCACGGGCAATTCCGATGGCCGCAGCCGTCAGATAGGCGGTGTCGATCTTGGGGCCGCCCTCACCGGACAGGACATGTTCGAGGTCGGCGCGGATTTCTTCTGCCACGGCCAGCATTTCAGGCGTATCGACCCGCACCCCGATCAGGGCCAGATGCGGCGCGCCATTGCGGATCGGCTCCTCATTTTCGGTCGCGATAAAGCCGAAATAGGCCCGATAGGCATCATGGACATAGGTTTCGAAATCGGTGGCATAGGCACGAACGTCCTGAAGGCGCGACCGGAAACGATAGGTGGAGTCCTCGGCGATCGCCTCGAACACCTCTTCTTTCGACTTGAAGTAGTTGTAGAAGGTGCCGGCGGCGAGTTCGGTTTCCCGGATGATATCGCGTACCGTCGTGGCCTCGAA
>DHZF01000044.1:13124-19196 GCA_002414505.1 Hyphomonas sp. UBA5111 | reverse complement strand
CTGCCTCCGCAGGGGCCTGCGGGGAAGCGTGTTTCTCTCCCACAAACACCGCTTCCCCGGCGCATGCCGGGGTCTCTTGCAGAAACTACGCGGAGCCAGCCGCGCGAGACTCCGACGTGCGCCGGTGAGGCGGGGAGAGGGGGGAGTGGGTCCCGGAGATTTGCTTGCGCAAATTCCGGGATGACAAAGTGAAATGCCTTCGTAGGGCGGGTCATGACCCGCCATGCGGCGAGACCAGTGGCGGGTTACGCGTTGCTAACCCGCCCTACGAGAGATCGACAGGCTAAAACATGTCATTTCCGTGCACGGAGGTTTCCGGGACGGGCTGGCCCGCGCCCCAATGTTCGGCAAGCTTGCCGTCCTCCATGCGGAAGATGTTGATGACGGCGGTGCCGCGCGCATCCGGTTCAGCCTTGAAATGAGTGTGGAGCCAGACGAGGCCGTCATCGGCGCCGGCGCGTTTGATCTCGGCATGCATCTGGGGGAATTGTTCGATGCGCCCGGCAAAATAGGTGAGGAAGCCGTCCTTGCCATCGGGCACATGCTGCGAATGCTGGATATAGCCATCGGCGATGCATTCGCGCGCGGCGGTGTCGAGGTCCAGTTCGACCTCGATGACGTTCATGCACCAGATCGCCTTTTCGAGGTTAGCCGCTTCGAGTTGTTCCTGCGCGCTGGGGGCGGTGGCGCAAGCGCTGAGCGCGCTGAGCGCCAGGGCGGCGCTGATAAGTTTGGTGATTGGCATGATGTCCTCCCACTGCCGGTTGTCGAGACCGAAAGCAGGCTAGAATCCGGAGCCAGAGTAGTCGAAGCAACAAATTGTTACCGCTCCCGCAGCCTCACCCCATCTCTTCCTCATAGCCCACAAGCCGCAGCGGCTTGGCGCGGCGCCCCTCCAGTTCGGCCCAGCGGACGAGGGCGTCTTCGCGGCCATAGGTGATCCAGAGCTCCTGCGGGTCGACTTCGCGGACCGTGTCGGTCAGCTCGTCCCAGTCGGCATGGTCGGAGATGACCAGCGGCAGTTCGACGCCGCGCTGCTTGGCGCGTTGCTTGACGCTCATCCAGCCGGATGCAAAGCCGATCACCGGATCGGGGAAGCGCTGGGCCCATTTGCCTTCAAAGGTGCCGGGCGGGGCGATGACGATCTCGCCCCGGAACACTTCGCGCGCCGATTTTGACATGTCGTCCAGTGTGGCCGGGCGCAGTTCGCCGAGGCTGACGCCCGCCGCCTCATAGACCTCGCAGAGCTTTTCGAGGCTGCCATGAATATAGATTGGCCGGTCATGGCCCGCCATGCGCAGGTGCTTGATGACGCGCTGGGCCTTGCCGAGCGAGTAGGCGCCGATGCAATGGGTGCGGTCCGGATTGTCGGCCACTGAGCGCATCAGGCGGTCAATCTCGTGTTCCGTGGGCGGATGGCGGAAGACGGGGAGGCCGAAGGTCGCCTCGGAGATGAAGACATGCGTGTTCTCGACCGGCTCGAACGTCGCGCAGGTCGGATCCCAGCGGCGCTTGTAATCGCCGGTAAAGACCATGCGCAGGCCCTTGTGCTCGACGACGATCTGCGACGAGCCGAGGATGTGACCGGCCGGGGAGAGCCAGACCGTGACGCCATTGATCTCGATGGCTTCGCCATATTCGACCGCTTGCGTCTGCCTGGCGAAGCTGTCGCCATAACGCGCGGCCATGATGGCGAGCGTATGGGGGTGGGCGAGCACTTTGCCGTGGCCGCCGCGCGCATGGTCTGAATGGCCGTGGCTGATGACGGCCCGGTCCACCGCGCCGCGCACAGGGTCCAGATAGAAATCCCCCGGCGGGCAATAGAGGCCCTTGGGGGTCGGGTGGAGCAAGAGGTCGGGGCGCAGCATGAGCCTAATGTAGGGTGTGCGCCCCGACGGGGAAGGGGCCTAGTCCTGCCGGGCCAGTTCGGCGGCCGCCAGCGAGAGCTGGATATAGCTGGCACCGAGCGGGATGACATATTCATTCTGGCCCCAGAAGAAGGGCCAGTCCTCACGGTTTTCCGGGAAGTCCGGCTTCAGGATCAGCACGCCGGGCACGATGCCGCCCGCGATGAAGGAGAAGTCCGCGCGGTTGGTGCCATAGGCGACGAGCTTGGACTGGGCCCCGACGCCGGAGACGAGCGAGAGATTGTGCCCCGGATGGCGGCCGAGCACATAGTCGAACCCGTCCAGCACTTCCTGTTTCGAGACCAGATCCGGCCAGACGCCGTGGATGGCGTCGGCCGTGTTGGCCTGTCCGATGATCGAGCCGGAGCCGGCCCAGCCGCCCCGTGTGATCTCGACGCCGAAGGGATTGTCCTTGCGGGCGGCTTTCATGTCTTCCGTCCAGGCGGCTGCGGCGGCGCGCAGGCGCTGGTCATAGGCGGAGTTCATCATGGGGCGGATGGCAATCGCGGATGGGGCGATGGCGCCGAAGAAGGGCGTTGCCTCGTCGAAGGCCTGTTCCACAGCCATGGCGTATTGCGTGTCGCCCGTTGCACGCAGGAGTTCTGCGGCGGCGAGGAAGCGCTCCATCGGCAGCGGGCCGCCGGTCGTGTTGCCATGCCGGTAGGTGTCCGGTTCGCGGCCGTTTTCGTCGGCAAAGGTTGCGACGGCCTGGGCCAGTGCCTTGTCGGCAAGCGCGTCATCATAGCCGCGCAAGGCGCTTGAGGCGGCGGCGAGGGCGGCGGCCGAGCCGTATTGCAGGGCACTGGAGCGGCTGGTGAAGGCCCAGCGATCATCCAGCCGGCCTGAGCGGCCCTCCTTCACCTCGTCCGCGCCGAGGGAGGCATCATAGATCAGGCCGTCGGTCTTGGTGACGGCGTCGCCAAGATGGGTGTACTGATCAAGGTCCGGCTCGACGATGCCGTGAATGGCAAAGCCGACCGCATCGAACTGGGCGAGTAATTGCAGCGTGCCATGCTTGATCTGCTGTTGCAGGTCGGCCGCGCCATCCGGGACGTGGATGTCGGCGCGGCGGCGCTGCCAGTCCACCTTGGTAACGTCGCGGTCCGGACCGAAGCGTTCCCATGTATGGGCGAGGGTGCGAACGGTCGCATACTGGCTCTGGGTGCGGATGTCGAAATCGCCCGCATCGAACCAGCCGCCGACATTCAGACCGGGAATGTGTTCCAGCGGCGCGAAGGCGGTGTCGGTGGTCGGCCCCTGGGCGTAGAGATCGTGATGCTCATGATTGATCGGTGCTTGCAGGGCATCATCCATATGGGCGGTGCCATGCCAGACGCGATAGGCCTCGTTGACGAACATATGGTCCATCTGTACCGGCATGAAGACGTCGAGCGTGGCATGCCAGGCTTCGTCATAGGCGGTGTCCGAGATGGGGAAGGCGGCTGTGCGCTGGCCCTCATGGACGAGCTGGTAGAGTCCCGGCTCGGTCACGGAGGAGAAGTCGAACCGCGCATAGCTGTAGCGGAGGTATCGGCCCCAGGAGTCCGGCGTGGCGGAGAGGACGGTCTCCTCGCTGCCATCTGGGAGCAGGCGGATAAGCTGCATCTCGCCGGGCGCGCTGGCGTCGCGGTCCATCTGCAGGATGGCGGCCTTTTCGCGGGAGGGCGTGTAACCCAGCTGGTTGTAGGAGATGACAGGCGGGCTGACCCAGCCGTCCTGCGAGGCAGCTTCGAGGCGCCATTCCATCAGGCGGCCGGTCTTGCCGGCGGGCAGAACGGTACGGGCCACATACCAGCCATTGCTGGCCTGGTTGCGCCCGTCATAGAGCGAGATCGGGGTGCCCGAAGAGGACAGGGAAACGCGGTGTTCGGCATCCCCCGGCGCGAGGACGAGCGTGGTGCCGGTCGCGATGGGGGCCGGGTCGGCAGCGGCGCCGTCCGGGCGCGGGCCGCCTTCACGGGGCGTCATGTCACTTGCGGCGGAGTGGGGGATGATGCGCGCGTCGCCATCGACCAGCAGGCCCTTGCCGCCATAGGCGGACGGGACGAATTCCAGATTGAACCCGGCCTTGCCGGCCAGCCCCTCGGGGAGGGCCTGATCACTGTTGACCGAGATCACATAGCCACCGGAATCGCGCTCAACGCGGATCGTGTAATTATAGTCATAGTCCGGATAGGAGAGGTCGGCCTCGATGAAGCCGGCTTCGCTGTCGACGCGGCGGGTGACGAAGGCACCGATCGGTTCCCACTGGCCGGGGGTTGCTTCCAGGCGCACATCGCCATTGGTGACGGTGCGCAGGCCGTGATGGATGAGTTCGACGCCGGAAATCTTCGCATCGGCGAAGAGGCCATCATACCAATTGGAGAAAACCAGCACATCCGCGCCGGGCTGGTGGAAATATTCCCCGTCCCGGATTTCCTGCGCAGTGGCAGGCGCCAAAGATAGCGCTAACACAGACAGGCAGGCCGCGACGGGCGACAGGCGGGGATATCTCATCGGTTTCCTCCAGGGGGCTGGACTGCTTGGTGCAGCTTCTGAGGAAATGGTAGCGCGAACATTTTCCCGCTCGCAACCCCTAAATTAAATGAAACCGGTCTCCTGAGACCGAAATATTGATTTTCGATCCATACGGTTACTCCCTCGATGAATACATATTCCATGACTTCGCCCTGGAGCCGAGGGGGCAGGGGCTGGGCGTGGCATCTTTCGAAATGCCGACAGCTGGGGTAGGCGACGGGGTCGCGATTCAGGTCTCCGGAGGTTCCTCATGCAAATCGGCATCGATTTCGGAACATCGAACACGTCGATTGGATATTCCGGACCGCAGGGCGTGCGCCTGATCGAGCTGGAGCCGGACGCCACATCGATCCCGACGGCGGTGTTCTATGGATTGGCGTCCGGAGAATATGCCATCGGAGCCGAAGCCGTGGCGGCGTATGAGACAGGCGAGGAAGGCCGGTTGATGCGGTCGATCAAATCCGTGCTGGGCTCATCACTGATCGACGAGACGACGGATGTCGGCCGTCGGCGCCTGCCGTTCCGGGACGTGGTTGCGCATTTCCTGCGCCGGGTGATCGCCCGGGCGGAAGCCGAGACGGGCGAGCGGGTTGAGTCTATCGTGCAGGGGCGACCGGTCTCGTTCAATGACCGGGACGCCGATCTTGACCGGCGCGCGCAGGCCATCCTGGAATCCTGTCTCCACGAGGCGGGCGTGGCGCATGTGGAATTCCTCGACGAGCCTGTGGCGGCGGCCCGCTCGGTAAGCTTTCCGAGCGGCCGGGAGAAGCTGGTCTTCGTGGTCGATATTGGCGGGGGCACATCGGATTTCTCGGTCGTGCGCATCGCGTCTGACAATTCCGGGTTCGACGTGCTGGGCAGTACTGGCCTCTATGTGGGCGGCAATGATTTTGACCAGAAGCTGAGCTTTTTCGAACTGTCGCGGTTGCTCGGGCATGGCGAGACGCTGGAGCTGAACGGGTTGCCGGTGCCGTCTGCGCCGTATTCGATCCTGTCTGACTGGAAAAGCCTGAACAAGCTCTATGCCCGGGACGTGCAGAAGCGGATCGGATGGATGGTGCAAAACAGCCCGAACAGCCGTGCAATCCGGGCCTTCGACCATCTGGTGCGCCACCATGAGGGCCATGCCTATGCCAAGCGGACCGAGCAGATCAAGATCGAGTTGAGCGACACTGACCAGCAGGCTTTTGTTTATGACACCCCCGATTTGCGGCTGGAGCGTGTGGTGGAGCGTCGGGTATTCGAGGGCCTGATCGACGACGCCGTGTCACAGATGGACACGGTGGCGGTCGACTGCCTGAGCCAGGCGGGCGTGTCGCCGGACCAGGTCACCGATATTGTCATGGTGGGTGGGTCGACTTTCATTCCGCTCGTGCAGTCCCGGTTGGCGGGGCGGTTTGGCAATGCTGCGGTGTCCGAGAGTGACCGCTTCGGCGCCGTCGCCAAGGGCCTTGCGGTGCATGGTATGGCCCAAGCGCAGGGTTATCGGGTCTAACATATCGGGCCAAGCGCGCAGGCTGATTGCTATTCGAGTCTTCAGATTTTTCAACGGGCGCTCTTTTACTGCCCCGCCACACTTGCGACACGGTCATCTGTGCATAAAGTCAGGCCGATCAGAGGAGAATCACGCATGCGCGCAATCCGGAAA
>DHZF01000044.1:0-13019 GCA_002414505.1 Hyphomonas sp. UBA5111 | reverse complement strand
CAGGCGCTGGATGATGCGCTGGCGGCCGGCTACAAGGCCGGGTTCATCTGCTCGTCCACCTTCAATGCGGGGCAGACGCTGGAAGAGATTCGCCAGAACGAACTGTCAGGCATCTATCCGGATTACCAGCGCAGCTTTGACAAATTGCCCGATGCGATGATCGACCCGGCGCGCAAGCTGGTGTCGGTGACCTATTCCAATGCGATGCCGCCGCGCATGGCGGCGTGGCGCCCCGGCTTTGGCTGTACGCAGTTGCCAATTGGCGCGGAAGAGGGCGCGCTGAACTTCCTGCCGCGCTTTGCCGCCTGGCCGGACTTCAGTGGCGAAGACCGGGGCAGCGCCATCGGCTCAAATGTGAAGGTCCAGCTGCGCATCGAAGAAGCCGAACGTCTGGAAGCGCCGGTCTCGTTCGCGTTTGATGAGCGCACCTATGGCAATGGCACGCGCACCAGCGCCGTGGTCGTGGTGAAAGACGGACAGGTCGTGGCCGAGCGCTATGCCCGCGGCATCGATCATGAGACGCCGCAGCGGACCTGGTCAGTGGCGAAATCGATCTCTGCGACAATCCTCGGCGCAGCCCGGCGGAACGGGCATATCGATCTCGATTACCCGGCCGTGATCGCCGACTGGAACAATGGCGCCGACCCGCGCCGCGAAATCACGCTGCGCGACCTGATGCAGATGGCGAGCGGTCTCGACAGCGGCGAAGAGGGCTCGCGCACGGACCGGATCTATTTCGGCGGCGGACGCGTGGTCGATCAGGCCGCCTCCAAGGTGATGGAAGCCAAGCCGGGGACGCGGTTCAAATATTCCAACAATGACACGCTGATCGCGATGCGCTCATTCCGGGAATCTCTGGGGGCGGATGATTCCTATCATCGCTTCCCGTATGAAAAACTGCTGCACAAGATTGGCGCGGTTCACACGACGCTGGAAGTGGACTGGAATGGTGACTTCGTCTCGTCCAGCCAGGTCTGGTCTACTGCGCGGGACCTTGCGCGGGTCGGCCAGCTCTACCTGCAGGACGGCGTGTGGGGTAATGAGCGGCTGCTGCCGGAAGGCTGGGCGCAGTTCGTGGCGACCCCCGGCCCGGCGCAACCGACGAGCGGCCCCGGCTATGGCGCGCAATTCTGGTTGATGAACCATGCCGAAGGCATTCCGGCGGGCACCTATTACATGGCCGGCAATCGCGGCCAATATGTCGTGATCGTGCCGAGCATGAACGCGGTCATCGTGCGGCGCGGCTTTGACGTGATCGGCGGCGCGCGGTTCGACATTGCCAGCTTCACGCGGGACGCGTTGATGGCCCTGCAGGCCGCTGATGATGTGCGCGCAGGAGAGGCGGCCGAGCGGGCGCAGATCGAGGCTGAGATCGAAGCGACGATCGAGGCCCGCCGCGCGCGCAGTGACCGGGCCAAGGATGCGATCCGGGCGGAAATCCTCGCCAAGTATGGCCGCGAGGAATAGGCCCTATTTGGTGCCGGTTCCGGATTCCGGGCCGGATTGTGGAATGGCCTGAAGGTTTGAGATCCGCTGACGGTCTGACTGGCTGAAGCTCTGCATCATGGCCGAGCCACTGAGATTGAGATCGAGGCTGGCGACATGGGTGCGGCCGTCGGGCGCGCGGTCGCAGGCGATCTTCATTTCGAATTGCTTGATCTTGGCCACGGGCATCGGCTTGAACGCTTTTTTCGCGACCAACTCGTAATTCAGGATGGCGGGTGACTGCTTGTCCACAATGACTGTTCCGGTGAGGTGCTTGTAGACCTTGTCCATGTCATCCGGTTCGGCGCCGGGCTGAGGCTCGAAGGTGTAGGTCGCGGTTGTGTCGGTCTCGTCGATCAAGGCCGCATTGGCGGGAATGTTTTCGGCAAACTCCTGGCACCAGATATCCCCATCCGTGTTGGCCTTCATGTTTTTGACGCGCTTGGCGAAATCCTCGCTCCAGCTATCCGGGGCAGGGGAGAGGACGCTGAGGCGTTCGCCTTCGGGCAGGCTGGGGTCGACCTTCATCAGGGCCTCGACCTCTCCGGTGGAGAGTGCGAGATCAAATTTGTAGAGCGGGCCATCGGCTGAGGCGGCAAGGGCCTGTTCCAGAGGGGTCTGTGCAAAAGCCAAGGCAGCGAAGGCAAGCAGGCTGGCGGCGCTGGCGAGGGAACGGATCATGACGGGGCTCTGTTGCAGTGTCTGAAAAAGAAGTTTGGGCACAGCTCACCTGAACGCATAGTGAAAGACAAAGGAGATCTCCCACTCTTGCGATACTTTAATTCCTCTCATGGCTGACAGCGCGCTTTCCCCCTTTGTCCTGCCGGACCCGTTCGAGGCCTGGTTCACGGCACGTGGCTGGCAGGCACGTCCGCACCAGCTGGCGCTGGCCGAAGAGTCGCTGAAGGGTGAGAGCGCCTTGCTGATCGCGCCGACGGGCGGAGGCAAGACGCTGGCAGGCTTCCTCGGCAGCCTGATTGAACTGCGCGAGCGCAAGCGGGCGGCGAATTCCGACCGGCCCGCCCTGCACACGCTCTACATATCGCCGCTGAAGGCGCTGGCGGCCGACGTGCAGCGCAACCTCATGGGCCCGGTCGAAGAGATGGGGCTGGGCATCAAAATCGAGAGCCGGACGGGGGATACGCCCTCCCATGTGCGTCAGCGCCAGAGACGGACGCCGCCGGATATATTGCTGACCACGCCGGAACAGCTCGCGCTGTTTCTTGCCTCCGACCATGCGAAAGAATTCTTTGCCGACCTCAAATGCGTGATCGTGGATGAAATCCATGCCATGGCGGCCTCAAAGCGCGGCGACCTGCTGGCGCTCGGCCTTGCAACGCTGGCAAGCTGGGCCCCGGCCTGCCGGTTCATCGGCCTGTCGGCGACGGTGCGCGAGCCGGAAGTTCTGGCGGACTGGCTGGATTTGCGCCCCGGCGGGCATGATGTGCGCATCCTGACGGCTGAAGGCGGCGTCTCGGCGGATGTGGATATCCTGATCTCAAAACAGCGGATTCCATGGTCGGGACATTCGGGGCGGTTTGCCGTGCCGGAAGTGTATGAGGCCATCAAGAAGGCGACGATGACGCTGGTCTTCGTCAATACGCGCAGCCAGGCCGAGCTGATGTTTCAGGAGCTGTGGCACGCCAATGAGGACGGGCTGCCGATTGCGTTGCATCATGGCTCGCTCGCGCGGGAACAGCGCACCAAGGTCGAGGCGGCGATGGCGGCTGGCGCCCTGAAGGCGGTGGTCTGTACGTCCACACTCGATCTCGGCATCGACTGGGGCGAGGTCGACCTCGTGATCCAGATGGGCGCGCCGAAAGGGGCCGCGCGCCTGATCCAGCGCATCGGCCGGGCCAATCACCGGATGGATGAAGCCAGCCGGGCCGTCCTTGTGCCAACGAACCGGTTCGAGGTGCTTGAATGCCGTGCGGCCGAGGCAGCGGTCGAGGCTGGCGAGATTGACGGGGAAGGGGTGCGCGAGGGCTCGCTGGACGTGCTGGCCCAGCATGTCATGGGCCGGGCGTGTGGCGACGGGTTCCGGCTGGAAGCGCTCTATGAGGATATTGTCCGGGCCGCGCCCTATGCGTGGCTCGACTGGGAGACCTATGAGCGCATCGTCGATTTCGTGGCGAGTGGCGGCTATGCGCTAAAGACCTATGACCGGTTCCACCGCATCGTGCGCAGGCCCGACGGGGTGTGGGTGGCGCGCACGGCACGCGACGCACAGGCGCACCGGATGAATGTCGGCGCAATTGTGGAATCGCCCATGCTGGCCGTGCGCCTCGCGCAATTCATCGGCAAGGAAAAGCCGGGCGAAAAGCGTAGCGTGCGGGCCGGGCTGAAGCTGGGCGAGATGGAAGAATATTTCCTCTCCACCCTGACGCCGGGCGACACATTCCTGTTCGCAGGCGAAGTGCTACGTCTTGTCGGCGTGGAAGGCATGGACGCGCTGGTCGTGCGCGCAGTCGGCGACCGGCCGGCGATCCCGTCCTATAATGGCGGCAAGTTCCCGCTGACGACGTTCCTGGCCGATCGCGTCCGCAAGATGATTCATGACCCGGCGCAATGGGAGGGCCTGCCAGACCCTGTGCGCGAATGGTTCGAGATCCAGAAACTGAAATCGGAAATTCCGCCACCGGATCATTTGCTCGTGGAAACCTTTCCGCGCGGCGACCGGCATTACCTCGTCTGCTATCCCTTCGAGGGGCGGCTGGCGCACCAGACGCTCGGCATGCTGCTGACGCGGCGGCTGGAGCGGATGGGCGCGAAGCCCACCGGCTTTGTCGCCAGTGAATATGCGCTGGCGGTCTGGGGGATGGAGGATATGTCCGAAGTGGACATGGACACGCTGTTCCATCCGGACATGATGGGCGACGATCTCGAAAGCTGGCTCGATGAGAGCGCGCTGATGAAGCGGACCTTCGGCCAGTGCGCCCAGATTTCCGGCCTGATCCATCGCAACCTTCCGGGCAAGGAGAAGAATTCCCGGCAGGTGAGTTTCTCGTCCGACCTGATCTATGACGTGCTGCGCAGCCATGAGCCGGACCATATCCTGCTGCAGGCCGCCCGGCAGGATGCTGCGACGGGCCTGCTGGATGTGCGCCGGCTGTCGGACGCGCTAGTGCGTATCCGTGGCAAGATCGACCATCAGGCGCTGGAAAAGATCAGCCCCTTCGCCGTGCCCGTCATGCTGGAGATCGGCAAGGAGCCGGTCTCGGGCGCGTCCGTGCAGGACGCCATCCTCGGCGAGGCGGAAGCAGATCTGGTCCGCGATGCAATGAGTTAGGCGGGCTGGCGGGTGAACCCCGACAGAAGGCGCAAGATCAACGCCTTCCAAGCCAGCAGTCGGCGCTCTGAAACTTCCGCTAACAGCAGACATGCGCCGAGAGTTGTGACGGCCAGCGCAGCCCAATGCACCGGATTGGCCGCGTTGTAGATGGGCAGGGCATGAAGGAAGGACAGAAGAGGATTGTGGAACAGATAAATCGAGAAGGTTGCCCCCGCTCCCCAGCGGATCACGGGTTCCAGCCCTGTCGTTCTCTGGCCTGCTGACTGCAAGAGCTGCGCAGCGCCCATAAAGTGAAGGGCGACCAAACAACCAAGCAGGAAATTCCAGATAAATTCGTCTGAAAAGCCGAACAAGGCATTCGGGGATTTTCCGCCGAGCAGTTGGGTGGTGAGTTCGGTCAGTATGTGCGGCAGGCCGACGGTCTGGGCCGTGCCGTAAAGCGCGACGGGCAGGAGGCACAGGGCGAGGGCCACCGGTCGTTCGATTGCGTCGTATGCCGATGACCGCATGAGTCTTTGCAATCCCACGCCGATCAGCCAGCATGGCGCTAACAGCAGGATGCGCGGACCGGCAATCAGGGCGATCACAGCCAGCAGCAGGGTGCGGGTTCGGGCCCGGCAGTATACGGCGACGCCAAAGGCAGCATAATACCAGGCCTCATAGGCGACGGACCAGAACGGGCCATTCGTGCCGAGACGAATGTCACCGCCCCATCCTTGGGACATGAAGGTGAGCGCCGTGATGATCTGCGAGATGCGCTGATCGCCATTATACCAATGCACTGCGTAGACGTCCGGGAACAGTCTGGCACCCAAGGTATCGAGACAGATGGTCAGAATGATGGCGGGCAGTACAACCGAATACAGGCGGGCCAGCCGGGCGGTAGCATAGTCCCGCGCCGGGCGGTCCTTGCGGTAGGTTGTGTGGGCAATGACAAAGCCGGACAGGACGAAAAAGATCACGACCGCATCACTGCCGATATTCAGGTCCCGTACCCACTGGAATTGGCCGTTCGTGTAGCGCGCATAGGCCAGATGAGAGGCAACGACTATCAGCGCAGCACCGAGCCGGACGGCATCGAGATAGAGGGAAAACCCGCGATTCATAACCGATCGCGCGGCGATCTCCTCACCTGGCGTGTGATGCGGCAAATTCCTGTTCATGTGTCCCGGTGCGGTTTGCTTGTGCGCCAATGCGACCGACCACGCATAGGCATGATGAGCTTAAGGCCATGTAAAGCAGCAAGGCACGTTTCGTTCAGCCCAGCCTGCCATGGCGAATTGACCGCTGCCCAAATGCAAGCCAGATTCCTCCGATGACTGCCGCTGCCACGAAACCCGTTGAAACCCATCTGCACCTTGCCGGGGAGCTGCTGAGGCCGCTGCCGGAGGGGGCGTTGTGGTGGGCGGCGCAGCGGGTGCTGGTCGTGTCCGATCTCCATTTCGAGAAGGGCAGTGCCTATGCGGCGCGGGGGCAGATGCTGCCGCCCTATGATACGGGCGCGACGCTATCGCTGGTCGAGCGGCTGTGCGCCACCCTCCAACCGAAGACGGTAATCTCGCTCGGCGACAGTTTCCATGATCGGGCGGCCGAGCTGCGCCTGCCGGAACCCTATGCCCGGCGCATTCAGGCGCTGACGGCCGCACATGACTGGATCTGGGTGGAGGGCAACCATGACCCCGACCCGCCGGCGCATCTGGGCGGGCGGGCCAGCAAGGTGCTGCGCATCGGATCGCTGGTTTTCCGGCATGAGCCGACGGGCGAGGCAGGGGAGGTAGCCGGGCATTTGCATCCGGCGGCCAAGATCATCGGACGGGGCCGATCCGTGCGGCGTCGCTGCTTTGCCAGTGATGGCGCGCGGCTGGTCATGCCGGCCATGGGCGCCTTTACCGGCGGGCTGAACGTGCTGGACGACGCCTTCGCGCCGATCTTCCCGGAAGGGGCAATGGCCTTCGCCCTGGGGCAGGAACGGGTGTTCATGGTCGCGGCAAAAAGCCTTGTGGCCGATTTGCCACGCACAGCGCGCTGGAAATTCTGAGCGGCTAATATCGTTTGTGCATCGCACAAAAGCGTGCCATATGCCGCTGTAGCAGGGCGAATAGCTGCTGCTCTCGCATTGATCGTTGCCTTATCCGGGTTCGCGTCGAGTGCGCAAACAACCGGGATGCCGATTAAAAGCAGGTTTCCTAAAACTTAGAGCCTAACAGGGCGCGCGGACTTTTGAGTCCGCTGGGCGCCCGCACATGAAAGTATTGATTTGACACAGTTTACCGAACTCGGCCTCGCCGAGCCCGTCCTCAAGGCCATTGCTGCTGAGGGCTATACCAAGCCGACTCCGATTCAGGAGCAGGCGATCCCGACACTGCTGGAAGGCCGCGACCTTGTGGGCATTGCCCAGACTGGCACCGGCAAGACGGCGGCCTTCGTGCTGCCGCTGCTGAGCCGTCTGGCCGCCAATCCGGGCCGTCCGGTCTCCAAGACCGCCCGCATCCTGATCCTGGCGCCGACGCGTGAGCTGGCCGCCCAGATCGCCGAAAGCGTGCGCGTCTATGGCAGCCAGATGAAGCTGACCACGACAATCGTCGTTGGCGGCGTGAAGCCCGGTGGCCAGGTTCGCGCCCTTGCGCGCGGCGTGGACGTTCTGGTGGCAACGCCTGGACGCCTGCTGGACCATATGGAAACCGGCGCCGTGAAATTGAGCGGCACCGAAGCGGTTGTGCTCGATGAAGCCGACCAGATGATGGATATGGGCTTCCTGCCTGCGATCCGGAAGGTCATGAAGGCCATCCCGACCCGCCGCCAGACGCTGCTCTTCTCGGCAACGATGCCGAAGGAAATCCGCTCGCTCGCGAATGATTTCCTGAATGATCCGGCAGAAGTCACCGTCGCCACCGTTTCCAAGCCTGCCGAAAAGATTGACCAAGCGGTCTACATGGTGAAAGGCGATGCCAAGCCACGCCTGCTGGCCGAACTCCTGTCGGCTGACGACATGGACCGGGCCATCGTGTTCACCCGCACCAAGCACGGCGCTGATAAAGTGGTCCGCTATCTTGCCAATGAAGGCCTCTATGCAGAAGCCATTCACGGCAACAAGAGCCAGAACCAGCGCATTCGCGCCCTGGACAATTTCAAGAAGGGCAAGGCCCCGATCCTGGTCGCGACCGACATTGCCGCACGCGGCATTGATGTCGATGGCGTCAGCCATGTCGTGAACATGGACATGCCAAACCTGCCGGAATCCTATGTCCACCGCATCGGCCGGACAGCCCGTGCCGGCAAGAGCGGCATTGCGCTGTCCTTTGTGGGCAATGATGAGCGCGGCTATCTGCGCGACATCGAGAAGCTGATTGGCCGCAAGATCGACCGGATCGAACTGGCCGAAGACATGGCGCTCGACCTGTCCCTGCCGGAAGAGCCGGGCCCGCACACCAAGCAGAGCCGCGGTGGCGGCGGCGGTCGTGGCAGAGGCCAGGGCGGTGGACACCGTCAGGGCGGCCAGTCCCAGAACCGCAATCGCTCCGGCGGTGGTGGTGGCAAAGGTGGCTACAAGGGCGGCGGCAAGCCCGGTGGTTCGCGTGACGGCGGCGACCGAAGCGCTGCCCGGTCAGAGTCCGGTGGGGGCGGCTCCCGTCAGGGCGGTGGCCAGAAGCGCCGCAGCAAATCCACCAAGTCCTGGTCGCCTGTAAGCTAAGGGCCGTCAGGCACTCTTTCCCCAATGTCAGCCTTGTTTCCGCGCCTGCCTTCCGCCAAGGATAGGCCGGAAAACAAGGAGGACATGCCATGAAGACTGCCATCACAGAAATGTTCGGAATCGAGCATCCGATCATTCAGGGCGGTATGCACTATGTCGGGTTCGCCGAAATGGCTGCTGCCGTCTCGAACGCCGGCGGCCTCGGCATCATCACGGCCCTGACGCAGAAAACCCCCGCTGACCTCGCCAATGAGATCGCGCGCTGCCGGGACATGACCGACAAGCCGATCGGCGTGAACCTCACCTTCCTGCCGGTCGTCAACGCGCCGGATTATCCGGGCTATGTGAAGGCGATCATTGAAGGCGGCGTGAAAGCTGTCGAGACAGCCGGGAACAACCCTGTGCAGGTCCTGCCGATCCTGAAGGAACACGGCATCAAGGTGATCCACAAATGTACCGCTGTGCGCCATGCGCTGAAAGCCCAGTCGATTGGCTGTGATGCAGTCAGCGTCGATGGCTTCGAATGTGGTGGCCATCCCGGCGAAGACGACATTCCGAACATGATCCTGCTGCCCCGCGCGGCAGATGAGCTGGAAATTCCGTTCGTGTCTTCCGGTGGTCAGGCAGACGGGCGCAGCCTTGTCGCCTCGCTCGCCATGGGCGCCTCCGGCATGAACATGGGCACGCGCTTCATCGCGACGAAAGAAGCGCCTGTGCACCAGAACGTGAAAGACGCGATTGTTGCCGCCAGCGAACTCGACACGCGCCTTGTCATGCGCTCTCTGCGCAATACCGAGCGTGTGCTGAACAATGCGGCAGTTGAGCGCCTGATCGAAAAGGAAAAGGCCCTCGGCGACAAGCTGGAATTCAAGGACATCATCGAGGAAGTCGCAGGCGTCTATCCGCGCATCATGAAAGACGGTGACATGGATGCCGGTGCATGGTCATGCGGCATGGTTGCCGGCCTGATCCATGACATTCCGACCTGTAAAGAATTGATCGACCGAATCATGAAAGAAGCCGAAGACATCATCACGAACCGTCTCGCGGGTATGCTCGCAGGAAAGGTTCCGGCTTAATTCCAGACCTAGAAAGACTCCTCATGATCCGTGTCTCCCTTTTCGTCAGTGCCTGTTTCGCTCTTGCAGCGTGTGGCGCAGGCAATTCCGCCAAGGACGCCACATCTGCCTGTAATGGCATGCTGGCAGGAGATCCGGAGATTGAGGAGGATCTGGCCGAAGATGGCGAGACGGTCGCGGCCTATTGCGGGTGTTTTGGCCAGTTGCTGGCTGACCAGCCTGAAACGGATCAGACGGCTATCCTGGAGGTCAGCCAGGTGATCGGCGACATTCGGGAAGAACGAAATGTCGGCCTGGAAGACGCCGCCGAGGGGGTCGACAAATCCTTCGGAGCGGATGGCGCGAGCGAGGCGTATGGCGTCTCCAGTGACCAGTTCAGGACGACCGGAAAATATTTCGACATTGTTCGCCGGGAACTCAACAAGGACGATAGCGCCTGCACGGCGTCCTGAGTCTCAGGATAGCGCCCCATCGATGGCGGCAACAATCTCGGCTTCTGACATGGATTTTGTCACGGTGCTGAGTACATCTCCAGAAGACCGGTCAATCAGATAGAGTTGGCCGGTCTTTATTTTTTCGGGGAAGATTTCGCGCATTGTTTCCGCAATACCGAGGGTTTCGGCGTCTGCGAAATAGGCGGCCTCGTCCTTGGCGGAATAGTCGAGGGCGAAGAATTCGACACCTTCAAAATCATTCGCGGCGCGCACGGTTTCGACCTTGGGATCGAGCACTTTGCAGCTGCCGCACCAGCTCGCATAGCTCAGCACGGCGAGCACTTGCGTGTCTTCGGCCGGGGCGGTGACCGCCTTGACATCGGCCAGGCTGCCGGGCGCGGCGACGGACGGGCCGCAGGCGGCAAGAAGGGCGAAGGAAAGCACGGCGAGACTGAAACGCATGGTGTTTCTCCAGAAGCGATGTTGAGACAGTCGTAGCACAGGCGGGTGCGGGATGGGGTCACACTTGCGTTATGCGACGCGCACGCCGGCGGGGCCTGCCTCGACCTTGCCGACTATGGCTGCGCCGACATGTCCATGCTGCGCAAAGATGTCGAGCACGGCGCGGGCGGCATAGGGGGCACAGGAGACAAGCAGGCCGCCGCTGGTCTGCGGATCGCAGAGAATATCCCTTTCCATCTCGGACATCTGGCCACTGACCATATGGGATACCGATTCCCAGTTGCGGCCCGAGGCGCCGGTCTTGATGCCTGCCTCGGTATGGCGGCGTGCGCCTTCGAAGACCGGTACCTCATTCTTCTCGATCACGATCTGCACGCCTGCGCCGCGCGCCATTTCGCTGGCATGGCCAAGCAGGCCGAAGCCCGTCACATCGGTCGCGGCATGCACGCCCGCAAGTTCGGAGAGCTCCGTTCCCGGCGTATTGAGCCGCGTTGTCGAGGCGACCATTTCGTCATATTCGGCAGGGGAGAGGATCTCGCGCTTCAGGGCGGCAGAATAAATGCCGATGCCGAGCGGTTTGCCGAGGATCAGGACGTCGCCTGCCTCCGCCTTGGAGTTCAATAGCAAATGGTCCGGATGACCCATGCCCAGAGCGACGAGGCCATAGATCGGCTCAGCGGAGTCAATCGAATGCCCGCCCGCTATGGGCGCGCCGGCGGCTTCCGCCACGCTGTGCCCACCTGCGAGAATGGCGCGGATGGTTTCATTGGCGATCTTGCCGATGGGCATGCCGACAATGGCGAGACAGAAAATGGGTTTCGCGCCCATGGCGAAGATATCCGACAGCGCATTGGTCGCCGCGATGCGCCCGAATGTGTGGGGATCGTCGACGATGGGGGTGAAGAAGTCCGTCGTGGCGACGAGCGTGGTTGTCTCGTTGATAAGGTAAACGGCGGCGTCATCGCTCTTGCCCGCATCCACGATCAGGTCGGAATGGCCGAGCGAGAGGGGCATCTCGCTCAATATGTCAGCCAGCACATTTGGCGCGAGCTTGCAGCCGCAGCCGCCCCCATGCGCAAGGGAGGTCAGGCGGGGTTCAGTCTGGCTGTCAGTCATGTCGGCTGGCATAGCGGGCTCCTCTTGGGCTGCAGGCTTACCGCGCTCGCCACTGGCGGGGCAAACAAAACCTGCTAATCGGGGTGGGATGCCTTATCTCGAAACCGTCACGGATATCAGCCCCGAAAACCTGTCGCGCTATGATGCGGTCATTGATGTGCGGTCTCCGGCCGAGTTCGAGGACGACCACATGCCGGGCGCCATCAGCCTGCCGGTGCTGTCGAATGAAGAGCGTGCGCGCGTCGGCACGATCTACAAGCAGGAGAGCCCGTTCCGCGCCAATCGCGTCGGTGGGGCGCTGGTCGCGCGCAACATTGCGCACCACCTGGAGACGGCGCTGGCCGACATGCCGAAGAGCTGGCGGCCGCTGGTCTATTGCTGGCGGGGAGGGATGCGCTCGAACGCGATGGCGACGATCCTCTCATCGGTCGGCTGGCCGAGCGGGGTGGTGAAGGGCGGCTACAAGACGTGGCGGCGAGAAGTTGTGACGGGGCTCGACCATGAGACCAGCCTGTTGCCGGTACGCCTGATCGATGGTCAGACCGGAACGGGCAAGACGGCTCTGCTGCAGGCCATTGCAGCGGCGGGCGGACAGGTGATCGACCTTGAGGGGCTTGCCCATCATCGCGGCTCGGCCTTTGGCGATTTTGGTGACGAGCTGCAACCGGCCCAGCGCCTGTTCGAAAGCGGCATCTGGGACCAGCTGCGTCAGTTCGATCTGAGCCGTCCGGTCTTTGTCGAGGCGGAATCCGCATTGGTCGGCAGGTGCCGTGTGCCCCGGCGCCTGTGGCAGTCCATGCTGGCGGCGCCGCGTATCGAGATGAGGGTCCCGTCAGACGTGCGGGCGGAATTCCTGCTCTCTGCCTATGAGGACATTATCCGGGACAAGGACCGGCTGATGGAGGCACTCGCCAAGCTGAAGGGCTTGCAGTCGAAAGAGACGCTGGCCGAGTGGCAGGCTTTGGCGGAGGCGGGCGACTATCGCGCGCTGGCGCGGCAGCTGATGGAACGGCATTACGACCCACTCTATGCACGCAGCCGCAAGCGGCGCGAGGATGTGCCGGCCGATGTGGTCAGATTGGAAAGCCTGGATGATGCCGCGCTGAAGCAGACGGCAGAGAGACTGGTGTCGGGCGCCTAGCGTCCGCGGGCTTCGTCGGTGCCGCGGCGGGCCAGTTCGTCGGCCTTTTCATTGCCCGGATCGCCATCATGCCCTTTCACCCATTTCCAGGTGATGTCATGGCGCTGGCAGGCTTCGTCCATGGCCATCCAGAGATCCTGATTCTTGACGGGCTTTTTTGCGGCGGTTTTCCAGCCATTGCGTTTCCAGCCATGAATCCATTTGGTCAGGCCGTCTTTCACATACATGGAATCCACATGCAGCGTGATCTTGGACGGGCCCTTCAGCGCGTTCAGCGCCTCGATCACGGCCAGCATTTCCATCCGGTTGTTGGTGGTGG
>DHZF01000081.1 GCA_002414505.1 Hyphomonas sp. UBA5111 | reverse complement strand
ATGTATAATCTCGACATGTACGGCTATCCGTCCGGCGAACAGGGCCTGGCCGCGCTGAGCACAGCGCCCACCGGCGCACAGGCCGCGCAATACCGCCCCGGCGGCTATATCAAACGTATGCGGACCGATCCCTGGGGCAATGAATACGAATACGCTTATCCCGGCACCCGGTCGGGCAGCGCCTATGACGTCTTCTCCACCGGTCCGGATGGACAGGCCGGGACGGACGACGATATCGGGAACTGGGATCCCGCCATCTGATGACGCCAATCCTGTCCTCTCAATCCGGCATGTCTTTGGTTGAGGTTCTGGTTGCGCTCTTCATCCTGGCGCTGGCCAGCGCTGCGATCGTCATGACGCTGCCCCGTGAGCCGTCCCGGCTTGATCGGGAAGTGGCACGGCTGGAACTGGCTATTGACCGTCTGGCAGACGAGGCCATTGCCTCCGGCGAAGTGCGCGCCATCCGCCTGGAGGAAGATGAATATGTGGCGCAGGCCTGGCGCGGCAGTCGCTG
The DNA here is from genome assembly GCA_002414505.1 of Hyphomonas sp. UBA5111. Classification (GTDB taxonomy): domain Bacteria; phylum Pseudomonadota; class Alphaproteobacteria; order Caulobacterales; family Hyphomonadaceae; genus Hyphomonas. The sequence continues at coordinate 2,392 of DHZF01000081.1, read as the reverse complement.
GGTCGCCCTGCCCCGGTCGGCGCACACATTGCCACCCCCTCTGACGATCTCTGTCTCAACGACGCGCCGGGGGCTTCAGGAAAGTGATCTGAAGGATTGGCCGGACATCGTGGCCGATGCGACCGGCATCGTGTCAGCGCGGCCGCTTACCCTTACCGAGGGCACGGACCGGCGTGTCCTGACAGTGTCTTCGTCCGGCATGGTCGAGGTGGAGCGCTGACATGACATCTCCGCGTTCACAGCAAGGCTTCACGCTGGTCGAAGTGCTGGTTGCGCTCGGCGTGTTCAGTATTGCTGCCATGTCGCTGGCGCATCTCGGGAACGAAACCCTTGTTGGCGCGCGCCATGTGAATCAGCGTTTCCTTGCCACCGTCGAAGCTGACAATCTGATGGCCGAGGCGCTCGTCCGCCCCGGTGCCATTCCACCGGGTGTGAACACCGGTGAAAGCACGCAGCGCGGCCGCAGACTGACCTGGATGCGCACGATCAGCGCCACCGGAAGGGAAGGCCTGTTCTCCGTGTCTGTCACAATAGGCGATGCTGAAACGGGGCAGCAACTCGTGAGCCGCCAGACCCTGATGCGTGTGCCGACATCATGAGCAAGTCGGCCGGGTTCACCTTGATCGAAATGCTGGTCGCGCTCGCCGTGACCTCACTGCTCATGGTGGCAGGGTCAACCCTGTTGATCCAGACCTTGCGGTCCGGCCAGATGGTGGAGGCCCGCACCGAGATGGTTCGCGATCAGGACGCGGCCCATAGCCTGCTGCGGGATGACCTCGCCAATGCCACCTTGCGCCTGACCCAACCGCCCAATGGGCTCGACGCTCCCAAGGCCTTCAGCGGGGGGTTCTCCACGCTGGAGCCATTGTTGGCGTTCACCCGGGCCGGCTGGATCAATCCCGGTCATGTCGAGCCACGGGGCGACCTGCAGCGGGTGGAATACTTCCTGACTGACGGAAACCTTGTTCGCCGCGCCTGGCTGCGACCAGATCCGGTCTACAACACCCCCTATGCAGATCGTGTGATTGCCGAGGATCTCGACAGCGTCGGCCTCCGCTTCCTGACCGGCACCAGCTGGCAACTGGACTGGCCGGGCCAGTCAGACACGCTGCCGGATCTGGTCGAGCTGACCTTCGTGTTCGGAGAAGGCGACGAACTGCGCCAGCTCTTTCTTGTGGGGGGCGCAGGATGAGGCGCCCACACACTTCCGGTCACGAGCGCGGCGCAACGCTGCTCAGCGTGTTGCTCATCATCGTCCTGATGTCGACGGCGGCGCTCGCGGCCACCGATGCGCTGGCGCGGTCCGTCAGTGTCTCGCGGGTCTCGGCCAGCCGGGCCGACAGCTTCTGGGCGACGCGCGGGGCCTTGTCTGTGGGTGAGACAATCGTGAATGAGGCCCTGGCGAAGACGGACGGGGCCTTGACGGCCGACTCCCTATTGTTCCGTGAGCCAATTGTGTTTGCGTATGCGCGCGGGACAATTTCCGTCCGATTTTTCGAGGCCACGAATTGCCTGAATCTGAATGCCCTTTCGCTGGGGGATGATGAAGCCTCGGGCGGGAGCGTGTCCCCCGACCAACTCCACCGCATGCTTGAGGGCGCGGGCTTGTTCAACAGCGAGGCGCAACATCTGGTAGATGCACTGTCAGACTGGATGGACGCGGATACCAGTCCCCGCGCCTCCGGCGCCGAAGACGGCGCGTATCGAGGCCGGGCAATCCCCCATCGGACACCGGGACAGAGACTCGTCTCTATCAGCGACCTGCGGGCAATCGACGGCTTCACCCCGGATGTAATGAGCGAGATTTCGAGCCTGGTCTGCGTCCGTTCAAGGTCGGACGATGCACCGCTGAACATCAACACGCTGACAGCGGATCAGGCGCCACTGCTGGCAGCGCGCTTTTCCGACGAATTGTCCACAAGCGAAGCCGAACAGCTGATCCTGTCGCGCCCGGAAGGAGGTTGGCTGAATGTCGGTGAATTCCTCCTGTCGCGGGATGTGGCCAGTATTGCGCCGGAACTGCGCCGGGATAGTGCTCTGTCGATACGTTCTGCCCAGATTGGGGCTGCCATTTCGGTTAGCTCCGACACGGGCACCATTCGCATCGATGCGACCTACGGGCGTGGCACCGATGGCTTTTATGTCCTACAGGGCTCAAACAGGAGATCTGGCTGATGCGCCCGAGACTTTACACGGAAATCCCGAAGGACGGCGACAACTGGCGGTTCGTGCGGAGCGGACCGTCCGGGCTTGAGCCCGTACCGGAGGGCGCTGGCATTCCGTCTGGCGCGGATGTTGTCGTCTTCGTTCCCGGAACCGAAGTGACAGCGCACCGGGTGCGTGCGGCGGCCCGGCGGCCGGTAGAGCTTACGCGCCTTGCGACGTTTGCGAT
>DHZF01000076.1:42735-44988 GCA_002414505.1 Hyphomonas sp. UBA5111 | reverse complement strand
TTCGCGACATCGCGCGGCTCGTAATTGGCCGTGTCCATATAGTTGCAGCCCGTTTCAAGGCAGGCATCCATGATCGGCAAATCCTGGTAGGGCAGGGCCATGTTGATGAGCAGGTCGGGCTTCACCTTGTTGATGAGCGCGACAACCTCGGCGACATTGTCGGCATCGACCTGGCTGATCTCGATCGGCGTCTTGCAGAGCTTGGCGACCTTCTCGCAGCTTTCCAGCCGGCGCGAGGCGAGATGGATGTGTTTGAACGTGTCGCGGTCCATGGCGCATTTCTGCGCGACGACGGATCCGGCGGCACCGGCACCGATAATGAGAACATTGTCCATGAGTGATGAAGCTCCCTGGCTGGATGGGCACTGATTTGCCCGTGACATAGGGCAATCAGCCAACCTTCGCCAGTCCGGATATGTGACCGGATAGGCTGGTGAACTTCAGGAGGGAATTGCCGCAACGCAGGTGAGCAAATGGGAGGAAACGAGGTGGGCAAGACCTCGCCCTGCGTTGCGGCAAACCTGTGTCAGGCGGCGCGGCGGGGCGCATCAAGGCGGGAGATTTCCTCGCTCAGCCAGTTGTAGTGCTGTTCCACGCGGTTGATCATCGTGTCAGTTGTTTCCGGTCGGCAGGTCAGTTCATTCCGCCAGGCTTCCAGAACCGTTCTCTGGTTCTTGAGCCAGCACAGCATGGCGGTATCGTCGATCGGTAGGCACATGGGACGCTCCATCAATTTTGCGACTCGTTCTCAAAATTTGTATTTCACATCCAATATGCTCTTGCAAGTCATTCTCAATTATTATTTGTCCATGATTGCTCCCAGAGGGTGGAATCCCCTGTCCTCACTGGAATAATTGTCGAAAACAGGCTATCTGCCCCGCTTTCCCGCCCGCCAGGAGTATCTCCGGATGACAAGCTCAACCGCCCCGCGCCATTTCATCGACCTTTGGCATCTGGAATCCGCCGAACTGCGCGAGATTCTGGATATGGCCCATGCGATGAAGAAGGCCCGCGCCGGCTGGCCCAAGGGACGGGTGGATACCGGCGCGCCGCTGGAGGGTCACACGCTGGCAATGATCTTCGAGAAATCCTCGACCCGGACGCGGTTTTCCTTCGACATGGCGATGCGCCAGCTGGGTGGCTCGTCGATCACGGCGACATCGAATGACCTGCAGCTGGGACGGGGTGAAACGGTGGAAGACACCGCGCGCGTCCTGTCACGCTTTGTCGATGCGGTGATGATCCGCGCCAATGACCATTCCGATGTCGAGACCTTTGTCCAGCACGCCACCGTGCCGGTCATCAATGGCCTGACGGACCGGTCGCATCCCTGCCAGATCATGGCGGACCTCCAGACCCTGGAAGAACATGGCCTGACCCTGGAAGGCGCGCGGCTCGCCTGGGTCGGCGATGGTAACAATGTCTGCGCCAGCCTGATCCATGCCGCGCCCAAATTCGGCTTCTCCCTGGCCGTCGGCACACCGCCCCGGTTTGCGCCCGATGATGAAGACATCGAGATTGCCCGCGACCTGCAGGGCCGGATTGATCTCTATGACACCGCCGAGGAAGCCGTGGCCGGCGCCGATGTCGTGATCGCGGACACGTTTGTCTCAATGGGCGATGCGGATGCCGAACGGCGCCTCGAAATCCTGGAGCCCTATGCCGTGACCCTGGACCTGATGGATATTGCCGGTCCCGGCGCGAAATTCCTCCATTGCCTGCCGGCCCACCGGGGCGAGGAGGTTGACGCTGAAGTCATCGACGGGCCGCAAAGTCTCGTCTTCGACGAAGCCGAAAACCGCCTCCACGCCCAGAAGGCCATCCTGCGCTGGTGCCTCGGCAAATAGGCTAGTCTGCCTGCACGTCCTCAAGGCCGAAAGCGACCGGAATGGCGAGCGCGCTCATCAGGGCAAGCAGGCCGATGACCGCCGCTTCGCCCGCCAGTTCGGCCACCACGCTGAACCCGCCGCCAAGGATGAGCAGTGTGCCGATGATCGTGTTGGAGAGGGCGGTATAGGCCGCGCGGTTTTCCTGGCTGGCCATATCGACGAGATGCGTGGAACGGCCAAGCCGGACGCCCTGATAGGCAATCATCAGTACGAACAGGACGAGGGGCAGGGCCCAGACATCCTGCAACACGCCTGCCGCATTGAGGCCAAGCGTGGCGAGCAGGGCGAGGGTCGCAGCCGCCGCTGTCAGGATAAGCACTTTCCGGCTCGACCGGTCGGCGAGCCGGCCCCAGACATAGGAGCT
>DHZF01000076.1:42320-42611 GCA_002414505.1 Hyphomonas sp. UBA5111 | reverse complement strand
CAGACATAGGAGCTGAGCAGGCCCGCGCCCGCAGATGCGATGACGAGCAGGCCCAGCCCGCCAAACATCTGGCCGGCCTCGTCGGTATTGGTGCCGAGCGCAACCATGAAGGGCGGGGCGAGGGCGGTCGAGATCAGCAGGCCACGGGTCAGGATGAAACGGCGCAGTTGCGTGTCGTCTGCCAGCAATGTGAAGTTGTCTCGGAAAGACTGGATGGGATTGCCGCCGCCTTCGGTTGCGCCCGGTTCCTCTTGCAGCGTGGTGAACAGCGCTGCGCCGGTCATCCAGAGC
>DHZF01000076.1:41855-42197 GCA_002414505.1 Hyphomonas sp. UBA5111 | reverse complement strand
CCCCCCCGCCAGCAGCAGGCCGCCAATGACGAGACTCATCCGGTCAATCCAGCCAACACTCAGCAACGCGCCATAGATCAGGACTGCCGCCGCCCCGACCGTGCTGGCCGCGCCGGTCGCCGTGCCGCGCCGGGACTTGGACACCGTCTTGCCGAGCACGTCCTTGTACGTCACCGAACAGACAGACCGGGCGAGCGCCAGGACCGCCAGTGCGGCAAGGATCGCATAGCCCGCCAGCCTCCCCTCAAGGAAAAAGGCCGCGAGCCCCATGCTGGCGGCCGACAGGCCCTGAACGGCGGAGCCGACCGACCACGCCCATTTGCGCTGGGGCAGGCGGCGCAG
>DHZF01000076.1:11311-41779 GCA_002414505.1 Hyphomonas sp. UBA5111 | reverse complement strand
TTGCGCTGGGGCAGGCGGCGCAGCGCGGCGGCGGTGAAGAGTTGTGGCAACAGGGCGCCCGCTTCGCGCACCGGTACGAGCAGGCCGATCAGCCAGGTCGGCGCGCCAAGGGTCGTCAGCAGCCAGCTCAGCACGAGCTTGGGGTCGATCAGGCCATCTGAAATCTTGCTGGTCGAGAGGCTGGCCACATGGGTGAAGAAATTTCCGGCTTCGTCCCGGCAGGCGCTGTCTGGAATGTCCTTGCACACCCGGCCCTCATCGCCGGAGGTGAGCATTTCGAAGACTTTCTGCTGCGTGCTTTCAGACATGGCGGCCAAACTAGCGCTCACGGCGGGGACGGCAATCTTCACGTTCGGGTGTGCTGCTGCAAAAGCGCTGGAAGCGGCGTACGAACGCGCTACACGTAGATGTATGGCCGACAGTGATTACGCCCCGACCAAATTCTCCGATCCCGACGTTACGGCAAAGGGCGAGACCCGCGCCAGCGTCGGTTGGACCGGGCTGAAGACGCTGTGGCTGAATACGGGAACGCTGTGCAACATCGAATGCGCGAATTGCTACATTGAAAGCTCGCCGCGCAATGATCGGCTGGTCTATCTGTCGCGCGCCGATGTCCGCCCGTTCCTTGAGGAGATCGACCAGCCTATCGAGATCGGCATCACGGGCGGCGAACCCTTCATGTGCCCGGAGATATTGGGCATCATGGAAGATGTGCTGTCCGCCGGGCACAGCCTGCTGCTGCTGACCAATGCGATGCGCCCGATGATGCGGCCACGCATCCAGCAGGGTCTGGAAAGGCTGGCCACGTATTATGGTGACCGGATGGTGCTGCGCGTCTCGCTGGATTCCCATGATCCGGCCATTCATGACGCCGAACGCGGAGAAGGGGCCTTTGAAGAGGCCTGCAAGGGCCTGAAATGGCTGGGTGAACGCAGCGTACGGGTGGCGCTTGCCGGGCGTCAGGCGCTCACCGAGGACGAGGCGGCGGCCCGTGCAGCCTATGGCGCGCTCGCCAGCGCGCTGGACCTGTCGATCGACCCCGCCAATACGAAGCACCTCGTCCTGTTCCCGGAAATGGTCGCCCGCGATGACCCGCCGGAGATCACCACCGCCTGCTGGGGCATCCTGAACAAGTCACCTGACGACATCATGTGCGCCAACCAGCGCATGGTGATCCGCCGCAAGGGGGCGGGCAGGGCGACCGTAACGGCGTGCACATTGCTGGTGGATGATCCCGCCTTTGAAGTGGGCACCACGCTCGCCGAAGCGACCGCCAAACCGGTCAAGCTGAACCATCCCTGGTGCGCCAGCTTCTGCGTGCTCGGCGGCGGCAGCTGCTCGGCCTAATTAATGGGAGGGGCGCCCGCATCGACCTGCTCGAAAACAGCGAGATAGGTAATGCTCGGTGTGCCAAATCCCCCGCATCCCGGCTGTTGGACCTCAATCACGCTATGGTAGCGATACCCTTTGGCGTGCGCAGCATTCAGCCTCTCTTCCAAACTCTTGATTGCCTGGTTCGAGAATTCCTTACCGATCGGCTGAATCCGGTACTTCATGAGGGTATCTCCAGTTCTTTCATGTCGGTGCCTCCACAGCCCGGCTTGCAACGGCAGAGACGGGAGATCGTGAGGCGGATGGCTTGGGCAGGAGGTTTGGTGCGAAATGCCAGCTCACTGTAGCGCGAGCAGCTGGGTTCATAGACGCACCTATTTCCGATCACATCGGGACGCACACGCCGGTATAGCCTGAGCAGGGTAACGGGCAGGAAAGCTGCGCTTGCCATGTGGAGACCCGGCAGGGCGTCCACAACCTCATCCAGTTCCGGACGCATTCCAAGATGACGCATGGCGGAAGGGCGTAGAACATCCGGCACGTCCAAGTCGACGTCACTGATATCCATGAACTCTCCCTTGCAGCTCCCGGATTTATTAAGGTTCTATCCTTGATGGATGTCAATTCCCTGGAATTGCGATGTGGCCTGACAGGCCGCCCTCTTGCAGAGGTGGCAGGGCGCTGCCACATGGGGCACCTAATTCGAGGTATCCTCCCATGACCGACGCCGCCTACGCCGTCACCGACTTTGTCACGAATTTCCAGATCGTGGATCGCCCCATTCGCGGGCGGGCCGTGCGTATGGGTGAGGGCAGCCTGTCCGGCATCCTGCAGCGGCATGATTATCCGACAAATCTGGCGCGCATCCTCGGCGAAGCGGTGACGCTGGCCGCTGTGGTCGGGGCGTCGCTGAAATTCGAAGGCCGCCTGCTGGTACAAGCCGAAGGCGATGGCCCGGTGTCCATGCTGGTCGGCGAGTACCGCTCCGATGGCGGGGTGCGCGGCTATGCCAAATTCGACGCCGAGGCCTGGGCGCATCTCGACAAGGTGAACAAGGGCGCGGCCCCGCACATGCCGCAATTGTTCGGCCCGAGCGGCCGGCTGGCTCTGATCATCATTCAGGACAATCCGGCGATCCAGCCCTATCAGGGCATCGTGCCGCTTGCGAAAGGATCTCTGAGCGAGTGCGCAGAGGATTATTTCGAAATGTCGGAGCAGGTGCCCACGCGTCTGAAATTGTCTGTCGCCGAGCTGGACCGCAAGGATGGCCACCCGGTCTGGGTGTCTGGCGGCATGATGGTGCAGCGGATTGCAGCCGATGAAACGCGCGGCGAGACCGAGGAGCCCTGGCGCGAGGCTGAGGCCCTGTTTGCCACGCTGACCGATGGCGAGCTGGCCGATCCCGACCTGTCGATGGAGCAATTGCTCTATCGCCTGTTCCATGAGCAGGGCGTGACGATGGAAACGCCGCAGGCGCTGGATGACCGGTGCACCTGTAATCAGGACCGGCTGGTCGAGACGCTGAAACAGATGCCGGACGAATCCTTGCGGGACATGACCGAAGAGGATGGCACGCTCGGCATCGACTGCCAGTTCTGCAATCGTCATTACGACATTGCCATCGAAGATGTGACCGGCGACACGAATTAGGCGGGGCCGGGCCTCCACAGTTTCGTGATTGCGCACGCGCGCGGGCGCTGGCACAGGTGGCAGCCATGACTTTCAAATGGCTCCCCAATGCATTGACCATCGCCCGCTGTGTCTTTGCCGGATTTGTGCTGGTCGGGTTCTGGCAGGCGATGAATCTGGATCTCACGCATACCGGGTTTGAGGCTGAAGACGTGTCGCGGCGGATCACGCTGCAACAGCTCTGGTTCCAGTTTGCCTTCCTCGCTTTCCTGGCCGGGGCGATCACGGATTTCCTGGATGGCTGGCTGGCCCGCAAGCTGGACGCGCACAGCCGGTTCGGCGTCTGGCTGGACCCGATTGCCGACAAGCTGCTGATCGCGGCGGCCCTGCTGGGGCTGGCGCTGAAATTCCAGACCTGGCTGATCTATGTGCCGGCAGCGATGATCATTGGGCGCGATGTGTTCATGACCTGGTTCCGCGCGACGCCGCGGGGGCGCTCGGCCATTGTCCCGTCCAATCTTGCGAAATGGAAGACCGGTTTCGAGATGGCGGCGATCATCGGCCTGATGCTGCCGCTGGCCGTACTCCGGCCGGATGTCGGGGGAGACGTTGCTGCCGGATCATCCGTGATGGCGATTGTCGCGACGATTGCCGTAATTGGTCTGCTCTGGACGGCGGCGGCGCTGTCCTGGTGGACGGCGGGCCAGTATATGAGGGCGGCGGGAAAAGCAGCCGACTGAAAAAGAACGCTGGCCCCAAGGGGCAGAGCCAGCGTTCCGCATTTCAGTTTCCGCGCGCAGGATGAGGGGCAACCTGCGCCCGGAAGGGCTTTTGACGTGATGGGACCTGTCTGCTCTCATTCCCCACCACCCAGTCACAATCGCCCGGCATGACAAAGGTTCCGTTAAAACTTGCGGCATCAATGCGGCAGCAATTTCACGAACTCTCCGGCAAACGGCCTGCATTGGGACTCAATGTCTGGCGAGAAGGGGAGAATGAGATCGCGAACCTCCTCCTCGACCCGTCTGGTCATCGTTGCGCTGGCGGCGCTGTTGTTCCTCTGCCTGCCGGCTTTCCTGGCAATGGCCGGGGCCTGAGCCTAGCGCGTATTGCCTGACCAGTAGGGGGTAGGCGGCGCATTCCGATAGAATTCCTCCAGCCTCAGCCGAGTGCCTTGCGTGGTGCCCTCGGGCACATCGCCCGGCGCGCACCAGCGGGTTTCGGCAATCTCTGCCACCGCCGTCGCCTTGCCCTGCGTCCAGATCTGCGCGGGCACATGGTAAAGGAGGACGTGGTCATTCGGAAATGAGGTGTGGTTTGAAAACATGCCGACCAGGCTCGGGGTCCCGTTCAACAGGATCCCGCCTTCTTCCTCCACTTCCCGGCGGAGCGACTCGATGCAGGGCTCGCCCCGCTCCACACCGCCGCCGGGCATGTGCCAGCCGGAGATGTAGGTATGCCGGACCAGCAGGATCTGGCCATCCGAATTCTCGACAAGGCCGCGCACGCCCAAAGTCATGGGTCGGCGCAGGCGGGCATAGGCGTGGAAAAGCCGGGTTCTGAGGGAAGGCATGCTGCCACCTAACGTGGCGGGAGGTGGGCGTTCAATCTGAAAATTTCCGCAAATTGACGTCAAACTTCCTGTCGTTTGAGGCTCGCCAAGCCGTGCAACGCGCGCTATGAGCTGTGCAAAGCGTGGAAATGCTCAAGAAAACAACAGCGAGACGGCCCCATGATTCATCCTTCTCTGATTGCCATTGCCGCCATTGTGGTCGTGTTCGGCATCCTGAATTTCATTGAATACAAGCGACTCGACTAGAAGCGAGCCCGGCGAATGCCTGAACTAACCCTGATCGCCGCCCTGATCGGGGGGCTTGTCATTATGGCGTTTGCGGGGGACTTCCTGGTAAACGGCGCAGTCGCCGTGGCCCGGCGCCTTGGCGTCTCCCCCCTCATCGCCGGTATCTTCATTGTCGGGTTCGGCACGTCGGCACCTGAAATGGTGGTGTCGTTGAATGCCGCGCTGGAAGACCGCGCGGGTCTGGCGCTGGGCAATATTGTCGGCTCCAACATTGCGAACATCTTCCTCGTGCTGGGCATCCCGGCGCTGATCATGCCGTTCGTGGCCGGGGGTCACGGACAGGGCCGTGCGCTGATAGCGATGCTGGTTGCCACGGCGGTGTGGATCGTGCTGACCGGGCTCGGGCCGCTCAACACGCTGGGCGGCATTCTCTTCCTCGCCATCCTCGTCGCCTATTGCGTCATCACCTTCTATATGGCCCGCAAGGCGGTGGCGACGGGCGAAGATCCGGGCGTCGAGCTGGAAGAAGCGCCGAAGCTGAGCCTGCTACGTTCGCTGGCCTATATCGTGCTCGGCATTGGCGGTCTGGTTCTGGGCGCGCATCTGATCATTGCCGGCGGTGTTGGCATCGCGGAATTCTATGGCGTGCCGCAGGAATGGATCGGCCTGACTTTGCTGGCCATCGGCACATCGCTGCCGGAGATCGGCGCGGCCGTGGCCGCAGCCCTGCGCCGGCATGGCGAAGTCGCCATCGGCAATGTCCTCGGCTCCAACGTCTTCAACATTCTCGGCGCGGGCGGCATCATCTCGCTCTTCGGGCCGATTGAGATTGCGCCGACTTTCACCCATTATGACCATTGGGTCATGGCCTTTGCCGCGCTGCTGATCGGCGGGTTCATCCTGACCCGCGCGCGGCTGGGCCGCATGATGGGGATACTGATGCTGCTGATCTATGCCGTCTACATCTACGGACTGGTGAACGGGTTCAATCTGCTTGGCCTGTTCCAGACCGCTCCGGCATGAGGCCGGGCGCGGCGCTCGTCACCGGCGCCGGGGCGCGGCTGGGCCGGGCCATGGCCGAAGCGCTGGGCGCAGATGGCTGGCAGGTCATCGTTCATTACAATTCCTCCGCAGGCGGCGCTGAAGAAACCGCCGAAGCCATTCGCGCGGCGGGCGGCGCGGCGATCACGCTGCAGGCCGATCTGTCGGACGAGGCTGCGACGGGCGATCTGATCCTGCATGCCGCCGAGAAGATCGGCCAGCCGGTGACCTTGCTGGTCAATTCCGCCTCCGTCTTCGAGGAGGACAACGTCACCAGCCATACCCGCGCGAGCTGGGACATGCACATGAATACCAATCTCCGCGCGCCGGTGCATCTGGCGCAGGCCTTCGCGGATGCTCTGCCGAAAGGGGAGAAGGGGCTGGTCGTGAACATGATCGACCAGCGCGTCTGGAAGCTGACGCCGAACTTCTTCACCTACACGCTGTCGAAGGCTGCGCTCTGGCAGGCAACGCAAACACTGGCCCAGGCATTGGCGCCGGACATTCGCGTCAATGGCATCGGGCCCGGTCCGACGTTGCGGTCGAAACATCAGAGCGAAGACGAGTTTGCCGCCGAAAAACGCGCAACGCTGACGCAGGAAGGCTCCAGCCCGGACGAGATCGTCAAGGCGCTGCGCTATCTCGTGTCCGCCAGCAGTGTGACCGGTCAGATGATCGCCAGCGATGGCGGCCAGCATTTGATGTGGCAGACACCGGACACACAGACCTGATGAATTTCTCCTCTGACACCTCCGCCCCGGCGCATCCGAAAGTGCTGGAAGCCGTGCTTGCCGCAAATAGCGGGCTGGAGGCGAGCTATGGCAATGACGCGATCACCAAGCGTCTGCGGACGCATCTGGCCGATGTATTTGGTACGCAGGATTTTGACTATTGGCTGACCGCATCCGGCACCGCGTCGAATGCGCTGGCGCTGTCCTGCTTCTGTCCGCCGACCGGCGCCGTGCTTTGCCATGAAGGCGCGCATATCGCCGTCGACGAGCGCGGCGCGCCGGAATTCTTCTCCGGCGGGGGCAAGCTGCAGCTCTTGCGGGGGCCGGATGGCAAGATCGGCGCGGCGCAACTGGACGAGGCTTTGGCGCGCCTCAATCATGATTTCGTGCATGAGACGCCGGCGCATGTCCTGTCGCTGACAAACCTCACCGAGAACGGTACGGCCTATAGCGTGGCTGAAGTTACAGATTGCGCCGCGAAGGCGCATGCGGCGGGTCTGAGGGTCCATATGGATGGCGCGCGGTTTGGCAATGCGCTGGTTGCGACCGGCGCGAGCGCCGCCGAGATGAGCTGGCAGGCAGGCGTCGATGTGCTGACCTTCGGCCTGACCAAGACCGGCGCGATGGGCTGCGAGATCATCCTCCTGTTCGGCGAGGCTCGCGACAAGAAGCGTGAGCTGGAAGCGCGGGCCAAGCGCTCCGGCCATATGCCGCCGAAGATGCGCTATCTGGCGGGGCAAGGCGAAGCGATGCTGGCAGGCGGGCTCTGGATGGAACTGGCCGCGCATGCAAACGCGATGGCCGGGCGCATGGCCGACGGCCTGCAGGGACAAGGCGTCGAGCTGGCATTCGAGCCGCAGGGCAATGAAGTCTTTGCGATGCTGAGCGCTGCGCAGGCCAAGGCCCTGCGAACGGCTGGCGCGGTCTTCTATCCGTGGATGGGCGGCAGCCAGCGGCTGGTCTGTTCCTGGGCCACGACGCCCGAGGAAGTCGATGCCTTCCTGGGCGTGCTGAAGGGCTAGTTTCCAACCTTTTTGCCTGCGTAACTGGACGCGCCGCGCGACGCACGGCAAAGAAGGGGCGATTGAATTCACGGGGAAGGGGTTTCGTGTCCATCATGTCCAGTCGCATCCGCGCTGCAATGCTTGCAGCAGCTCTCGCCACCTCCACATTGTCAGCCTGCTCGACGGCCTATTATGGCGCGATGGAGCAGTTCGGATACCAGAAGCGCGATCTGCTGGTGTCCCGGGTCAATGATGCGGCCGATGCGCAGGCGGATGCGAAGACGGAATTTGCCAGCGCGCTGGATGCTTTCCGGTCTGTTGTGGCGATTGATGGCGGTGAACTCGAAGCCTCCTATGACACGCTGAACCGCGCCTATGAACGGTCCGAGGACAAGGCCGAACGCGTGCGCGAGCGCATCAAGGACATGAAGACTGTTTCCCGCGACCTGTTCGTGGAGTGGCGCAAGGAACTGGAAGAATATTCCGATCCGGGCCTGCGCCGGGCCTCGGCCGAGCAGCTGGAAGCAACGCGCGACCGCTATGCCGTGCTGGTCGAGAAGATGGACCGGGCCGCGGCGTCGATGGACCCGGTTCTGACCGTGTTCAAGGATCGTGTCCTGTTCCTGAAGCATAATCTGAATGCCCGCGCGATTGCGGCACTGGGCGACGAGACGCGCAATATCGAAACCGATGTGGCTGCGCTGATCGAGGAAATGGAGCGTTCCATCGCCGAAGCCGATGCCTTCATCCAGGAAATGCAGGCTGGTGCGGTCTAGCGAGGCGGGCGCGGTGGCAGGATATTCCGGCAAACCGCTCTACCAGAAACTCGGCCTCAAGCCCGGGATGCGCTGCCTGCCGGTCAATCCGCCAAGGGATTATTCCAGCCTGGTGGCAGGGGCCGCGGGGATCGACTTCGTGACAGGCGGCCCTGCGGACCACGTGCATCTGTTCTGTCCGGACCGGGCCGCATTTGCGAGCGGCCTGCAGGACGCCTTGGGACACGTGGCCGAGGGCGGCATGCTGTGGGTGTCGTGGCCAAAGAAATCCTCAAAACTCCATATCGACCTGACGGAGCAGGATTTGCGTGACGCGATCCTTCCCACAGGCTGGGTCGATGTGAAGGTCTGCGCGGTTGATGAAGACTGGTCCGGGCTGAAATTTCTCAAGCGAAAAGCGAAATAGGGCTGTCAGGGGCATCCTGTTGATGCGGCAGCACAAATGACGCCGGAAAAGGCGCTTTTTTTGGGAACCGAATTGTGGGGCGCGAGTTCTATTCACGTCTCTGGCAGGGGCAAGCTCACCGAAGTCTGCTCATTCCGGCCTCGGCCGGAATCTGGAATTGAGGGGACAACAAGTTCAATTCCAGGCCTCGGGTGCATCCGGGGCGAGCGGATGCCGGCCGCTGCCGGAGCGATTCCCGACATGGCCATCTGAAATGCGCGCGACGGCGTGAAGGCGAGCGGGTCATGGCCCGCTGCGCCCGGCACATCGCCAATCGCGGCAAGATGGACCTCGCCCGTGGGCGTGATACGCACCAGCATCTGCCGTGCATCCCGCCGGACATGGCGGACATAGAAGGTCAGCATCATGATCTGCAGCCAGATCCAGACCCGGTAGGGTTGGAGATGCGGCGGCAGGTTTCGCAAGGTGGCGAAGGCGTCATTCATGCCCTCATTATACGCGCCCCTTTGGGGGTGTCGGATAAGTTTCCTGTCGGATCAGTCGTGGCCGCAGGATGCGCCGGGTTTCTTGTGGGATACGCCGCCTGAGATTGTGACCGGCCAGCGCCGCGGCTATACCGGGCGGGCAGCAGGGCATCCGTCCCTGCAATCCGGGAGGCGTACCAGGCATGACCATGAAGCAAACCGTATTGGGCGTGCTCGCACTGGCCCTGACCGGCTGTGCGACGCAGGCGCTCCCAGAGGCGGCTGAACCCAGCTCCCATACGCTGGAAGCCAAGGGCGTCGCCGCCACCATCACCTCCTCTTTCGGTGGACGGGTCACTGGGTTCGGCCTGGTCGGCAAGGACGATCTTATCAAGTTCGACGCGGCTCTGGCGGCCAGCCAGCCCGCGCCCGCACTCGACACCGATCTGTCGGCGGCGGCCTATTACGGCCACTCCTTCTGGGTTGGGCCGCAAAGCGAGTGGTGGATTCATCAGGATCTCTTGCCAGAGATGCGAGGCGAGATGTGGCCGCCGGACCCCTACCTCACCCTGCAGGCCATGAAGGCAGATTCAGGGGCAGGCAGTCTGACCCTCTCGGGCAAAGCGAGCCCCTATACCGGCCTGGCCATGACCCAGCGCTACGACATGTTGCCGTCCGGCTGCCTGCGCGTCAGCGCCGAGGCGGTGAACACGCGGGACGAGGCGGTGGCGTGGGACATCTGGTTCAACACGCGCATCGAGTCGGATTCCTGGGTTGCCGTGCCGGTGGCCGGCGAAGACTCGATCCGGCTGGACATGGTAGACCTGACCGTGTTCGAGGCGCCGGATATCCAGGTCGCGGACGGGATGGCGCTGGCCGATCCCTCCCTGGAAAAAGGGGTCGCAGGGCGCCAGGGCAAAGCCTTCATGGATCCCTCCGAAGGCTGGCTGGCCGCGATCCGGGATGGCCAGGTGTTTGTCATCATGTTCGATCTGTTGCCCGCAGATGCCATCCATCCGGAGCAGGGACAGGTGGAGCTCTATTTCACTCAGAAGGCAGAGGATCCCGCCACCAGCATGATCGAGATGGAAACGCATGCAGCCTACAAGACGCTCGCGCCGGGCGAGGCGATGCAGGCCGAGCAATACTGGGCGGCGCTGCCCTATGAGGGCGCGATGGAGGCCGGGGCGGTGTCGGACTTTGTCCGGGACCGGATGCAGGGCGGGAATTTCTGTCTGGCGGGGGACTGAGCGGGTCTCTGCTCCAGGGGGCCGAAGCCCTTGCTTGCGCTGCGGGCCTTACTTCCCTGCGTTTGATCCTCGATCAAATAATGACGCGCAGCGGCACCGGGAAGTAAGACCAGACGGCCTGTAAGCCGGGTTCTGTTCGCCGTGTTGCCACGGTCTGGCAGCCATTCCTCTGGGATGCCTGTTGCCAGGCACCTCACGCGACACACCCGGGGCACGGGCGTGAAACAGCCCATATGTGCCCCCTATTCGGTCTTGCTCCGGGCGGGGTTTACCGTGCCAGTCCTGTCGCCAGGCCTGCGGTGGGCTCTTACCCCACCCTTTCACCCTTACCTCTCCCGAAGGGGAGGCGGTTTGCTTTCTGTGGCACTTTCCCTCGGCTCACGCCGGGCGGCCGTTAGCCGTCGCCCTGTTTCCCTGGAGCCCGGACTTTCCTCCAGTACGCAGTTACCCGCGCACCAGCGGCTGCCCGGCCGTCTGGTCTAAGGGGGATATAAGCGTGGAATCCGGAAATAGCCAGTGGGGCGCGTGCGTGGCCTGTTTGCTGGCGCCGGACGGGCCTCACGTCCTTCCGGCCTCCATCGCGCCACGTCAGGACTGGGCAAGGGAAGGCGGGCTGGGGTAGCGTGAGCCATGACTGAGATCACGACTTACGAGACCTTGCAGGCGGCGCTGGGCGCGCTGGCACCGGAATTGGCCGACCGGGCGGCCGAGATGGAAGACGCGCGGCGGCTGCCGGCGGACCTTGCCGGGAAGATGGCGGCGGCGGGCGCGTTCCGCATGATGACGCCCAAGGCCTATGGCGGGCTGGAGCTGACGGCGCGGGAATTCGTCGAGGGCGTCGCGCAGGTGGCAGAAGCCAATGCCAGTGCCGGCTGGTGTTCGATGATTGCCTGCACCACGTCGATGAATGCAGCCTATATGGCGCCGGAGGTGGCGGCGGAGATATACAGCGCGCCCCTGACGATTACCGGCGGCGTCTTCGCGCCGATGGGGCGGGCCGACATTGAGGGCGATGGCTATCGCGTCTCTGGGCGCTGGCAATGGGGCTCCGGCTCAGCCAATTGCAGCTGGCTGGCGGGTGGCTGCATGGTGTTCGAGGATGGCGAGCTGAAGCGCCTGCCCTCCGGCGCGCCGGACCAGCGCATGATGGTCTTCCCGGCGAGCGAGGCGACCCTCCACGACACATGGCATGTGATGGGCCTGAAGGGCACGGGCAGCGGCGACATTTCGGTCGAGAACATCCTTGTGCCGCGCGCGCGCTCGGTTTCTCTGATCACGGATGTTCCCCGCGAGACCGGGCCGCTCTACACCTTCCCGGCCTTTGGCCTGTTGTCGCTGGGCGTCTCGGCCGTGGCGATGGGCAATGCGCGGGCAAGCCTTGATGCGTTCAAGGAGCTGGCCTCAGCCAAGAAAAGCCAGGGCAGCAAGAAGACGCTCGCGGAACGCCAGACCATTCAGGCGAATTTTGCCGAAGCCGAAGCGAGCTGGCGCGCGGCGCGAGCCTATCTCCTGGCCGAACTGGACGAGACCTGGGCCATTGCGAACCGCGTGAAGCCGGGCGAGGGCATCCCGGTGGAGCGGCGCGCGGCTCTGCGCATGGCCTGTACGCACATGACGCGGACCGGGGCGGATATCTGCCGTACCCTGTATGATCTTGGCGGCGGGGCGGCCCTGTTTGAGTCCTCTGACCTGCAGCGTCGCTTTCGCGATGCGCATGCGATGACGCAGCATATCGTGACGGCGCCGGCGACATGGGAGCTGACCGGACGGCTCCTGCTCGACCTGCCGACGGATGCGGGCATGGTCTGAGCCGATCAGGCAATCGGGCCGGGGAACCGGGTCGGACGCGGGGCGTTTCATCGGGATGATGAAACCTGCTGCCGCCTTCGCCCTGTCGCTCGCCCTCGCCACGGCCTGTTCGCCCGCGGACCCGCCGCAAGCAGCGCCGGACCCTGCCGCCGATGAACCGGATATCCAGCTGGAGGCGGTGACGGCGGACAGTGTGAACCAGCTGGAGGGGGAACTGCGTTGCAGTTTCAAACGCGGCGACGACAACACGGTATTGTTGATGGCGGCCGCAAATGTCGGTGACGCGGCACGCGCCAGCGCTGCCATTACGCTGGAGGGCATGGGACGCAAACTGGCCGGGCGCGGCCAGGGTGGGTTCGGCGCGCTTGAGAAAACCGGCGGCATCTTTTCTGGCGATGACGTCACCGTCACGGTCACGCCCGGCGAAGAGGTCGCGGGAGAGATGAGTGAGAGCGTTGTTCAGGCCGCCACGCTGAAAGTGCAACGGCCTGAAGGCAGCCAGCAGGCCTATGAGGGCGTCTGGACCTGCGGTCCGTAACGTCCCCCGTGTCCTTACGCCCCGAAGATCAGGGGCTCTGCCGCCGTGCGGAGCCGGGTGACCAGATCGTCAGCCATGAATTGATAGTCGTCCGGGATGCCCAGCACGTGCAGGCGCTTGAAGCGGAGGTCCTGACGGAAATCGGCTTTCAGGCGCGCGGCATGTTTGTCCTCCATGACGAGGATCAGGTCGGCCCAGCGAATGTCTTCCAGCGAGACCTGCCGACGTGCGCTGCGGGCGGTGCCGGCAGAGCGCGTGGCGACGCCGTCGGTTTCGGCAAAGATCGCCTCGCCGGTGGGGCTGCGCCACTGGTTCTTCGAGCAGACGAACAGCACCTTTACCGGGTCGGCCTCGGCCATCAGCTTCTCCCATTCGCGGCGGGGCCACAGCTTGCCGAGCTGTTGTGCGCGGCGAAGTTTCACGCTCCGCCCATAAAGGTATTTCCATTGCTTCTCAACGCCATAGCGGTCGATCCGCTGGCTGCGGGAAAGGTGGGAGTCCGGGCGCAGGCGATCGATGCGCCGACGCGCCCCACGATCCTGTGGGTGTGTCATGATGCTTGGTCCTCATAGTGTGCGGGTCAGCAGCCGCGGCAATACGAGGAGTGAGGCGCATATACCCCGGATTGGGGGTTAGCGGCAAGCAGAGCCAGCGAACGCCAAAAGGAAATATTGGGTTGGGCGCGCGAATTGCCCCATATAGATAAGGTGCAATGGAGGCCGCATGCTGAGTTGGATCAAGAAGCTGCCCGTCCCCCAGCCGGTGCGTCATTGGGTGATCTCGCCGCTCTGGTGTGCCATCGTGCGCCTGTCCAAGCCGGAAGTGCGGATCGTGACCGGGGGCATCAGTTTCTACGCGCTTTTCTCGATCTTCCCGATCATCTATCTGACGCTGACCCTGTTGTTCGCGCTGTTGCCGGCTGATCTCAGCCGTCAGCTGGGCGATACGGTGGACCAGGTTCTGGTCTCGGCTGTGGCGCCGCTCAGCAAGGCGGATCTGGATGTGATCCATGAATCGACGCCGCAGGGCGTGACGTTCCGGGCATTGCTGGCGGTGCTGGTGGTCTTCTACACGGCGAGTTCCGGCGCCAAGGCGGCGATCACCGGCATCCGCATGGTGGCCGGCAGCGAGCGGCGCACGCGGATCATCCGGTTTCAGGGCGTGTCGATCCTGATGACGGCGTTGCTGATCCTGTCAGTCTGGATTCTGGGCGCGTTGCAGATGATCCTGTCGCTGATTACCGAGCGCGAAGGCTATGTTGCCTATGATGTAGCGCAGACCATTTCCGACATTGCCTCGACCCTCTGGCTCGGGAAAGGGATTGCGTGTTTCGCGGTGTTCTACCTGATCATCGCCCTGTCCCTGCATGGCCGCGTCAAGGGGCACCGGGCGAAGGCAATGGGCGCGGCGGCCGGGGCGCTGGCCTGGCTTGTCGCGACCTGGGGCTATCACCTCTACCTGAAATTCAGCGCGCTCGACACATTCTACGGCGCGCTGGCTTCGGTGATCCTCGGCTTCATCTGGCTATCGGTGTCGGTCTCGGCACTTCTCTTCGGCGCGGCGCTGGCGGTGGAGTGGGCCGCGCGGATGCAGCGCGAGGAAGTGATTGAAGAAGCTGACGAAGAAGAATTGGACGCCGAAGTCACTCAGGCCGTGTAGAGCGCGTGAATGACGCCGATGTGGCGCAGCGTGTCGAGGTCGGCCTGGCCGGTGACATGGTCCGGCAGCCAACGGCGCTGGAAGGCGGTGACCACTTTCTCGCAGGTCTCGCCATAAATGTCGGTAACATCGAAGCCATAGCCGATCTCAGACAGCATGGTCTGCATGCGCCAGACGCTGGAGCCGGACGCGCCGCGTTCCAGCCCCTTGCCGATGATCTCCTGTGTCGTGCCTTCGATCTGCGGCCAGTGGCCGATGCCGGCGCGGGCCAGCCGTTCCCACGGGAAGTGCTCTCCAGGGTCCTGCTTGCGCAGGGGCGCGATGTCGGAATGGCCGAGAATACGGGTGGCCGGAATCTCATGGCGGGCGAGAATGTCGTGGATCAGGTCCAGCAGGGCATGGATCTGCGGACGCGGATAAGGCGGCAGGCTGCCATCGGGCAGGGGGAAGTCATGCCCGCCATTGACGATTTCGATGCCGATGGAGCGGGAGTTGAGATCCTGCTGGCCCTGCCAGCTTGAGACGCCCGCATGCCAGGCGCGTTTGTCCTCATCGACCAGTTGGGCGATGCGGCCATCTTCCCAGACCATATAGTGCGCGGAGACCTCGGCGACGGGATCGCACATGCGCTCCAGGGCCTCTTCGCCGGTGGCCATGCCGGTATAGTGCAGCACCAGCATGTCGAGTTTGTGCTTGCGCTCATTGAAGTTCGGGCTTTCGGCGCGGGTGATGTCCATCAGCTGCCTCCTGCGCCCATCTTCTTGACGATGGCCGCGTCCGGCAGCGTCCGGTTCTGACGCACGGCGATCACGAACACACCGGACAGGGAGATCACCGAGCCCAGCACGAGCCGCGCCGTGATCGGCTCATTCAGCAGGGCTATGCCGAAGACCACACCCCAGACCGGGGTCATCAGGGTAAGCGGCGAGAGCAGCGAAATGTCGTATTTCTTGATCAGGGTGTAGAAGCCGCCATGCCCGAAGATGGAGACGCCGACCACGGCGAACAGCCAGGCAAGGCCAAGCTGCCAGCCACCGCGCGCGAGCGCTTCCATCTGGCCGGTCTCGATCAGGCCGGACGTGATGAAGAGGGGCGCGAAACTGAACAGGCCGACCCAGGCCTGCAGGCGCAGCGCCTTGATAGGCGGCAAGCGCTTCATCAGGATGCCGCCGACCGAGCCGACAAAGGCGGCGATGGTGATATAGATGAGGCCGATGGAAATGGTGAAACTCGCCGGGTCGAATGCGATCAGCACGACACCGGCAAAGGACAGCATGATGCCGAGGCCGCGGCGCCAGCCAATGGTCTCGCCCAGGAAGGCCATGCTCATCAATGTCGAGAAGGGCGCGCCGAGCTGGCCGGTGATCGAGGCGGCGGACGCTTCGGCATTCTTCAGGCCGAGGAAGAGGAGCGAGAAATGCACCGCGCCAATGAACATGGCGATCAGGAACAGCATCTTCAGGTCTTCGGGCTTCGGCCGGAGGAAGGCGAGGAGCAGGAGGGCGACGCCGGCAAAACGGGTCGCGGCGAAGAAGATCGGCGGCACGCCCAAATCCGCAACCACCCAGCGTGTGATGACAATGTTGAGGCCCCAGACAAGGCACACGGCGAACAGAAGGACGAAATCGCGAAAGGACATGTCTTCGCCGTTAGCAGGATTTATCCGGGCTGGGCAGGGGGCTTTGGACTTTCTCTTGCCAGGCAGCCATTCGCAGGGAAAATCGCCTTATTCAGCTTGGGGTCAGGTGCGGCCTGCCAGGGAACCGAGTGCTGCGGGACGCGCTAAACAATCGTTAAGAAGCTGTTATAGTCATTAGCAGGTGGAAGGCGGGGCCGATCCGGACCTGTTATCAGGAGGTGTGGTTGTATGGGACTGATCTGGTGGATTTTGCCAGCAATTGCGGCCGTGATCGGCCTGATGCTGCTGTTTGCAGGCTTCGGGAAACTTGCGCGGCTGAAAGCCGGGTCCGGCGCAGTGCGGCTGACCTTTGGCGCCGGGTTCCTCGCCCTTGCAGGTGTCGTGGCCTTTGCCGGCCTCAATTTGCAGACCTACAAGCGCCTGACCAAGGAACGCTACGCCGCGAATGTGAAATTCGAAGCGGTTGAGGGCGAAGAGAATGCCTATACGCTGGATCTGACCTTTTCCGATGGTCGCAAGCTGGTTGAAGCCAACGGCGCCCAGCCCGTGCTGCGCGGCAATGAATTCGAGATCGGCGCACAGGTCATCAAGTTCAAGCCGGTGGCCAACATGCTGGGTTATGACTCGATCTACCGGCTCGATTTCATCGAAGGCCGCCTGTCACGCCGGTTCACGCCGGATGCGGTGACCGAGGCGACGACGAACGGCATCGCGCTGGCGACCAATCCGGGCCTCGACGTGCACCGGCTGGCCCAGGAGCAGGGCGGCCGGTTCGGGATTGACGCGCAATATGGCTCAGCCTCCTACCAGCCCATGGGCGACCGGTTCGAATATGTCGTGAACATCACGCAGGATGCGCTGATCGCCCGGCCGACCGAGGCGACCAAGACTCTGATCCAGAAACAGCGCTATCCGGGATACAGCATGACCGAGGAGCCGGAACAGTGAATCCGTGGGACCGCTACGTCGTACCGCATCTGGTGTCGTGCGCCTGCAGCACGAAGCCGATCATGAAACAGCGCGAGAAAGTCGTTCCGCAAGCTGAGGGGCAGGTGCTGGAGATCGGCGCTGGCTCGGGCACGAATTTCGCGCTCTATGATGGCAACAAGGTGGACCATCTCTATGCGCTGGAGCCCTCAGAGGTGATGGTGGGCAAGGCCCGCCGCGAGGCCGGGCGTCTTGGCATTGGCCATCATATCGATTTCCTGCAGACGGGTGCGGAATCCATTCCGCTGGAAGACGATTCCATCGACACCGCCGTGATTACCTTCGTGCTCTGCACCATTCCTGATTGGGAAGCTTCGCTGAAGGAAGTGCGCCGTGTGCTGAAACCCGGCGGGAAGATCCTGTTCTCCGAGCATGGCCTTGCGCCCGATGAAGGCGTCGCCAAATGGCAGCGCCGGATCGAGCCGATCTGGAAGCCTCTGGCAGGCGGCTGCCATTTGACGCGCGATACCGAAGCGATGTTTGCCTCGGCCGGGTTCCGGCTGGATGAGGCGGAGACGATGTATCTGCCGTCGACGCCCAAAGTGGCTGGCTTTGTCAGCTGGGGCAGCGCGGTTCCGGTCTGACACGCGGCGATGCGAACGCCGCCCTATCTGCCATTCCTTGACGGTCCGCCCGGCATCGCGCCGGGGCTGAAGCCGATTGCGCCGGAGGCGTGGTTGCTGCCGGACAGCGAGGCCGCGGCAGGGCTGGCCCCCAAGCGCCAGCTGATGCGCGCGCGCCGGAGCGAGGTGTTCGCGGCGCAGGATGCCGAAGCCGAAATGGCGGAAGCGGCTGCAGCTATTCTGGCGGTCACCGGACCGGCGGACGAGGACTGGCCCACCCCGCTGGAAGCCGCCGCTTCAATGGTCTCCGACGATCTTTGCCTCATGCTTCGCGACGGTGAGGGCCTCTGGCGGCTCAGGGCGGCAAGTCTTTGCGCGCCGACCTACTGGCGGCTTGCGGAGAAGATCGGCCAGCCGCTCGGCGGCGTGCATGGGCCTGTTCCCGGCGGCGACCCCGGCCTTGCGGCGCGCATTTCCCGCATCTTTGACGGGCTGCAACCGGGGCGCGTGCTGGAACGGTTCAACTGGACTGTTCAGGCGGGGGAGGCGCGATTCACGCCCGATTCCGGGCCTTTGAAAGACCTTGCCACGGCAACGCCCGATGCGGCGGCGCTGGACGTGCTGCATCTGCGCGTCGAGCGCCAGACGATCCGGAAATTGCCGCAGACCGGCGCGCTGCTCTTTACCATCCGTATCGTGATTGATCCGCTGCGCGCGGCGCTCTCCACGCCGCGCCATGTGGAAGCCTTTGCGGCGGCGTGGCAGGGCGTTGATCCGGCGATGCACCGCTACAAGGGCTGGGCCGCTTATGACCGGCTGGTGGGCACTGCACTGGACGCGCGCCGGAATCCCGTTACTTCCGAAGGCAGCAAAAAGACGAGGCAGGATAAATGAAATACTGGCTGTTCAAATCCGAACCCGACGCCTGGAGCTGGGACGAGCAGAAGGCCAAGGGCGATGAGGGCGAGGAATGGTCCGGCATCCGCAACTACCAGGCCCGCAATTTCATGCGCGACATGAAGATCGGTGACCGCGCCTTCTTTTATCACTCCAACAAGGGGCTGGAGGTCGTTGGTGTTGTGGAGGTTTGTGCCGAGAGCGCGCCGGATTCCACGACCGATGATGAACGTTGGGATTGCGTCTACCTGCGCGCGCTGGCGGACATGCCCAAGCCGGTGAAGCTGAAGGATGTGAAGGCCAATCCGAAATTGGAAGAGATGAGCCTTGTCACCTCATTCCGCCTGTCCGTCCAACCGGTCAAGCCGAATGAATGGAAGGAAGTCTGCCGCATGGGCGGGCTCGATCCGAAGACGCTGAAGCCGGTCTGATTACGGGTCAGATTGCCGGGCCCAAAAAAGCCTAAAAAGCGTCTGGCGCAAAAAATGTTAGCGTGCAACAATGCGCCTCAATAAGGGGGCGACTGCGCAAGATCGCGGCCCCTGAGAAACGTCACAGGGAGAGCGACATGGCTATGCGTAAGCATGGAATTCTGAACAAATTCAACCTTTTGGGTGCTGCGGCGTCGATTGCGCTGTTGGCTGGCTGCGCGAGTTTGCAGGCGGAAGAGGCGCCGGCTGAGCTGGCGGAGGCCACGGCCGATGCCGCGCCGCAGACTCCGCCCTATATGGACGCGTCCCTGAGCCCGGAAGCGCGCGCGAAAGATCTCGTCAGCCGCATGACGCTGGAAGAGAAAGCCGCGCAAATGTACGACAAGGCCGCCAGCATTCCGCGCCTTGGCCTGCACGAATACAATTGGTGGAACGAGGCCCTGCACGGGGTGGCCCGCGCGGGCCATGCGACGGTCTTCCCGCAGGCCATTGGCCTTGCCTCGACCTGGGATGAGGACCTGATGCTGGAGATCGCCACGACGATTTCCGACGAGGGCCGCGCCAAGCATCATTATTACGCCTCCGAAGACGTCTATGCCATGTATGGCGGGCTGACCTTCTGGTCGCCGAACATCAACATCTTCCGTGACCCGCGCTGGGGCAGGGGACAGGAAACCTATGGCGAGGATCCGTTCCTGACGGGCCGTATGGCGGTGAATTTCGTCAACGGCATCCAGGGCGATGACGAGAAATACCTCAAGGCCATCGCAACGGTGAAACACTATGCCGTTCATTCCGGCCCTGAGCCGTCGCGCCACCGCGACGACTATCACGCCACTGATGCCGATCTCTGGGAAACCTATCTGCCGGCCTTCAAGATGGCGTTCGACGAAACCGACGTCGGCTCCGTCATGTGTGCCTATAACGCCGTCTGGGGCGCGCCGGCCTGTGGCAGCGAGCGCCTGATGGTGGATCTGCTGCGGGATGAATTGAAATTCGACGGATATGTCGTCTCCGATTGCGGCGCGATTGGCGATTTCTACTACGATGAAGAGAAAAAGGCCGCAGGCGAAGCGCCTTATGCGGCGCATGATTATGTCGACACCCGCGCCGAAGCCGCGGCCCTGTCTGTGAAGATGGGTACGGACCTCAATTGCGGAGATGGCGAGGGCAACAAGATGGATGCCCTGCCGGACGCCGTGGCGCAGGGCCTGATCGACGAAGCCACCATCGACCAGGCAGTGGAGCGGCTATACACGGCCTTGTTCCGCCTCGGCATGTATGATGATCCCTCCTTGGTGCCGTGGGCCGATACGCCAATCGACATCGTGGCGAATGATGATCATATCGCCCTGTCCGAACAGGCCGCGCGCCAGTCGCTGGTCCTGTTGAAGAATGACGGCATCCTGCCGCTGGCACCTGAGACAAAGGTCGCCGTGATCGGTCCGAATGCCGACAATTGGTGGACGCTGGTGGCAAACTATTATGGCCGCCCGACCCAGCCCGTCACGGCGCTGGAAGGCGTGAAGGCCAAGATCGGCGCGGAGAATGTCACCTATGCGGTCGGCTCGACCATCGCAGGCGACAATTACTCCAATTACAAGCCAATTCCGGCGGCCGCTCTGTTCCATGAGGATGCCGACGGCAATCTCGTGCCGGGTGTGAAGGCCGCTTACTATCCCAACAAGACGCTCGAAGGCGAGCCGACGCTGGAACAGGTCGAAGAGAAGATCGACTTCTACTGGGACCGCACGCCGAGCACGGACGGCCTGAATGACGAATTCAGTGCGACCTGGGATGGTGTGATCGTCCCGGAGACCGATGGCGTCTACCGCTTCCAGCCGTCGCGCTGGAGCGAGGTCGAGATCAATGGCGAGCCCGTCGGCGAGATGGACGGCATCGAGATGCAGGCGGGTGAGGCCTATTCGGTCCATATGGTGCTGAAATTCGACAGCGGCTGGCCGCGCGACCAGCTGGACAAGTACGCCTATCTCAACTGGACCGACGTTTCCCGCGACCTTAAGGCCGAAGCCATGACGGCGGCAGAAGATGCAGACGTGATCCTGTTCTTCGGCGGCATTGATGCCAATCTCGAAGGCGAGGAAATGGGCGTTGAACTCGACGGCTTCCTGGGCGGCGATCGCACACACATCAATCTGCCGGAAAGCCAGGAGACGCTGCTGAAAGCACTGCACGCCACGGGCAAGCCCGTCGTGATGGTGAACTTCTCCGGCTCGGCCATGGGGCTGAACTGGGAGAATGAGAATTTGCCGGCCATCGTGCAGGCCTTCTATCCGGGCGAACAGGCCGGCAAGGCCATCGCAGACCTGCTCTGGGGCGAATACAGCCCGTCGGGCCGCCTGCCGGTGACCTTCTACAAATCGGTCGATGACCTGCCGGACTTTGGTGACTATTCCATGGCGAACCGGACCTACAAATATTACGAGGGCGAACCGCTCTATCCGTTCGGTCACGGCCTCTCCTATACGAGCTTCGCTTATAGCGGCCTGTCAGTGCCGGAGGCGCATGACGCCGCCGAGTCTCTGCCGGTCAGCGTGACGGTGACGAATACGGGCGACATGCCGGGCCGGGAAGTGGTGCAGGCCTATATCCAGCACAAGGACCGGGCGCATGCCGCCGTGCCGCGGATCGAATTGGTGGCGTTTGAAGTGGTCGAACTGGCACCCGGAGAGCGTCAAACGATTCGTTTCGATCTCTCCCCGGAGCGGATCGGCTATTACGATACGGACGGAAACTTCGTCACGCCGGAGGGTACGGAAGCCGTGTTGACCCTGGGCAGTGGCCAGCCGGGTTATGTTGACGAAGACTCGATTGAGGAAAGTAATGTCCGCTTCGTTTCCAGCGAATAGTTATAGTTCGCAACGCACTGCATAGTTAATTTGGGCCTGCTCTCGAGCAGGCCCATTTCGTTTACATGGAATTTGAACAGGACTTTCTTGAGAATGACTTGCAAGAAATGCGTTATTCTGTAATGATTACTACAGATATGGCGTGGAAAACATTTGGGATATTTGGGGGTTCTGAGTGCTGAGCGTCATCAACTTCGCCCGCAAATGGAAAGACGGTTACGGTGGCTGGCAATCTGCCCGTCTCCGTAACCGTCTCGCGTCCCACTTTGGCAATGCGGTAATGGAATGCCACCCAGCCTGGTATCTAGTTGGTGGTACCTTTTCAGGAACGAAGCGTTCCCGAATATCCACATTGGTGTTTTTACATACCACTGGTATGTTAGATCGACAACCGAAAAGCTAGCATGGCCAATCGTCGAGCAAAAAAGGCAAGCGAAACCCGCGCCGCAATCCTTCATGCGGCACGGCAGCGCTTTACCCATGAAGGCTTTGAGGCAAGCCTTTCCAGCATTGTGGAAGATGCTGGCATCACCAAGGGCGCCTTGTTCCACCATTTTGAAAACAAGCAGGCCCTCTATCATGAGGTCTGGCAGGAACTTCAGAGGGAAATGATCCAGGATACCCAGCAGGCTGCCCTTGAAGGCCGGTCACTGGATGACCCGTATGCAGCCATGCTGGCAGGGGCGAGGCGTTACCTGGAATGGGCCGCGCGGCCGGATTATCAGAGAATTGTCCTGATCGATGGCCGGGCCGCTCTGGGCCTCGACTGGTATGAAGCCGATTTCGACCTCAGCCAGCGCAGCGTGCGGATCGGGGTCGAATACCTTGTCCAGAAGAGGTTTATCGCGCCGGAAAATGCCGCCTCAGCCGCTGTCATCATGCAGGGCGCGCTCAATGGGGCCGGTGTGGCGCTGAGCCGGAAAGTTCCCGGCGTGTCGGTCGATACCATCTACAAGACCATTGAGCGCCTGTTGCGGAAATTGTCCTGATCCGCCCCCGCGCGCCAATCAGTCAATCGGGATGGCCCGTCCGTCAATTGCCGGATTGACCCGCCACCAGCCCGCAATGCCAAAGCGGAGGCGTGTGGTCGGCTGGACTTCGTGGGGAATGGTTTCCGACAGCATGAAGACCACGCCGCCCCCTTCAGGCACGATGCAGGCGGCGGGGGCATCGCTTGCGGCGGCGCCTTCCGGCCAGACCACCAGCGCTCCGCCATCTTCCGGGCCCCAGTCTTCATTCAGATAGACCACAATGGAGACGATGCGGTTCCGGGCGCCTTCAAAACTGTCGAGATGGCGGTCATAGAAGCCGCCTTCGGGATAGACGGCATAACAGGCCTCGAATTCGAACAAGCCCAGCAGGAGCGCGCGATTGAGGGATTCCCGCCAGCCTTCGGCCCAGTCTGCGAAGGCGATTTGGGCAGGGCTGGCACCGCTCAGCCAGGTAATGCGGGTCTTGCGGATGGAACGGTCGACCTGGAAGGCGTCATCCCGGCCAATGCCGGCCGGGGCGAGGACGGCGTCAGCGTCCAGCGCCTGAATCTCGTTGCGCAGCGCGGTCAGCAGGGCCTCCGGCAACAGGCCGGGCTGCCACGACCAGCCCTTGCTGGCGAGATCTTCGGCCACGCAGCCGAGACGGTTGTCACCCGTCGGGGGGAGGGGGGCGATCATGTCTGGTTCGATTGTCAGGGCGCGCAGGCCCGGATCAGGCCTTGTGGTCCGCCATCAGGTCCGCGAAGCGCTGGAACAGGTAGAAGCTGTCCTGCGGGCCGGGGCTGGCCTCGGGATGGTGCTGCACAGAGATGATTGGGCGGTCCTTCACGGCGAGACCGGAATTGGTGCCGTCAAACAGGGAGCGATGGCTCTCTTGCACGCCCTCCGGCAGGGTTGCCGGGTCGACGGTGAAGCCATGATTCATCGACACGATCTCGACCTTGCCGGTGACGAGGTCTTTCACCGGATGGTTGGCGCCATGATGGCCCTGGCTCATCTTCATCGTCTTGGCGCCGAGTGCGAGGGCGAGCAGCTGGTGACCGAGGCAGATGCCGAGGATTGGCAGGCCCTTGTCAATGACCGCGCGGATCATGTCGCCGGAGCGGGCAATCGTCGCTGCCGGGTCGCCCGGACCATTGGAAAAGACCACGCCATCGGGATTGAGGGCGAAAATCTCGTCTGCCGTGGAATCGCCATTGACGATGCTGGCGCGGATGCCCGCCTGGGCCAGATTGCGCAGGATGTTCTTTTTCACGCCGAAATCGACCACCACGACGTGATGCTTGGCATCGGCCATGTCGCTATAGCCGCCGGAAATTTGCCAGAGGCGCTGGGCATTCTCGAAGGGGGCCTCCGTATCGACATCTGCCGCGAGATCGGCCGTTTCCAGACCATTCCAGGCGCGGGCGGTCTCGATCAGGGCATCGAGGTCGATATTGCCATCCGGCTTGTGGCAGATGGCGGCTTTCTGCATGCCCTTTTCGCGCACGATCCGCGTGATGGCGCGGGTGTCGACGCCCGACAGGGCAACAATGTTGCGGCGGGTCAGCCAGTCGCCGAATTCCTCGCCGGAGCGCCAGTTCGAGGCCGCCGTGATCGGCTCGCGGAAAATCGTGCCACAGGCGCCATTTGCGCCCGGCACCGAAGATTCCTCATGGTCATCCGGGTTTGCGCCCACATTTCCGACATGCGGAAAGGTAAACAGCACGATCTGGGATGAATAGGAGGGGTCGGTCAGGATCTCCTGATAGCCGGTAATCGCTGTATTGAAACACAATTCCCCGACATGAACCCCCTCGGCGCCGGCCCCTTTCCCCAGGAAAATAGTGCCGTCTGCCAAGGCAATAGCTCCCGTCGCAGTTGAGCTGGCTTGCTTTTTGCTGTGTTCGGACATATTTGGCTTGCCTTCCGGGATCATTGTCAGACGGTTAACTCTCTCCGCCGACATTTTTCCGGGTAATGGGACTGAGTCCCTGCAACGTCAAGCATAGTCGAACGTTGCTGGTGTGAAAGGCGTATTTTGAATGGGCCAGGAAGATAAATCTGACATGATGTCGCTGAAAGCGCGTGTGGCTCAGGCATTGAATGCCGAGCGCGAAAAGGACGAGGGCTGTACCACCCGCCTGTCGACCTTGCGCCTGATTGATGCGGCTATTCGTGACCGGGATGTGTGTGCCCGTGGGCGTGGCGACAGTGAAGGCTGTCCGGATGCCGATGTGCGCAATGTGCTCGATACCATGATTGCGCAGCGCGAGACCGCCGCGCGTGAACATGACGATGCCGGCCGGATCGAGGATGCGATCCGTGAGCGCGAAGAAATCGAGATTATACGAAAATTCCTGCCGGAGCCCCTCGGGACAAAGGCGCTGGAAGCCGCTGTGGAAGAAGTGGTCGATGACCTTGGCGCCACCAAGCTGAAGGATATCGGCCGGTGCATGTCGGCGCTGAAACAGCGTTATCCCGGCAAGATCGAATCCGGCACGGCCGGCAAGGTGATGCGCAAGGCGCTGACCGGCCAGAAGGCCGCCGCCAAGTAAGCAGCGACACGCTGGTTAATTCTGCGAAAGGTTGGAACAAAGCCCTTGATGGGTCCGTTGGTTGTACGTTGATTACAACGAAAGGACTTTGAAATGAAACGGCTTTTTCTGACTACGAGTGCGGTTGCCCTGATGATGGGTGTGGTCGCTTGTTCCGGCGCTGATACCCATACCCAGACGGCAGAAACCGATACGACGGCGATGACCGAAACCGCCACCTATGATCGTGATTACGAGAATGACGATGCGGCTTATGGTGATGCAGCCGTGGAGGACCGTACCGACAACGCCCGGATGGCGGACATGGATCGCGATGATTACGTCCTGACCTCCGGTGAATTCCTGACTTCCGACCTGATTGGCGAAGAAGTCGTGGATTCGAATGGCGAGGAAGTCGGCGAGATTGAAGACGTGATGCTGGCCTCTGGCGGCGAACAGCCCATGCTCATCATCCGCGATGGCTTTGCTGGCGAACTGCACGCTGTCTCCTTTGAACAGGCTACGATCTGGTTCGACGAGGAAGGCGAGCCCGCTGCCCGTATGGATCTGACCGAAGAGATGCTGGATGACCTCCAGGAGTTCGAGCAGAACGGCATGAACGACTACCGTCTGGCTTCGGAGCTGACCGGCACGAACGTCAATCTGGCCTTCAACGACAAGGACGTGCGCGTCACCGACCTGATCGTGAGGACCGATGGCCAAGCCAAATATGCGGTCGTCTCTGATGGCATCGTGGAAGCTGTGACTGACCAGCGCTTTCTGATCGATCCGGCCAAGATCATGGTTGCCCAAGGCGACAGCGATGGTGAAGTCGTGATTGACCTCACCGAACAGGAATTCAACTCCGCAATGGGGTTCACGGCTGACATCGACTAAGCCAATTCCATAGCAGCAGATCTGGCCCCGCTCGCGCGGGGCCTTTTTTGTGCTTTTCCACCGCCCAGACAGGCAGGGGAGCGTTTCCCCAATTCCCCAATGGGGCTACACTCGGCTCATATGAGTTCGCCCATTCGCATTCCCGATGGTTTCGTTGATGAACTGAAGGCCCGCATCCGGCCTTCGGACGTGATCGGCCGCAAGGTGAAGCTGACCAAGAAGGGCAAGGAATGGGTCGGCCTGTCGCCATTTACCGCGGAGAAGACGCCAAGCTTCTACGTCAACGACCAGAAACGCATCTTCAAATGCTTCTCCTCCGGCATGGGCGGAGACGTCATCAGCTTCGTCATGGAGACCGAGCGGCTTTCCTTCATGGAGGCGGTCGAGAAGCTCGCCGAAGAGGCCGGCATGGAATTGCCGAAGTCCGATCCGCGCGCTGCCGAAGCCTATGATCATCGCAAACGGTTGCAGGAAGTCTGCGAGGCAGCAGCGTCGTATTTCGAAGAACGGCTGCAATCGTCTGAAGGGGCCGCCGCGCGCGAGTATCTTGAGGGCAGGGGATTAAAACCTGCTGCCTGGAAGCGCCACAGGCTCGGCTATGCGCCGGATGATTGGCGCAAGACGAGCGCGCACCTGAAAGCGGAAGGATTCACGCCCGCCGAAATCCTTGAAGCGGGCCTGACCAAGGAAAGCGACAAGGGCGGCGAGCCCTATGATGCCTTCCGGGGGCGCCTGATGTTTCCGATCCCGGACAGCCGGGGCGGGATCATTGCCTTTGGCGGGCGGGGGCTGACGCCGGATGCCAAGCCGAAATATCTCAATTCCGGCGACACACCACTCTTCCACAAATCGCGGGTGCTCTATCGCTACAAGGCGGCGCGCGAGGCGCTGGGGCATGGTGAGGGCGGCGGCCTGATTGTCTGCGAAGGCTATATGGATGCCATTGCACTGACCGAGGCCGGCTTCGGGCAGGCCGTGGCCCCGTTGGGCACGGCGCTGACGGAGGACCAGATCAGCTTGCTCTGGCGCGCCGGCCCCGAACCCGTTCTGTGCTTCGATGGCGACCGGGCAGGCCTGGGCGCGGCCTATCGCGCCGTCGATCGCGCCCTGCCGCATGTCGAGCCGGGCCGGTCCCTGTTCTTTGTCCTGTTGCCAGACGGCATGGACCCGGATGACCTCATCCGTGAGCGCGGCCCGATGGCGATGGGCGAGGCGCTGGACGGACGAATCGCCCTGTCGGAACTGCTCTGGCTGCGCGAGCGCGATGCCGAGCCGCTGGACACACCGGAACGTCAGGCCGGGCTGGAAGCGCGCCTGATGCAGGCCGCTGCGCAGATCAAGCATCCCGGCGTGAAGGCCGCCTATGAGCGCGACTTGCGTGCCCGCATGAAGGATCATTTCTGGCAAATTCGTCAGGCCAAGCGTCAGACTTCATTTACCAAGGGCAAACCCGGCGGACGGGGGCACGGCGGCGCATCCCCCTATGGCGGCATCACGGCAACGGGCCCGCAAACCGGCGGTCGGCAGAGCCCCGGCGTGATGTTGCTGATGCAGGCCATTGCCAGCCCGGGTATCCTCTCCGGCATGGAAGAAACGCTGATTGCGGCCGATTTTCGCAATGCGATGTCCAACCGGCTGCGCGACCTGATCGTGGATTTCCTGATTGAAAACAGGGAGCTTACTTTCGAGGCCGTGCTGGCACTGTTGGCGCGGGAAGGGCATGAGCGCGAGGTGTCCCATATCGATATGAGCCAGGTGTCGCGGATCAATGTCGAGGATCCGGCCTATCGGTCCTGGAAAGCTGCGATCGAAGTGTTCATTCCGGTCGATACGGCCCCATCTGCGGATGACGAGGTGCGGCGTCTCAAACTGAAACGCCGCCTCGTGGCCGAGAAGCGCAAGGCCTATGAGGAGCGGGTCCTGGTCGACCAGCAGGAAAAGGCGATGGGAAAGGCCAATATCGGCGATTTCTGGAAACGGTTCGAGGAGAAGAACCCCTGGTTCAAGCCGGATGGCTCCAACAAGTAGGCAATGCGGCCGCAAACGCAGGAAAACCTATTGACCGCAACGCATTCCGTGCCCATTTACTGTAGGCAGGGAACATGCGCGCTGCCAAACTGCTCAATAACGATCCTGAAACGCCTCTGAACGCGGTCTTTGAACCCGAGGCAATGGACTGGCCCAAGGCCACCGAGCATCATCTGGTAGACGGACGTTCACACGAGGCTGGTCCTGACCGTGGCATGGAAGCTGCGAGTGAGGGATCGACCCTGCGGTCACGCATGTGGCACAGGCGTCTCCAGCCCGTTGAGAACCGAACGGTCCTACGGGACCGCATGAACGAGGCAGCAGGAACAGTCAGCGAAAGCTAACAGGGCAGGCATTATTTTGGGAGGGTCCCGGCAGGCGCAGCCGGTTCCTCACAGGAGAGATTTGAATGGCAACAGCCACCAAGAAGAAGAACGTCTCAGGCGACGGCGACCGCGATGACGACAAGGACAATGAAAACGGCCTGGTCGATTTCAACGCGACGGACGTCAAGAAGGTCCTGAAGCGCGCTCAGAAGCGCGGCTTCATTACCCATGAAGAGATCAACGCTCTCCTTCCCAATGACGAGATGACCTCTGACCAGATCGAGGACGTGATGTCCCAGATCTCGGAAATGGGCATTGCCGTCGTCGAGAGCGAAGAAGAGGCCGAAGCCGAAGGCAAGGCCCTCACCAAGATCGAAGACAAGAAAGTCGTTGCCAAGAAGGGCAATGCGCGCGGCTCTGACCGGACCGATGACCCGGTCCGTATGTATCTTCGCGAAATGGGCGCCGTCGAGCTGCTGTCCCGCGAGGGCGAGATCGCGATTGCCAAACGCATCGAGGCCGGCCGGGACGCGATGATCCGCGGCCTGTGCGAAAGCCCGCTGACCTTCGAAGCCATGATGGTGTGGCGCGACGAGCTTGTGAACGAGCGCATCCTGCTGCGTGACCTGATCGACCTTGAGGCGACATATGGCGCGGAAAACCCGCCGCCTGAGCCAAAGCCCAAGGAAGAGGAAGACGAAGCCGACGAAGCCAAGGCCGAAGGCGAAGAATCGTCTGACGATGATGACGACGAGGACGAGGATGATGCTGCGGCAATGTCCATGTCCGCCATGGAAGCCGAACTGCGCGATGGCGTTCTGGCCAAGCTGGACGAGATCGCCGACGATTTTGCGAAATACCGCAAGCTGCAGGACAAGCTCGTCAACCGTCGCCTCGAAGGCAAGGACCTGACGCCGAAGGCTCAGGAAGAGTATGACTCGCTGTCAAACTCGATCGTCGAAAACCTGAAGACGATCCACATCAACAATGCCCGGATCGAAGCGCTGGTCGAACAGCTCTATGCTATCAACAAGAAGCTGATGGGCATGGAAGGCAAGCTGATGCGCATGGGCGATGCCTATGGCGTGCCGCGCAAGGAATTCCTCGAGAACTATTTCGGCCGCGAACTGGAGCCGGACTGGCTGGACGCGGTCAAGGGCCTGTCGGCCAAGTGGAAGCGCTTTGCCGAAGGCAAGGAAGCCGAGATCACCGAGTCCCGCGACAACATTTCCGAGATCGCGCAGGAAATCGGTATTCCGATCGATGATTTCCGCCGTATCGTGCAGACGGTGCAGAAGGGCGAGCGCGAAGCGCGTATTGCCAAGAAGGAAATGGTCGAGGCAAACCTCCGCCTCGTGATCTCCATCGCGAAGAAATACACAAACCGTGGCCTGCAATTCCTGGATCTCATCCAGGAAGGCAATATCGGCCTGATGAAGGCGGTCGACAAATTCGAATACCGCCGCGGTTACAAATTCTCGACCTATGCCACATGGTGGATTCGTCAGGCGATCACGCGGTCTATCGCGGACCAGGCCCGCACGATCCGTATTCCGGTGCACATGATAGAGACGATCAACAAGATCATCCGTACTCAGCGCCAGATGCTGCACGAGATCGGCCGCGAGCCGACGCCGGAAGAACTGGCCGAAAAGCTGGGCTTGCCGCTGGAAAAAATCCGCAAGGTTCTGAAGATCGCGAAAGAGCCGATCTCGCTGGAAACGCCGATCGGCGACGACGAGGATTCAAACCTCGGCGACTTCATCGAGGACAAGATGGCGCTTCTGCCCGTTGATGCCGCGATCCAGTCGAATCTGCGCGAAACGACGACTCGCGTGCTCGCCTCGCTCACGCCGCGCGAAGAACGCGTCCTGCGCATGCG
>DHZF01000076.1:9513-11130 GCA_002414505.1 Hyphomonas sp. UBA5111 | reverse complement strand
AAACTGCGCAGCTTCCTGGATACGTAGCCTCCCGTGCGGGTGGCCCAACCAGAGGGAACTCGCGGAAGCCTGAAGTGGCTGCAAAGAGCAATTGAACAGGACGGAGCGATGCTTCGTCCTGTTTCACTTTCAGGGGACATTCGTTGGGTGTCGCCTCTACGCGTAGATAATTTCGCTGAGTACAGGGATGCTGCTTTTCTGGATGTCATAGGGCAAGGGCATCTCAAGACGGCGTTGGCGGATTTCTGGCCAAGAGGCGGTCCTCAATGGGACGCACTAGGACTCATGGGTGACAAGCCGATCTTGGTGGAAGCCAAAGCGCATATCGACGAATTTTTCTCGCCCGCATCGCAAGCTTCAGAACGTTCTTTGGCGAAGATCCATACCGCTCTCGAGAGCGTTTCCGCCAGACTTGGAGCGCGTGAGGTATCCGACTGGACGAAAGTTTTCTTTCAGTATGCCAATCGTATAGCGCATCTAGACTTTTTGAGGGCTCACAACGTTGATGCTCATCTTCTCTTCGTCAGCTTTATCAATGACGAAGACATGAATGGACCAAATTCATCGGTCGAATGGTCAGGAGTGTTTCGGGCTGCTGACTATGCATTGGGCCTTCCAAAACGACACCCATTGCGCCCCTATATTCATCATGTGTTTCCGGACGTGAATGCCTTGATGTAAATCGTCAGCTCCAAAAAAGGCGCCCCAGATGGGACGCCTTTTCTTTTGGGTCAAAGGCGTGCCTTAAGCCTTCAGCGCCTGATCAAGATCTGCGATCAAATCATCGGCGTCTTCGATGCCGATGGAGAGGCGGACCGTGTTGGGCGCGGCGCCAGCGGCGATCTGCTGTTCTTCGGTCAATTGGCGGTGCGTAGTCGAGGCGGGGTGGATGACCAGGCTGCGCGCGTCGCCGAGGTTTGCGACATGGCTGAACAGGTTCAGGCCACCGACAAATTTTGTGCAGGCTTCATAGCCGCCTTTCAGCTGGACCGTGAACAGCGCTCCGGCGCCCTTCGGGCAGATTTTCGGGATGCGATCCTTGTAGGGGGAGGAGTCGAGCCCGGCATAGGTGACACCGGAAACCGCGTCATGACCCTCCAGCCAGGCCGCGATCTTCTTGGCATTGGCGACATGCTTGTCCATCCGCATGGAGAGCGTCTCGATGCCCATCAGCGTATAGTGCGCCGCTTGCGGGTTCAGCGTCATGCCGAGGTCGCGCAGGCCCACGGCGATGCCGTGGAACATGAAGGCGGCCGGGCCGAACGTCTCGTGGAATTTCAGGCCGTGATAGGCCGGTTCCGGCTGGGAGAGGGACGGGAATTTGTCAGAGGCCGACCAGTCGAATTTGCCGGAATCGACAATCGCGCCGCCGGTCACCGTGCCATTGCCGGTCATGTATTTCGTCAGCGAATGGACGACCAGGGTCGCGCCATGCTCGATCGGGCGGCAGAGATACGGTGTGGCCGTCGTATTATCGACGATCAACGGGATACCCGCGCCCTCGGCGATTTCGGCAATCGCGTCGAGATCTGTGATATAACCGCCCGGATTGGCGATGGTCTCGCAGAAGATGGCGCGCGTATCGTCGTCAATCGCGGCCTTCACGGCGTCGAGATC
>DHZF01000076.1:4887-9363 GCA_002414505.1 Hyphomonas sp. UBA5111 | reverse complement strand
GTGATCGTGCCGCCATAGAGGCGGGTCGAGGCAACGATGTTGCGCCCCGGCGCCATCAGCGGGAAGAGGGCCATGATCTGCGCCGCATGGCCGGAGGAACAGCAAACTGCGCCTGCGCCGCCTTCGAGCGCGGCAATCCGGTCGCCGAGCGCCGCGACCGTCGGATTGGTCAGGCGAGAATAGATGTAGCCGACTTCCTGCAAGCCGAAGAGCGCGGCGGCGTGGTCAGCGTCGCGGAAGACATAGGCTGTCGTCTGGTAGATCGGCACCTGGCGCGCGCCGGTGGCCGGGTCCGGGGTTGCGCCCGCGTGAATTTGCAGGGTGTCGAACCCCATTGGCTTGCCGTCGGTCATGTCGGCCTTTCCCTTCCTGTCTCGGCCCTCCGCCGAGACGGATGGGCTCAGTTGAACGTGTCACACTGGCGTGGATCGCCCGTGCGATAGCCGCGGCTCAGCCATTCCATGCGCTGCTCGGCAGAGCCGTGGGTGAAGGCTTCAGGCGTCACGCGACCCTGGGAGCGCTTCTGCAGCATGTCGTCGCCAATGGCATTGGCCGTTTTCAGACCTTCTTCCATGTCGCCGCGCTCCAGTGCAACCTTTCCGTTCGATGCCGTTGCGGCACGAGCGGCCCAGACGCCGGCATAGCAGTCGGCCTGCAGCTCCAGAGCGACGGAATATTTGTTGGCTTCGGCCTTGCTGCGCGCCTGTTGCTGGGCCTTGCGAACCTGTTGCGAAGCGCCGGTCAGTGTCTGCACATGGTGGCCGAATTCATGCGCGATGACATAGGCGCGTGCGAAATCCGCGCCGGACGCGCCAAGCTGGGTTTCCATCTGCTGCCAGAAGGAGAGATCAAGATAGATGGTCTGGTCGGCCGGGCAGTAGAAAGGCCCCATCGCGGCCTGGCCATAGCCGCAGCCGGTGCCCGTGCCTTGCGTGTAGATGACGGTATTCGGCTTTTTGTAGCCGTCGAGCAGTTCGGCCCAGACATCGTTCACATTGGTGCCGACCACATCAACGAACTGGCCGGCTTCATCTTCGGGCGTGCCGACTTCGCCGGATTGCTGTTGGCCGGAAGACATGCCGCTGCCAGCTTCAAGCAGGGGCTGGGGATCAATGCCGAGGAAATAGGACACAACCAGCGCGATCAGGACAAAGCCGATACCGCCCCCGGCGAGCTTGCCGCCACTCATGCCGCGCCTGTCCTCGACGTTTCCGCCTCTGCGTCCACCTTTCCAGCGCATGTCCCACTCCGTTCTTGCCAGTTAATGCAGGTTAATTCTGAAATACAGGTCAGGGCCCGACCCGTCACCCATGAAACTCATCTAGTGATTGCCCGCCCGGGCGGAGGAAGGTAATCGGAGGGCATGCAGACCCAACTCACCATCCCGACCCGGGGTTCCGGCCTCTATGAGTTCACCCGCGAGGTGGAGCGCTTCGTGGCAGGGCAGGGCGACGGCCTGCTGACCCTGTTCTGCCAGCACACCTCCTGTTCGCTGCTGGTGCAGGAGAATGCCGATCCGGACGTACAGCGCGATCTGCAGGCTTTCTTCCGCCGCCTCGCGCCGCCCGCCAACGACCCGTCCATGAGCTATCTGGTTCATCGCACGGAGGGGCCGGACGACATGCCGGCCCATATCAAGGCGGCCCTGACGCAGACTTCGCTCTCGATCCCCGTTTCCGGCGGGCGTATGGCACTCGGCACGTGGCAGGGCATTTACCTGTTCGAGCATCGGGATGCCCCGCACACGCGCCGCGTGGTGGCGCATCTTCTCGGCTGAGGCGGATCAGCCGCCGAGCGCTTTCCAGCGGATCATGGCTTCGCAAGTGTTCTCGCCCTGGAAAGCGGCCTTGGCGTTGCCATTGAACTGGTCAGAGACCGACGCCGCCCAGACCGCGGCGGCGGCGTCATAGGAGGTGAAGCCGATTTCGGACAGGCCGCGTTCGATCCGGTTGCAGATCAGACCGGCCACGTCCGGGTCGGCCGTATTGTTCAAATATGAAATGCGGTCTGCCAGATCGAGGCGGGAAAAGACATAATCGTAGACGGTGAGATCCTCGCCCACATCGAACGCCA
Organism: Hyphomonas sp. UBA5111; assembly: GCA_002414505.1. Taxonomy (GTDB): domain Bacteria; phylum Pseudomonadota; class Alphaproteobacteria; order Caulobacterales; family Hyphomonadaceae; genus Hyphomonas. The sequence continues at coordinate 7,290 of DHZF01000076.1, read as the reverse complement.
GAATATCCCCGGACGTGACGCCCGTATAATCCGGAAAGCCTGCATCGGAGACACCGGCGGTGAAGATCGACGGGATGGGCTGGTCAAGATAGACGGCCCATTGGCCGATGGCGCCCTTGCCGCGCGTATCCTTGATGTCGTCCGTGTCAGGCAATTGGGCCGACACAACGAGGATCGGCTTGTCGCTCCAGGCCTTCACGGAAAAGGCGCTGACCGATTGCTCCGTGATCGACTGACCGAACAGGGTGCTGGTCGAATTGTTCAGGAAGTTGGAGGCTTCCATCATCAGCGGTGCGTTGAAGTAGGTCACCAGTGTGGAGGTCGGTGCAATCAAATTCGCCGCCGTGGTCAGCGCGCCCATCACATTCGCGCTGGCAGAGGATTCCTTTTCATCCGACAACTGAAGGCGAAAGCGCGCCTCGATGGTCGTGTTCGGGCCTACCTTGAAATAGGGCGTGGCATAGACCGAAATGCTCTCATTCGTCGTCCAGCTCTCACCTTCGCGGTTGTTTGAGGAAAAGGTAGACGAGAATAGCGCATTGGTTGCCGTGATGTCGGGCTTGGCGACGTCGAATTCGGCGATCAGTGTGCGGGTGATGCTGCGCGATGACATCATGCGGGAGAGCCAGCCCCGGCTTTCCTTGTCATAATTGCGTGCCTCGACTTCCTGGCTGCGGACACCGGATGTGACCCCCTCCATGTCATAGGCGTCAGGCTTCAGCGTGACGATCTGGATGCGGGTATAGCGGTCCTGCAACATGTCTCCGAACTCGGAATAAACGGCCGACTCGTCAATCGCGACATCAATGTAGGGGAGATAGTCCTTGGCGGGTACGGCGCCGGTGCTGGCACGGCCGGTATGACGACGTACGGTCGGGGTTGGCGCGCCGAGGAAATCATCATCGCTCGGATTGGGAATGCCGCGCACGGGGCCATTCGGAGCCTGCCCAGTTGCGGGGGGCGGAGAGGCCGGGGCCGGCTCCGGACTTGAGGCGCACCCCGCCAAGATCATGGCGATTACAATACCGCCTGCAGACACCTGTTTCATGCCATTCATCCCCTTTGTCTCTCCCCAGCGTTAAAGATTGTTAACAGACGGATTCGCGCAAAGCGAGCCATTTTGAGACAGATTTCGCGGGTGAGGCGTATGTGAGCGGCACCATGACCTGACCTCGCGGGAAGGGGAGCCGGCAACGTCCAATACCGTCTTTACTCACATTTGCTGCAATGCAATAAGCGCCTTGCGCAAGGCCGTGGGTCTTCCTATATGCTCATTGTGAGCATAATTAAGCGCTCATAAAATAAATCCGGGAGGATACATCCTTGTTGCTCAACATGCTGAAAGCCAAACTGCATTCTGCAACCGTCACGCAGTGCGACCTTCACTATGAAGGCTCGGTCTCGATTGACCAGGACCTGCTCGACGCTTCGGGCATCCTGCCGAATGAGCGCGTGGATATCTGGAACGTCACCAATGGCGCCCGCATCCAAACCTATGCCCTTGAAGCGCCGCGTGGCTCCAGGACCATCGGTGTTAACGGCGCGGCTGCCCGCCACTTTGCGGCTGGCGACAAGGTCATCATCGCGGCCTTTGCCGGCGTCGACGCCGACAAGGCGCGCCAGCATGCCCCGACTGTTGTGCTGCTGGGCGACAATAACGAGATCAAGCGTCCCGTCTGATCCGGGCCTGACCCGCACCCATTGAATTCAGCCCTTCAGAACCTCCGAGATGATCTCGAAGGAGCGCAGGCGCTTGTCCGGATCATACATGTCGGACACGATCATCAACTCGTCAGCGTTTGTGCGCGCAAGCAGGGCGTCGACGCCGCGTTTCACCGTCTCGCGGTCGCCGATGATGCTGAAATTCAGCATGTGGGAAGCGCGCAGTTTCTCTTCCGGCGTCCAGTATGTGTCGATGTCGTCGATGGGCGGCTGGGTCAGCTTGCGGTCGCCGCGCACGAGGTTCGCGAACGACATCTGCTGTGAGGTCGCGAGAAATTTCGCTTCCTCATTCGTTTCCGCCGCAATGATGTTCACCCCGATCAGGGCATAGGGGGTCTTCTGCTGATCTGATGGCTGGAAGTTGGCGCGATAGGTAGCCAGCGCATCATCCAGCGCCTGCGGGGCGAAATGGGAGGCAAAGCCATAGGGCAGGCCATAGGCGGCCGCGACCTGCGCACCGAACAGGCTGGAGCCGAGGATCCAGAGCGGGACATTCGAATTGGAGCCGGGCACAGCCTCGATCTTCTGGCCGGGCTCGACCGGGCCGAGAAAGGCCTGCAGTTCCAGAACATCCTGTGGGAAACGGTCGGCGCTGGTCGGGTCACGCCGCAGGGCGCGGAGGGTCATCTGGTCCGTGCCGGGGGCGCGGCCAAGGCCGAGGTCGATGCGGCCCGGATAGAG
>DHZF01000076.1:2101-4681 GCA_002414505.1 Hyphomonas sp. UBA5111 | reverse complement strand
GATCGAAAGTTCAGCCACATCAAAGCCCTCTGCATTGCGTTCCCAAGACATGGGGACCGCGCCGTCAAAGCCAAGCCTGTCTTTCGCAGCGGAAGGGAGAATAAGCCGCACCGGGGCAGTTGAGGCATTGCCTCTCCATTCCATCCAAAATAGCCTGCCCGGAAACTTCGGGGAGGTTCTTCATGAGAGTATTTGTCCTGGCCGTTCTGGCGGCATGGCTCGGCTTTGGCTTCAGTACGGCCAGCGCCGAGGTAACCCACCCGCCCTTGGAGGCTTATGGAGACCTGCCCTCAATCCGGTACATGGACATCTCTCCGGATGGTTCGAAGGTTGCGTATGTTCAACGCCATGAAGGGGCCGACTACGTGGCGCTGTTCGACACCGTCACGAAGGAGAGGACTTACCTGCTCAATATCGACGAGGTCGAAACGCGAGGCGTCTTTTTTGCGGACAGTGAGAATATTATTATCCGAGCGTCTGACACGAAATTCGTGCCGGGATATCGCGGCGAATTCCTGTATTCAGGTGCGTATGGATACAATCTGAAAACCAAGAAGCTCAAATTCCTGTTGCGTGGAACGGATAACATTTATCCAGCGCAGGGCGGGCTCGGTAAAATTGTCGGCCATGATGATGAGTCGGGCTACATATTCATGCCAGCCTGGATGGGGGACCGGTATTCCGACCCGAACTACAGTCTATTGCGGGTCAATATGAAGACGGGGAAGGGGCGCCGCTTCAAGAGTGGGAATGGTGACACGATCGACTGGTTCGTGGACACTGACGGCACCGTGCTCGCCCGAGAGGATTACAACAACCAGTATGATGCGTACAAGATCTACACCTATATCAATGGCAACCGTGAACTCGTATACGAGGCGGAGTCTCCGCGGATACCTTTCTCTCTCATAGGGGTGAAACCGGACCGGTCTGGACTGATCATCATGGATGATACTGACAGCGAAACCGGCTTCAACGAACTCTATGAAATGGATTTCTCGGGAAACATAACATCCGCGAATCTCGAGCGAGACGACGCCGATATTCAGGGCGTTTATACCGATGGCAACCGCTTCATGGTGGGCGTGAGATATTCGGGTGCGGTTCCCGCCTACAAGTTTTTTGATCCGGAGGTCGATGCTGCGGTGGCGGAGGTCGTGGCCCGGTTCCCGAATGCTGCGATCCATGTCGATTCCTGGAGCGATGACTGGACCAAAATCCTGTACAGGTTTTATGCGAGCGACACGCCGGGCAGCTTTGTGCTGCAGGACCGGACCACCGGTGCCCTGACATTGATTGCAGACACGCGGGACAACATCCCGCCTGACGCGCTCGGCCAAGCCGTTGCCGTCAGCTATGTCGCGCGGGACGGATTGAAAATCCCCGCCATCGTGACGTGGCCAGCCGGTGTGGACCTGGCGTCAGCAAACAATTTGCCCCTTATCGTGATGCCGCATGGCGGGCCCGCCTCGTACAGCGGCGTTGGCTTTCACTGGCGGGCACAATACTTCGCCAATCGCGGCTATCTCGTGCTGCAACCGAATTTTCGTGGATCGACCGGCTATGGCAACGAGTTTGAAGAGCTTGGGCATGGCGAGTGGGGCCTCAAGATGCAGGATGATGTCACGGACGGCGTCAACATGCTCGTGAAGGAGGGACTGGCCGATCCGGATCGCGTCTGCATTGTCGGCGCCAGCTATGGTGGATACTCCGCCTTGGCGGGCGGCGCCTATACGCCGGATCTCTACAAATGTGTCGTGGCGATTGCGCCGGTGACGGATTTGAGACGTATGCTGAGCGATGAGAGATGGGATCTTGGCAAGAATCACTGGGTGCTCGACTATTGGCATGAGGTGATCGGGGATCCCCAGGCTGAGCGTGAAAAGCTCGATGCGATCTCTCCGGCCAATGCAGCGGAAAATTTCACGGCGCCTGTCCTGCTGATCCACGGCAAGGACGACCTTGTGGTGCCGATCAAGCAAAGCCGCATTATGGAAGATGCGCTGAAGAGAGCCGGCAAGAGCGTCACCTTCCTCGAACTGGAAGGTGAGGATCACTGGATGTCGGATGGCGATACGCGAATTGAAGCGTTGGGCGCGATGGCCAGCTTCGTGGACCAGCACATCGGCGCCGAAGCCGAGTAGGGGCGCCTAGAACCCAACCGGCGCGGGCAGGCCGCTACTCGACAGGCAGATCGCCTTGAAGCGGCTGCCCATGTCTTTCGGGTCGATCAGCCGCTGGGCATTGTTGAAGATCGCGTCGGCATGGTCNNCTCGACAGGCAGATCGCCTTGAAGCGGCTGCCCATGTCTTTCGGGTCGATCAGCCGCTGGGCATTGTTGAAGATCGCGTCGGCATGGTCCGGGTTGGCCTCGACCAGCTGGTTGAGACGGGCCTGCGCGCCGAGCCCCATCAGGAACATGCCCTGCGGTGTCGGCCCGGCCACATCCAGTCCCATGCGGGCAGCGAGCCGTTTCAGGCGACCGAAATCAACGTCCACGGTCAAATCGGTCTCGCCCGGCTGGGCGAGGGGGGAGACCTGCTTGCCCTGGCTGAAGGCGCGGAGGCTGTCGCCCGGCGT
>DHZF01000076.1:0-1900 GCA_002414505.1 Hyphomonas sp. UBA5111 | reverse complement strand
GGGGCGCGCTGCTCGTCGGCGGCGAGGCCGAAGGCCAGCGCCCCGTCCGCATCCAGCCCGACCACGCATTCACGCCATTGGTCCTCCGCCTTGCGGAACTGGCGGGCGGGCAGGCAGTCGAGATATTCATTCGCGACCAGGATCATCGGCCCGGCGGGCACATTGCCGAGCGTATCGGCAAAGGACGGCGTATAATCGCTGAGACGCTCGGCCTGCACCTTGCGCAATTCCGGGCTCGGCTCGACGAGGGTGAGTTTGGCGGCATCGGCAAACTCGCGGTCGCCCGCGACATAGGCGAGGCGCAGCGCATCCGCCATCAGCGTGCCACGACCGGGACCGATTTCAACGAGATGGAAGTCGGACGGTGCGCCCATGGTCCGCCATTCATGCACGACCCACAGGCCGATCAGTTCGCCGAATACCTGGCTGACTTCCGGCGCCGTAATGAAATCCGTGCCGAGGCCGGGGCGCGTGGCGTAATAGCCTTGGCTGGCGTCATGCAGGGCGAGTTGCATGTAAGTTGAAACCGGGATGGGGCCGCCGGTTTCGATCAGGCGGATGATGCGTTCCTTGAGGGTCATGGGCAGATCAGTCCGCAGTCGCAGGCTTTTTCTTCAGCGCATTCCAGACCAGCCAGATGCCGCCGATCCACATCGGGATGGAGAGCAGCTGGCCCATCGTGATCCAGTCCGGCAGGCTGGTCGCGAAACTGTCCGGCATACGGAAATTTTCGACGATGGTGCGGCCCGCAGCATACATCAGCAGGAACAGGCCGGCGACGAGGCCGGGGCGCTTCAGCGCGCCGAAGCGCCAGATCAGGACCGATAGCACAAGCAGCGGCAGCCAGCCTTCCAGCACACTTTCATACAGCTGGCTCGGATGGCGTGCTGTCTCAAATCCGGTGCTGACCCATTCGCCGGTTTCCCAATTATAGGCAGGAGGCGTGGAGCCGCGCACGTAGCCTTCCGGGAAGACCATGCCGATGGGCGCGTCGGTGTGGCGGCCATAGAGTTCGGCGTTCACGAAATTGGCGAGGCGGACGAGGCCGATGCCGATCGGCGCGACCACGCCGGCAATGTCGCCGATGGAAAGCAGTGACACTTTGCGACGGCGCGCGAACAGGATAAGCGCGATTGTAACGCCCAGAATGCCGCCATGAAACGCCATGCCGCCATCCCAGATCTTGAAGATGGTCAGCGGGTTCGCTGCGATCACGTCGAACTGGTAGGGCACCATGTAGAACAGGACATAGCCGAAGCGTCCGCCGAGGATGATGCCGACAATGATCCAGAACATGATGTCGTCGAGCTGGTCCTTGGTCAGCGGGCTTTTGCCGCCGAACAGGCGCGGGCGCCGGATCATGGTGCTGGCATACCACCAGGCGAGCGCGATGCCGGCCATGTAGCCGAGCGCGTACCAGCGCAAATGGAAGGTGCCGAGCCCGAGGAAGCCGAGGTCAATCGACACCAGCGCCGGGCTGACATCCGGAAAGGTCAGCGCCGCGGCGGGCAGAAGGGGTGCGGCGAAGCTCATCATATCCAGCATGCAGCGTCTTTTCCCTGTATGGATAAGGACCTATCTGTTAGGGGAACCAAACCTGTCCGCCCGATGCCGCGAAGGAGTAGCCGCATGGCCACAACAAATCCACTGCTAGATGACATTGCCGGCCTGATGACCGGTGCAATGGGCGCTGCGCGGGCCGCAAGCGAAGAAGCGAAGACCGCAGCGCAAGCCCGGGTGAAGGGCCTGATCGCCGATATGGACTTGGCGGGCCGCGACGAAGTCGAGGCGCTGAAGACGCTTGCCACGGCGGCGCTGGAGCGTGTCGAAGCGCTGGAAGCGCGTGTGGCAGAGCTCGAAACGGCCGCAAAATCCAAATAGCGCAACCCACAGACTTTAT
>DHZF01000005.1:2026-4505 GCA_002414505.1 Hyphomonas sp. UBA5111 | reverse complement strand
CGGCAATTGCCACGAGTCGCCAGACTCTATTGCCGTTCCGGACAGGAAGTGGGCGAATTTGGCATCGTGAACAGGATTTAACGGAAACCGGACGAGAGGAATGGGCGTTTTAACAGCGGACGGGGAAGCTTTTTGAAAGGAGCTCGACCATGAGACACCTGTTATTGTTCGCCGCGCCTCTGGCGCTCGTGGCCTGTGGGGCAGAAATCAGCCAGTCAAGCGGTGACCCGATGCCGGCGCCCAAGCCGATCGCTTCGTCTGACAAGCCCGATCAGACTCAAAAACGCCCGGAAAAACAGGTCACGGAACTGACCGGCAGCTGGACGGAGGTCGAAAGCGCCAATGGCCAGCGCCTTGAATACGCTTCGGAAGACGGCGTTGTCGCCGTATCGCTGACCTGCCAGCAGCCGGATGCCTTTGCGGGCGAGGGCGGCGCCAATGCACTGGTCCTGCGCCGTACATTCGATGAGGATGAAGCGCCGAACCAGATTGGTGTGCTCACCTCGGCCGGGAATGGCGCCATCACGGCTCAGCTGGACGAGGAAAGCGGAGAGGTGACCGGCATCTTCGATACGCGCTCCCAGGCCGCTCGTGCGCTGGCTAATGGCGAGGGCAATCTCCGCCTCGTGGCCGGCCAGAGCGAATATGTCGTGCCGACGGATGACCGGGTCGAACAATTGGTGGAATCCTGTCGCCCCCCGATTGAGGCGACCCTGGAAGGCGAAGCCGATGCCGATGCCGAAGAAGCGGATGAACCCGACGGCGAAACGCCCTCCGGCTCCTGATGCCCCATACAAAAACTGGCCCACATCGCGAGACGTGGGCCAGTCTTCTATCGGGTTTGAGCCCTCCCCCTGTGAGTTCAGGGGTAGGGTCCTGTAGCATTGCCTACCAGTTGTAGCTGGCGCGCATGTACAGGAAGCGCCCTGCAAAGCCGTACGGGCTCCGGCTCGAATACGGGAAGATGCCATTGAAGTTGAGGCCGTCCGGCGTCATCGTCGGGTATTCGTCGAGCAGATTGTCTGCACCGACGCCGACGCTGAACTGGTCGGTGACATTGAAGTTCACCGACGCATCGATGATCCAGTCAGCGTCCAGGGTGAAGTCGTTCGCCGGATCGTTGGACGGCGCCAGGACCTCGCCGAAGCGGGTTGCACGAAGGACAAAGTCAGCCTGCTGGTAGGTGTAGTTACCTGCGAGGATCAATTTGGTTTCAGGCGCGCTTTCTTCCAGCGTCAGACGGTTGGAACGGCTGAACAGTTCCAAATCCGGAATGACCAGATTGTCCGGAACATGCGTGACTTCGGTCTTGGAGTAGTTGAAAGCTGCAGAGGCATCCAGCGTACCCAACGTGCCGAAATCGAAGGCGTATTTCGTGACGATGTCGACGCCCTTGGTTTCGGTCTCGATCCCATTCTGGAAGAACCGGACCCGCTGGACCCCGGTCACACCGGCATTCGCCAGCACGGCGTCCACTTCATCTCCGCCCAGGTTTTCCGTCAGGAAGATCTGGTCGTCGATATTGATCTGGTAGGCGTCGATGGTGACGAACCAGTTATTGGTCGGCGTCAGGACCGTACCCAGCGAGAAGCTGGTCGATTCTTCCGCGTCCAGCTGGCCACCGCCAAGGGCGACCGACGCGGGCGACGTGGCCGGGAACGTGCCGACTTCGAACGGCACACCATCAATGAAGTTGGTGGAGATGGCCGTGAAGTATTGCTGCTGAAGGCTCGGAGCGCGGAAGCCGGTGGCGACGGCGCCGCGAACAGCAACCTGATCGGTGAAGTCGTACCGGCCGGCGAGCTTGCCTGTGACGGCATCCCCGAAGTCGGAATAGTCTTCATACCGCACAGCAGCGGAGATAAGCGTCTTTTCGTTCGGCACCCATTCGACTTCACCATAGACGCTTGCAGCGTTCCGGCTTTCATCGACTTCGGATTCCGGGGTAAAGCCTGGGAAGACCTGGCTACCGGCTGCGGCTGGGAACGGCCCCTGAATGTAGGAGGCCTCTTCGCCGGCGCCGATTTCGAAGCTTTCGTCACGATATTCCGCACCGAAGGCGAGGGAGGTTTCCCCCGGCAGCAGATTGTCGAACGTCTTCACGATGTCGGCGTTGAGCGTGACCTGGTCGAAGGCCAGCGAACCGGCATCGAAAGAGGTCTGGCTGTCCGGCCCGAGCGAGGCGTTCAGGGAATTTGTCACCGAGTAGTCGAGTTCGTTCGACCCATAGACCGCGCTGACATCATAGTCCCAGCCGCCTGCTTCGCCGCGTACACCGCCGCCAAGGCTGTAATCGGACACGTCGCCGCCAATGACCGGAAGGAAGCCGCCCGGATAGATTTCGGGTACGTTGCGGGAATCCGAAGCGCGCCGATAGAAGCCGGGGCTTTCTGCTTCCCGCTCCTGAACACCCCCGAAGGCGTAGAGTTCAACACCATTGTTCAACGTGTAGCCGGAGTTGAGGAAGAAGTTGATGTTC
>DHZF01000005.1:405-1962 GCA_002414505.1 Hyphomonas sp. UBA5111 | reverse complement strand
AGTTGAGGAAGAAGTTGATGTTCTCCATACGGCCATTGCCATAGACATGGTTCAGGCGGTCGAAGCTGCGCTCAGCTTCCGCATAGGCCGGATCATCCGGGAATTGCTGGCGCGGATCGATACCGGCCCGGTTGCTCCGCTGACGCAGGGAGTATTCGCCGGACACGGTCAGGAAGCCGTTCTCGCCGAGACCGAAGCCAGCCCAGCCGCCGACATTTGTCGTCTGCCCATCGACTTCGCTGCGGTTCAGGCCCTCGGGATCGGTGACATGTGCGCCGTAACGGATGTTCACGCCGCCGCCATGATCGGCTTCGCGCAGGATGACGTTGATCACGCCCGCGATCGCATCGGAGCCATACTGGGCCGACGCGCCATCCCGCAGGACCTGAACATTACCGATGGCACTCGTGGGGATCGAGTTGAGGTCGACGGCGGCAGAGCCACGGCCGACAGAGCCATTGATGTTCACCAGCGCCGTGATATGGCGGCGCTTGCCGTTGACGAGAACCAGCGTCTGGTCTGGCGACAGGCCGCGAAGCGTGGCCGGACGGATAATGTCCGTCCCGTCATTGATTGCGGTCTGGTTGAAGTTGAAGCTTGGAACGGTCGTGCTGAGAATCTGGTTCAGCTCGACCCGGCCGGTTTCGGTCAATTCCTCGACCGGGAAAACGTCTACCGGAACAGCCGTTTCAAGCGCTGTGCGGTTGGCGGTGCGGGTCCCGGTGACAACGACTTCGCTCTGTCGAAGCTCGCTGCCGGTGGCATCCGGCGTTTCCTGCGCGAATGCTGATGTAGATGCTGCAGTCACGGCGAGTGAGGACGCCGTGATGAGCAAGGTCCGCAATGTAGTCATCTGCGATTTACTCCTGGTTGTGATTATCGCCCCTCACGGCAAAAATAGTCCCCAATTCGCCCTGTTACAGGCTTGTAACGGAAAATTTTACCTCGAATCACAAAACTGACACGTTGTGTGACAGTGCAGTCACACTCACGTCGGGGAAGGGTGCGGAGGTCAGGCCGGTCTCGGTGAATCGTCGCTATAGAACGCAATTCGCAAGGCATTTTTTGTGCATAAGAGTGATGCAAATGTTGGGGGTAATTTAGGCCCGAGCAGACGCCTTACAGGCAGTCTTCCACCACGGAATCGATTCTTGCGAGATATTTCGCTTTCTGATTTTCCGGCAGGAATGACCCGGTAAAACTGTTGCGGGCGAGCTGGATGATCTGCTCGGCAGACAGGTCCAGCGCCTCAGTGATGGCCTCATAGTTCTGGCCAATGTATCCGCCGAAATAGGCCGGGTCGTCGGAATTCACACAGACATGCAGCCCTTCTTCCAGCTGGCGCTTCACCGGGCTCTTGCGCAAATCGTCGAGCACGCAGAGCGACAAGTTCGAGAGCGGACAATTGGTCAGCGGCGTCTGGGTATCCCGCAGCACTTCGATCAGCGCGGGGTCTTCCATCGCGCGGTTGCCGTGGTCGATCCGGTCTGCGCCGATATCCAGCAGGGCCTCGCGCACATATTCCGGCGGGCCCTCCTCGCCGGCATGCAGGCAGAG
>DHZF01000005.1:0-125 GCA_002414505.1 Hyphomonas sp. UBA5111 | reverse complement strand
ATGATGAGTTCGGATGTGATGCCGAGTTCTTCCTCGCCACGCTTCAGCGCTGAAATGATGCCATCCGCGACCGTGCCGAACGCCACGCCGCGCTCTGTGTGGGCCTGCGGATCGAAGAACATCTC
>DHZF01000148.1:23235-23720 GCA_002414505.1 Hyphomonas sp. UBA5111 | reverse complement strand
GGAGACATCGAGCCGAACTGCCACGACAGCTGAATCACGCGCGGCAGGATTTCTCTATTCCGGATAGGCGTCGATTGAGGTCAGGCATCGGGTGGGAGTGATGAGACGACCGGTCTAACTCTATGCACTTTCTGATACCTGGATCACGTCTACCAGACTGACAAATCCTGGCGGGCGTTTTGCCTCGTTTTGTAAACCTTCTGCCTGACCCGTTCGGTCTTGAGGGAGGCGCAGATGCGCGAACGGTGACCGCCCGGCTGCATGATCTGCGCGACCAGGCCGCCTTCGCGCCCTGACTCGCGCCAGAGGAATTTAGGCAGTCCCAGCGTCTGGCCCGGGATCTTCGCGCGAACGGCGCAGACGGGTTCGTCTATCCAAGCGTCCCGGCGGCGGGGGGCGAATGCATCGCTGCCTTCTCGCCCGACGTGGTTGCCATTCCGGTCCAGGGCCGCCATGTGGTGCATCATTTTGACGGACAGCGGATT
>DHZF01000148.1:22596-23161 GCA_002414505.1 Hyphomonas sp. UBA5111 | reverse complement strand
GGATATCTGGCGGCTGGACTGACGATAGGCGTGCAAAGTGCGAGAATTCAGGGCGCTTGCGATTGACCGCCGGTTCATCCGGGCTCCTGCGGTCCGGCTCGCCGACAGGTGCGCATCCGCCTCAATCAAACTATGCCGACATCCGGGCAGGCAGATGATCCCGGCCGAGGGGGATAAGGTCCATAGACGGGGGGTCAGGTGGCGCTCCTCCCGTGCCCAAATCTGCGGCCTTCGCGCCGGAGACGCCCAGATTCTGGTCCGACAGGCACTAATCAAGCGACGAGGGCCTGATGATCATGACTTGGCCGCTCCTTGGGCATAGAGATGATTTCAGCTTTCCCTTGCAGGCCAATGGGGGCAGCGCCGGGCACCTCATTGCTACCGGGCGCCGGAAAGTTACATGCACTGGGCCTGTGCGCCGTGCCGCTTCAAAGACCGTCATTCTACTGAATAAGTTCGGTCAGGCGCAGAAAGGCCAGACCCCGCCGTCCGCGGCAGGCCATCCGGCCGGAGGAAGAAGGTATCTTGTCCGGCGCTGCGGTCAGACATCGCGCCGGACACGATG
>DHZF01000148.1:0-22529 GCA_002414505.1 Hyphomonas sp. UBA5111 | reverse complement strand
AGACATCGCGCCGGACACGATGGGGGCGAAAGGGAGCATATCATGAAGGCGGCGAGCTCCCGGACATCGAACAGGGTCCCGGCATCAGATCGCGCCGGTCCCCGCCCGCCCACCGAGATCGACACTATGGTCGGCGCAAATGTCCGAAATATTCGCTTGCAGCGCGCCCTGACCCTGCTGGAACTCGGTGGAACATTGCAGGTCAGCCAGCAGCAAATGCACAAATATGAGATGGGCATCAACCGCCTGAGCGCCGGAATGATCTATCAGATCTCCTATGTTCTCGAAGTTCCCATTGAGAGCCTGTTTGATCCTATTGAGGACCCAAATCATGCGTGTCCGGATCCGGAAGCTGCCGAAGTGCTTGCCCTGAAAAAGGAATGCCGGTTCTGGCTGAAGCGACTCCAGTCAGAGCGTGTCCTGCGGCGCGCGGCTGCCATATTGAGAGTCCTGGCATTGGATTAGAGGTACAGCCGGGTAACTGATATGTCAGGTGAGGGAGGCGGTCTGTGTACAATCAATATCCATGCCGTTTCCGAGACCAGCTGATGTCGCACGATTGAAGATGCCGCTCACGACATGAGCAGGAAGGCCTCGTTCCGCTCATCTGTGGAGTGATATGATCCCTTGTCTGGTCTGCAGAGAACGGTCCTGTTCATCCGGACTCTGGAGTGCCGGTAAAGAAAAAGCTGGAGCTAAACTGTATCAGCTCTGAAGGATTGAAGGCGATCTGAGGGAGACGGAAAAGAGCGCAAATACTTTGTGCACGTTCCCCTCCTGCGGCCTGAAAAATGCACGCTTTGAATGCAGGAAAAAGCGATTTTCCATCATAACGCGATCGTAACTCGACACTTCGATTAAGGCTTCATTAACCATACCATTCACGCAACTTGCGTGGGGGATGAGGCATGGCGAAGGCGGCCCGGCGGGCAGGAGAGAGCAAGCAGAAGTTTCCCAGACTGGCCGCACTCCGGGCCCGGCAGGGTGGTGGAATCATTGTCTGGGATGCATTCCCAAATGATCAGAATATCGGTCATTATCCTCTGTCTCCCTCCGGAGCGTGTGCAGGAGGCTGGCCGAAGCGCGCCTTTGACCTGGTGCTGGCCATAGGATTTCTGATCCTGTTATTCCCGCTCCTCTTGCTTATCGCCAGTGCAGTGCGTCTGACATCACCCGGGCCGGCGCTCTTCGCCCAGGAGCGCGGCGGCTACAGGGGGAAGACATTTCGTATACTGAAATTCAGAACGATGCGGTCGCATCTCGCTGAGGCGCATGTGAAGCAGGCCTCTCACAGGGATCCGCGCGTTACCCGTGTGGGTGCCTTTTTGAGAAAGACAAGTCTGGATGAACTGCCGCAGCTCATGAATGTTGTGCGCGGAGAGATGTCCCTGGTTGGTCCAAGACCTCACGCAGTCCGGCATGATTATGTCTTTGCGGCTCATGATTCACGGTACTGGCAGAGGTTTAGCGCGCGTCCGGGCATAACCGGCCTGGCGCAGACACGCGGTGCCAGAGGCGAAATTCTGAATGTCGCCGATTTGAACCGGCGCGTCGATCTTGACCTTGACTATGTTGAAACCTGCTCGCTCTGGGGGGATATCGAGCTGCTTGTGTCCACACTGAGACTGCTGTTTGGAGACAAGAATGCCTATTGACCATCAGGCACAGGACCAGACGCCTACCGTCTCCGTTTCGGGCACAGGCCCTGTTTTGGTGACCGGCGCTGCGGGATTCATCGGCATGCATGTCTGCACAGCCTTGCTGGAAAGGGGATTTGATGTTGTCGGCCTGGACAATCTGAATACCTACTACGATCCGAGCCTGAAGAGCGCACGATTGAAAAGACTGGCCTGGTACAGGAAGTTTTCCTTCTACAAGCTGGACATTTCCGACCAGCTGGAGGTTCTGAAATGCTTCGAGTATGAGCGCCCGTCACTTTGTGTTCATCTCGCCGCACAAGCCGGTGTCAGGCATTCCATAAAGGATCCGTTCTCCTACAGGGATTCCAATCTGAGCGGTCACCTTGCCATTCTGGAGGCCTGCCGCCAGGTCGAAACGGTCGAGCATCTTGTTTATGCGTCCTCAAGCTCCGTCTATGGTGAGCGACCTATGGAGTCCAAGGGATTTTCCGAGGCAGATCCTGTCAGCGAGCCCGCTTCCTTCTATGCGGCGACCAAGCGCGCCTGCGAGCTGATGAGTACAAGTTATTCAAATCTTTATGGCATGCGCCAGACCGGGCTGAGATTCTTCTCGGTGTATGGCCCCTGGGGGCGCCCAGATATGGCTTATTATATATTTGCGGATCGCGCGCGGCTCGGCCTGCCCATAGATGTGTACAATGGAGGGGAAATGCAGCGTGACTTCACCTATATAGACGATGTTGTTGAAGGCATTCTGGGGGTTTGTGCGCATCCGGCGGATCCAGGCGAGAACAGGATACTGAATATCGGAGGCGATGAGCCTGTGCCCTTGATGGAAATGATCGCCTGCATGGAAGAAAATCTGGGGGTTATCCTCGAGAAAAACTTTCTCCCCAAACAGGCAGGAGATGTTCTGACCACGCATGCTGACATATCAAGGATACGGAACATGTGTGGGTATGTGCCCAGGACGCGGCTGGAAGAGGGCATCTCCAGATTTGCCGAATGGTACCGGTCTTACTATGCGTTTCAATCAGCGGCGCAGATCAGCCTCGTTTCCGAAAACGGCTCATGATGTGAGCAAGGCTTGCAAGGGATGCCGGGTTGCCGAAGACGGCTGGCGCACCGATCCAGAGCCCTTTTGCCCGGCGGACTTCAAGAACTGAAGCGACTTCCAGACCTATGACGGAAAGGCACATCGCGGCCGCGATGCCATTTACGCCCCATACGGTTCCGAACATTACCGCCCCTATGAGTTGGGCGATGCACGCGGCTGAGGTAAAAATCGCCCGGGAGACTTCAAGGTTTCCATAAATCATGACTGGGCCCGTTGGTCCCATCAGGGCCTGAACCAGTCTCGCGGCGGTCATGATCAGGAGAGCAGGGACCGCCTGCCGGAAGTCGTCTCCGAACGCTGACAACAGGAAAGGTGCCAGCAGAAAGACCGGAACAGAAAAAATCAAACCGGATACAAGCCAGGCCGCACTGACATTCGCCAGTGTTCTTTTTGACGTCGCCTGATCTGTGGCATTGGCGGCCCTGGCAATGTCGGGTGCGATCGCAATTCTGATGCCATCAATTCCGAACAAGGCGAGCGAGGCCAGACGGTGACACGCATATAACAGGGCGGCAGATTCGAGATCCAGCAAAATGCCGGCGAGGATGACGGGGCCCTGCAAAAGGAGCAGATTGCTGAGCTCACCTATCCAGAACACGAATGCTTTTCCTATCCGGGTTGTGCCCGAAGCGGCGGCCCGGATGGACCAGGCGGCGGGATAGAGTCGGCTTATATCGAAAAGGAAGATGACGATAAGTCCTGCCGTCCACGCCGCCATTGCAAGGTGTGCAGAGGGAGTGAAAAACAGCATTGCCCCCAGGACGCCCAGAAGGGGCAGACTCGGCCGGAGTATATTGAAGCTGATCAGAGAACCCACAACCCTGCCAAACGCCCGCGCACCTTCTCTGTGCAGAATCAGGAAGCCGTAGAAGGGGGTCGCTACAAATACGCATCCGAATATGAACTTGTCATTCAGGGCCGATACGTGCTGTCCACCGAACGATGCTGCCAGGGCCGCTGTTGTAATCAGGCCCGACATCGCCAGTACGGCCCAGCGACCTTTTGACAGGATCGCGATGAATTGGCGAGGTCGGTTGACTACCATGGCAAGTGATCCATCGCGCATGAGGATCTGGGCAAATCCGAAGCAGGACGCTGTTCCGAACAAAATGACGAGGGTGATCGCGAAACTGACCTGACCAAACTCTTCCACCGGCATGAGATTTGCCAGTGTGACATTGAGCAGAAGCCAAAGGGCAGCCCCTGCTATCTTGAGGCCGATCGAGGCCAGGCTTGAACGTATCATCATGGGGGCTCTGGCTATCGGGTGGCTATTTCCGGAAGGGCCTGCCGCCCGGAATGTCATGCTGTGTTTAAGGGGGGCTATTTATCTGCTCGATACAATCTGACAACAAGGGGGCGATGATCTGATCCGACACCGGGCGCGACAGAGCAGATTGCCTTTAGGGAGGCGCTTACAAACACATGATCTATGGGAACCCCCAAGCCGGAATGCTTGTCGACCCAGGTAGAGTGCCAGATCGGCCCGCAGCGGACAGTCTGCAGACCAATCGTATGAAGCTCCGTCAGGGGAGGGCTCCATGAGACTGCATTGAAATCTCCTATGAGCACAGCGTCAGCTCGCTGGCGCGCACGCATGGCTGCCTCGCCAATCGCGTCATTTCGAGTTTGGAGCCGTGTTGAATCCCACGGCCGGCCAGTTTTGCTGATATAGGAAAAATCGAAAGGCCTGGGCGCGTGAAGTGCGACGAGGCGAAGGCCGTCGGCCAGGTCTACATATCGGTGCGGCGTATATTCAGACAGATCGCCGGAGGAGGACGCAAGTTCGCAGGGCGTGCGGGAGAGAACAAGGAGTCTTGGGGCCCCTCGCGCGTGTCTCCACTCGATGCAGTCAAACTTCGCCAATTCTTCAGAATAGCGCTTGCGCCAATTCACCGGCGTCTCGGCGATCGCGATAATGTCAGCCTGAAGATTTGAGTCGAGATCGAATATATTGTCCAGGGCAACATGGCTATGCCGTGCGTTCAGCCAGAGGATCGTCACGTCCGGCACCTGATCGGCGCTGGTGCTTTGTCCTTTCAGGACGCCCAGGGGCGGGACTGCAAGCAGTATAGCGGCGCCGAGCGCTGCCAGGCCTGCAAGACGTTGCTTCAGCAGAAAAAGCAGCGCGGCTATGGCCAGCAGGCCGGGGATTGCCGGCAAGGCGACAAAAGACAGGAAGCCTGCCCAGCCTGAGCCTCTGAAGACAAGATGTGCCAGGCAGATCAGCAACAGGCAAATAAAGATCCCGGAGCTGACCATCCGAACCGCTGAGCGTGTCTTCACTGGACCGGCTCCTTTCTGGCTGCGCCTTCAGGGATGTCTGTCTCTTCAGAAGACGGATTTAACGTTCTGAATCTTGTATCAAGCGTCTGGCAATGCACGAGGATGGTGTCCGCAGTCACCCCCTCTGGGCTGCCTGAATCCGACATGTCGGTTGTCACAAGAATATTCCGCCCGCTCTTGTAAGCTGGCACAAATGCCAACTCGGCCTCGCAGATTTCCTCACCTTCAGGCCCCCGCGCTGTCATTTTAAGTGTTTCGTTTCTGTACGGCAGCAAGTGCGAATAATGCTGCACATGCCGCCCCTTTGACCGGGAAGAATAGTCCTCGCCATCATAGTCGGTGACGATCGCGGTATGCTCGAGATCTTCTGCGGCGCCGATGATGGCAAACGCCCCCCCGGAAGGGCTTCCGAGCGCAACACGTCCCCCGGCATAGCCCACTGAGGTGCTGAACTCGGCGATCGAATATCGTTGTTTTACACTGCCAGACGGTCCTAGGGAGGAGGGGGCGCTGACATCTGCGTAAAAGGTACCCCAATTGGAGTCCAATTCAAAGTCAGCAACAAGCGCCGTTTCCTGTTCGCCAAATTCCCTTGCCTGTTCGAAGCCGATATTCCCGGCCCAGTCATTGGTGTACCGGATCGCGCTACGGCCAAGTGTGGCGCGGGTCCGGTTATTGCGCGTATTGTGCTTGAGAGAAGCGGTCTTGTTGCCGCCAAAGCGCCGGGTCAGAGAAATAAAAGCGCCGACATCAAGCTGATCAGCCTCGAACCTTCCGATGCTGAGCGATACCGACAGAAGCGTGGAATTATCCAGAGAGCCATAGGCTGACGCATAAGCGGTCCATTCCGGTTCACTGAGGGTGAGCGTATCGGTGTCCCGGTATTTCATGACATCAAAGCCGAGATCCAGGGAGTAGTCCTGTGAATAATCCATTGTAATGGAACCGTCCAATTGCCAGAGGCGCTCAAACCTGAAGGGGTTGGTCAATGAGCGGGAGACTGGCCGGCTGAACTCCGTCACTGCTTCATATGCGTCATAACCCGGCCCGTAATATGCCGCGGACAACCGGACAGGAGGGAAGCTGGCCACATAGGAGCTGCGATAATTGGCTTTCAGGGCGACTGCTTCAGCAACATTCTTTCCCGATTGGTACAGGACCTCGCCGGCATATTCTCCATTCCAGCCGATGAAGCGGCCATCCAGCGAGACGGACTGATTGGCATGTGTGGCAAGGAGCGAAGCGCCGATCTGAATATTGCTGGTTATTCCTGCCGAGAGCGATCCCAGTCCAATTGGCCGATTGGAGAAATAATCGATTCCTTCCACATTCCGGACCGATTGCGCCCCAAGGCCGATCTCATAGGCCAGTTCCCCGCGGGCCAGCAATTGAGGTGCGCCGAATACGGAAAGATTCAGCTTCTGCTTCCAACCTGTCGTATCCCGAATGATCAAGTCGACATCATTCGCGCCGAATTTGAGCGGTATGTCCCGGATGTCGTAATATCCCGCTTCAAGAAACAGGCGGGACTGGTGCACGCCGTTCACTTCGATGTCGACGGTAGAATCCCTTGACAGGGAGAAGGTCTGTGCGCCGGTGCCAAATGCATTCTGCATCGGCTGCAGCTCGTAGGCCGCCGACGAAATGGACACACCTGCGTAGGAGGCCGGCCTCTGCAGGGCTGTGGACCGCGAAAATATGTCGCCGAACTGAATCCGCATTGGCTTGTCGGGAAAGTCGACCACCAGCCGGGTATAGTCCCGATAGGTCGTGGTCTCTGTCCGTACTTCGGCGTGTCCGACCGTTTCAGACTGGTCGCGATTATGCCGTAGAACGAACCGGCCTTCGAGCACCATGTTTCCGAGCGATCCGAAACGCAGGGCCGGCTCTGCCACCACAAGTGCAGACTGAAAGGCTGATCGGTCCTCTGCAAAGTCAAACTCTCCTTCCTCAAATATGGCGGTTAGGTTGAGCTGACTGGAAAAACCGGAATTGAAGGTGCGATCAGGTCGGGATTTCCTGGGCTCTCCCCCAATAGAGACTTTGCGCAATACGGTCGGCGGGGGGGAGTCCAGCTGAGTGGCAATCAGAGTGAGTGTCCGCGTCCGAACCTGGTCTGTGTGTTCATTATGCCCGATCTGAAAGTCCGCCGGACTAGCCAGGCCGGACTCGCGCCTGGGGGGCGGATCAGATTCGTTCAGCCGTGCAAGCGTACTTTTTCCGGTATCTGACGGGGGCGCGTGATTCTCCTGGATCTCGGCCTGAGCTCTTTGAAACAAGGCGCCATAAGTGAAAAGCGGGGCAATCAGGCAGTAGCGCATGAAGGAGGCAGAGACGGCTGGACGAGGGGGCAAGGACGCTTCCACACGGAAATGAACTGCGCCAGGTTTCGAGTGCATACCAAAATGATCCCCCAATCACCCGCTCAAATATCCAGAGACTGCGCCGAGCCTTTCATTTCGCTCTCAGAATGTCTCAGTTCTCGCGGGCAGGGCGCCTGGTCTGCAGAAAAATGCTCAATCGATAGGCATTTGGGCCTCATATTCTGACTCTGGACCGGAGATAAGAAGGCTCACCCCTCTGTCCCGGGAAACCCATTGACGCCGGAAATGTCCTGCCATTTACCTATGGTTAATGGCAGAAGCCATTCGGGCGCTGGCATGCATGGGGCCGACTTCAGTCGGCATGGCAGATCAAAAGGGGGATAAGAGTATGAAGTCCAAGATTTTTGCGGCATTGTTCGTGACATTTGTCGGAGCAATCTGGTCGGCACCAATGGCTGCGGCCGACAATTGCTGGTATTCAGAAAGCGTTCGTAACCCGCACAATGTAATTCTTACTCCGAACACAGAGGAGTGTTTTGGAACCGAAATTCAGCTGGTTACGCAGGGAGATGAAATCGCGACTCTGACGACGGCTCTGGGAGAACCTCCCATCGTCACTCTCACCCTGAAATGCCGGGATGGGAGTGAATTGCGCGTTGAAAACTATGCCTTGGTGGCCCGAACGACCTATTTTCCCTATCCTTCCGGGTGTGAGGCCAAGAATTTCGCTCGGGTTTCCACGATCAATTTCTTGCCCACCCAGATTGTGGGAAAGCTGAAAATTCGACTGAGATCGTAGCCGCCCGTCGGCGAGACCTGTGTTCTGTGATGCGTCTTCTATCAATTGCCAGTGAGGTCAGGTGGGGCGATGGCGCCCAACCTGTCTCCGGCGCGCAGGGCTGCGCGGGCTGACCAAGAAAACGAGGTTGTGAACGCCCCAATGCATCGGCTCGCGGATTGCTTGATGTTTGGCTCGGCGATGGAAGGCTTTCGCTGTTTTAGCTGAAGGGGCGGCGGAATGTGCTATGGCCAGGGAGGGTAAATGATCTCCAGACACAAAGCCCTTCCCACCGTGCTGGTCACGGGATGTCCCAGGTCCGGTACTACGGCCATAGGCGATATACTTGCTGCCAGTCCCGGGGCTCAGTATCTTTATGAGCCCCTGAATTATGTGACAGGCGACAAGCAGGTTGCCCACTTCTTTGAGGTTCCTGAGAGCTTTGGAGAAAAGCAGGGAGATTTTGCGCGTTTTGCCGAGCGGGTGAGGACCCTCGACTTGAACATGAAGCGCGGGGTGTCCATGCGGGATCCGGCAGGTATGGCCTTTTTGAAGAGGTTTACCGGAGGGCGCAGCCGCGTCTCTCTTCTGAAATGCAAACTGACGCCAGGTCTGCGCACGCTTGTGTGGAAAGACCCGTTCGCAAGTTTTGCGACACACTTTTTCAGCAGCCAGGAGTATCCGGTTCCGACCATCGTGACCGTGCGGTCGATTTACGCCACTGCAGCCAGTTTCAAGCGTCTGGGCTGGGGGTTCGATCTGATCTCCCTGTATGATCGGCTGGCGGGCGCGGGACGACGGCCGGTCTTGCCTCGGGGTCTACTGAACATCCCCAATGGCGCCATCAATGGCGCAGCGCTCTGGATACTGCTTTACTCCGATGTTGCGACCGCGCTTGAGGAATACCCCCAGAATATCCGGATCGTGAACACGGATGAGGTGATCAGGGATCCATTGCGGTGCTATGAAAAAATGTTTGACTGGCTTGGCATGGACCTTACCCCGACTATTCACGCAAAAATCAAATCCACTTATCGGGTGAAGACGGACGCCCCCGAAATTCCGGGGCAACGCGCGCATACCCGGAACCGCGATCTGTCCAAGGCCTCTTCCTACTGGCAATCGGTTCTCACATCGGGTGAGGTTGAAACCATTGATGAATTGGTCCGAATATCCCGAAATCACGCAACCCTGCAGCGGCTTACCGCGGCGCGTTCTTCCAGTGGCGCGTTCGACACGCATGCGTCAGAAGGGGTGAGAATGGTCTGACCATGCGCATTCCGGCTACGTCCTATCTGGAGCGCCTGGTCATCTACCTGCTGCTTGCTCAGGTGATATCCAGAGTCGTGATGGAATTCGGCATGGGGATGTGGTGGTTCAAGACCGTCCAGTTAAAATTATGGATTACCTATGGCTTGCTCTTTCTGGACCATGCCTTCTGGTTCGGCAAAGGCCGGTTCCACCGACTCCGGCTGGACTGGTACGTCCTGGTCGCGATTGGCTTATTCACCCTGATCGCCCTGCATGGTGCGCTTATCGGATTGGCCTGGGGGCAAGGTGTCTGGCCTGTTTTCGAGGACACAGCCCCTGTCCTGGCCATACTGCTTACAATTGTCAGGGTGCAACAGGAAGACGGGATTGATTTTCATGCCGCCTTCAAGCGGATGTTCTGGGTGACGATCCTCGCGACCTGGGTGTGCGTCATATTCGGCTATGCAGGCGTCGCCCGGGGCCTGCCGACCAAAATTCCGCCTCAGGGCGCCGTGATTGGCATTTATCTGTCGCTTTATTTGGCGTATTTGGCACGTGCGCCGCGCAGCTGGCGCCTGGCATTTCACTCTGCCTCGATGGCGGGGGCGCTGTTGGTCTCTCTGGACGATATCAACCGAACGACCATGGCGTTCATGGCGGTCGGGGCTGGCTTGGCTCTGCTGCTCCGGCTGAGGATCGACAAGATTGGGACCATATTTCTGGTCCTGGCCCTGGGGGCGATGCCCGTCATAGGCTCCCGTCTCGTTCCAGAGGACAGCAAGACATATATCAGGTTGGTCGCCGTGTTCGATGAGACGGCGAGGTCGCGGTCCATTTCCATCCAGGCCAGGACCATGGAAGATCGGGACATCAAGCTGGCTTTGGAAAAGGAAGGCGCCTTTGCCGAATTGTTCGGGCTTGGACATGGTGCGAGCTATGAGTATCGATCCATGAACAAATACGAAGCAGCGCACGCTCACGCCCATTATGCATTTGCGTATTTCAATTTGAGATATGGGTTCATGGGCAAATTCTATGTGGTTCTGATTGGGGCATTGCTCCTGGCCAATATCGGGCTGGGCCTTATCCGGGGAAGCGCGATTGCCAGCTTTTGTGTATTTGTCAGTATACTCAGTTTTCTGTACCTTTTTACATATGTCAATTTCTTCATCTATCTGGCTGGACTGCCTGTGGCCACGATGCTGTTCCCGCTTCGCACCTGGCGGGATTCTTTCGCGGAGACCGACGCGATGTCAAAACGCACAAAAACTCGGCAGACTCGTCTAAATAACTCGGCTGCCCCCATTCTGGTGTGGCGAAAGCCGTAGCGAATTTCTATAAACCCCTGGAGGCCTCGGATTGAGTTTGGCCTGGCTCTGGAGCGATCATGCGTGGTGGGGGGATAACTCAAAACGGAGTCCTGTGCCTGGACTTCGGGACAGCCTTCGCAAAGGCGGCATACTGTCATTTCGATGACTCGGCACACGCTCACCCCATCGCGCTTGAAATTGGGTCTCAGGGGCACGCGGACAACAAGTTTCTCATACCCTCCGAGGTCTTCATCGGCAATGAAACCCTCTACATAGGCGCGCGGGCCAGACAGCACCTCCTGGAAGAGGATTTCGGGATGCGAGAATCCCTGCGCTCATTCAAGACAATTCTGAGCGCGCGCGATCTGGAAGCCATTCTGGAGTCAAAGCTGCCGCCTAAATATGACCCCGGCCGCACACTGACCTATAGGGCGGTCTTTGTGCTGAACCTCGCCTACCTCATGAGCCTGGCCAGGCAATCAATCCGGCAACTCTATCCTGATGCGTATGAACGAATTCGGGAATTCAGATATGTATTTCCTCATTGGGTTGAGTCCGAGCATGATACCCGTCTTCGGCTTATTTCTGAACTGTTTGTAGCCGCCTTCGCGATTTCGGATCAGGAAGACGAGGATATATTGAACGGCGCACTTCCCATCGAACGTGTGCCGGAGATGCTCGCGACGGGGCCTGGGTCTCCTCACCTCGAACAATCCAGAACAGTGGGAGCTGTTTTCGAGCCGGCCGCGGCCCTGTTTGCCTATTTCCCGGATGGCATACCCGAGGGCGTGGATGCCGTTGTCTCTCTGGATATCGGGGCGGGTACAACCGATTTGGCGGGCTTCAGAATAGACCATCCTTCCTCTACTTTCGAGCTCATCCCCGGGACATGTCGCAGCATTTCAGTGGCGGGGGATGCGCTGGACGCGGCGGTCATCAATATGATTGTCGAGGATTCTCGCCTTTCGCTGACGCCTGCAAGAAAGAAAGTCGCCTGGAAAAGACTGTCTGCGATTGTGCGTGAGCTGAAAAAGACATTACTTGCCGACACATTTCTCGAGCTTCGCTTCGGTCGGCAGGATGTTCGCTTCAAATCTGATGACCTGTATGATCAGGTAGACTTCAAATCCGCGGTATCAGAGATGAAGACAGCCGTCTGGTCGGTGCTAGACCGGATACGAGCCGAAACCAGGACTGCAAAACATATCAGTGTCTTTGTAGCCGGGGGGGGCGCCAATTATCCGTTCCTGAATGATCTTGTCCTGAAGACTATGCATGCCGGCAAACCCCATGCCGTCGAGCGGCTGAGACACGAATTTCCAGCCTGGGGAAATGCCGGGTCAGAGGACATGTTTCTGCAACTGTCAACGGCTGTGGGAGGCGCCGGGGTCGGACCGAAACTTGTCACCCGTTTCCATGGAAGTCCAGTATGAGCCCAGCACACATGCATCCCATCGCCAGAAACAAGGCGCGCCTGTATCCGGAACTTGCGGCTGGCGGCTTTACACGGCGCGATGGCACGATTGCCTTCTATGCGCGGGTGAACGCGCTCCTGGCGCAGACTTCCCGTGTCCTCGATTTTGGGGCAGGTCGCGGTCGGGGCCATGAAGATGAGTGCCAGTTCCGAAAATCTCTCCTGCAGCTAAATGGCAAGGCGGCCGAAATAATCGGTGTAGATGTTGATCCGGTTGTGACGACCAATCCGAATTTGGATCAGGCGATGATTATAGAGCCTTCGCAGCCCATAAACCTGCCTGACAATCATTTTGATATCATTGTTGCAGACTGGGTGCTGGAACATCTCGACGATCCGGTCTGGTTTGCGGCGGAAATGCAGCGTTTGCTGAAACCCGGGGGGTGGCTGTGTGCCCGCACACCCAACAAATGGGGACTCACAGGTGTAGGGGCAAGGTTGCTGCCAAACCGGTTCCACAGCTCAATGTTACACAAATTATCCGATACGAGGCAGGAGCAGGATGTGTTTCCGACCCGATACCGGTTGAACACGCTGTCTGCAGTGCGTAGATATTTTCCCGAGCGCCTCTGGGAGCAATGTTCCTATATCGAGAATGCGGAACCTCCATATGTGTTGAGAAGTGTTGCGGCCAGCCGGATGGTTCAGCTTTTCTGGCGCCTGTCTCCGACTGGATTCTATACCAACCTGTTTGTTTTTCTCAGGAAGCGGCCTGGATGAGGCCGCCCTGTAACTTCCCGCGCCCGGAGGGCAATCATGCTGAGTGACCTGCAAAGCCCCGACGATCTCACCTGGGGGAGCCCACGCCAGAAATACAGGGTGGCCATTATCCATGACTGGCTGGCGACCTTTACCGGGGCGGAACGGGTGCTCGAGCAAATCCTGAAACTCTATCCGGGGGCTGACGTGTTTTGTCTGGTCAATCATCTGCCGCAGGCCGACCGGTCATTTCTGGAAGGTCATGAGGTCATGACGTCCTGGCTGCAAAAAGCACCTCTTTCAAGAAAGCATTTCAGGAAATATCTGCCACTCATGCCGAATCTGATCGAGGAGTTCGACCTGAGCGCCTATGATGTGGTCATTTCATCCTCCTGGGCCTTTGCAAAAGGCGTTTTGGTGGGGGCCGCCCAACCTCATATCAGCTATATTCACACACCGATCCGGTATGCCTCGCAGCTCAAATTCCAATACCTGGAGCAATCCAATCTGCAATCAGGCCTGAGGAGCCTCTATGTCCGGTACGTGCTTCATAAACTGAGAAGCTGGGACAATGGCACGATGCACAGCGTGGATCGGCCGATTGCGAATTCGCGATATATTGCCCAGCGCATTTGCAAGACATACAGACGCGCCGCAGACGTCATTTATCCGCCTGTTGATATCGATCGGTTTCCGCCCTGCATGGAGAAGGAAGATTACTATGTCGCCGTCTCCAGGCTGGTGCCGTATAAACGCATGGATCTTCTGGTCAAAGCGTTCGCAGCCATGCCGGACCGCAAGCTCGTAATCGTGGGATCCGGACCGGATTATGACAAGCTGAAGGCGCGGGCGACGAACAATGTCACCCTGCTCGGATTCCAGCCGCACGATAAAATGCTCGAGGCCATGCAGAAGGCGAAGGCCTTCATCATGCCGGCCGAAGAGGATTTCGGAATCGTCATGGCGGAAGCCCAAGCTGCAGGGACGCCGGTCCTCACATACAGCCGGGGCGGGGCCCCAGAAATCCTTCAACTGGACAGCAACAAGACGCCCACCGGATTGCTATTTCACGAACAATCGCCCGATGCGATTGTCCAGGCTGTGGAGGTGTTCGAGACGCGGCAGGCTGATTATGCACCGCAAGCCTGTCATGCCAACGCAAAGCGCTTTCACCCGACGGCCTTCAGGCGTCAGTTCGCCGCCAGTGTGGATCAGACGCTCAGCCAGTATGGCCTGGTGTCTGGCGGATCGGCGCGGACAGTGCCATCGGGGGCGGCCGGTACGCCATGCGCATAGCCCTTGTCAACAATACGTTCGAGCCGTTTCAGGTGGGCGGGGCGGAAAAATCCATGCTGGCACGGGCAAAAGGCTTGGCAGCACGAGGCCATGTGGTCCGGATCTTCACACTGGCGGCAGATGGCCACGCCCGGATCCGCGAGCTTGATGATATTCCCATTGTGTATTTCAAGGGGCGGTGGGCAAAGTGTTCTCCTTGGCACGAGGACCGCACGCGGCTTGACAAGTTCCTGTGGCATGCCGGCCCAGAATGGGTGCCGGGGGGTGGAACAGATATATCCGTTCTCATCGAGGATTTCGCGGCAGATGTCGTGAATTTCGCAAATCTGCCCGGCATCGGGTATGAGAATATCCTGTCGGTTCGGAAAGCCGGTATTCCAACTGTCATGACAATTGCCGACTTTGCCCCCTTGTGCATCGGAACCACGATGTTCAGGTCTGGGACTGAATGCCGGACCAGATGCCTCAGCTGCAGGCTGATCTCCTCGCAGCGTCTCCGGCGGTTCAATCTCGCCGACCGGTATGTCTTCGTCAGCCGACACATGCAGGACACGTATCACCGCCTCAATCCCGGGGGCGGGAACATGAAGTCCAATTCGCATATTATTTTCAACGGACTTGACAAGACGTTTCTTGAAGCCGGCAGGCAGGTGACAGGGCGGTCTCATGAAGGTCTGCGGATTGGTTTTATGGGCCAGCTGAAACCCACAAAAGGCGTTGAACTCCTGATCCGGCAATTTCTTGCATCCGAGGTCAGCGAGTCTGCAACATTGCGGATCGCCGGCGTGGGAGAGGAGACGTATACAAATCATCTGCAAGAGCTGGCAAAAGGCAGTGATCGGATAGAGTTTCTCGGCTGGTCCGATCCCATTGCATTCTATAGATCAGTCGATCTGGTGGTTGTCCCAAGCCTTTGGGCAGAACCCCTGCCGCGCATAGGCTATGAAGCCAATTATTGTGGGCTGCCCGTGATTGTATCCAATCGCGGCGGATGTCCGGAACTGGTCGAGACGGACAAGACCGGATCGGTATTCGACCCTGATGACCCTGACAGCCTGTCGCGGGAAATGTTCAAATGGATAGAGCGTCTGCAGGGGGATGGGGGCGAGATTGGCCTGCGCGCGAAGCACAAAGCGCTGCGGGACCATCACCCGGAGGTCGTTGCCGACCGGTACGAGCAGGTTCTTACCTTCTAATCAAACACGTGAGAGATCGACATGGCTCTGTGCCCGCCGTCCCGCATCAAGAGAGCCGCCGCCCTCGCCCAGTCAGCGCAGAGACGATGGCGAAGTGGCTCAATGATCGGAAGATTCCTCGCGCGTCTTGATCGTGATACCCTGCAGCGCGAGTATGGTGTGTATATTTCTCCCAAGGCAAGGCTGGGAAAAAATCTGACAATGCCTCATCCGGTGGGCATTGTCGTCGGGGATGGTGTTCAGATCGGACAGGACGTTACCCTTTTTCAGAATGTCACGCTTGGGCGCAAACGGGTTGCGAATGAGGGCTACCCCGTGCTGCACGATCATGTGGTCGTATATGCGGGGGCAGTCATCCTCGGGGGGGTCACAATCGGCGCGCACGCTGTCATCGCTGCGAATTCAGTTGTTCTGACTGACATACCGGCACACAGCACCGCCGCCGGCATCCCTGCCCGGGTCCTGTCTGGGCCGAGCTGAAGATCAGTATGCGTCTGTGTGGGTTCGGGCCAGCAGGACCGTGCGCAGGATGCGTCCGCCCATACTGCCTACATGTTTACTGGTGCGCAGCAATCTCGGCAAGGATCCGGGTTCAGCCGTCACCGCCAGCAGGGTTGTCGGGGCCTGGGAGATAAGGAGGGCGGAGGCGTCACCGGGCTCAAACCTGCCGCCATTCAGCAAGATGACGTCATAGACTTTTGCGGCTTCTGCGAGCAGATCGTTGAAAGCCGTTCCGGAAGACGGGCTGCCATTGTCCGGTGACCGGCCAAAGGCACACCAGTGCGCGCCGCTTTCTTCGTCCAGTCGCACCGCCTCCTGCCAGTTTGTATCGCCCGAGAGCAGGTCAGTCAGTCCCGTCAATCGCTCCTCCATCAGATAGGTTTCAAGTCCGCCACCCGGAGCCCGACCATCGACCATCAGGACGCGCTTGCCCGACAAGGCCAGGGTGCGGCTGAGGGCCACCATCACCGCCAGGCTGTTTTCATCCGTATCGACACTGAACACAGACACGATGGCCGGAGCGTCGCTGCGGTGAAAGCTTCCCCAGACAGCAGAGCGCAGTCGCCTCATCGCCTCGGCCGGGGCAGAGGCCGGTTGTCCGGCAACATAGCCGCCAAGGTTTCTGAGCGCAGGGGGGAGCCGTCGAAGTTCAGGAAGGGAGGGGGACTCGACCCAGACCAGTTTTTCGGGGCCGATGGCAATATCGTACAAACCAGATTTGCTCCTCGAGGTCCGGACCAGGGACCAGCCCAGCGCCGTCAGACATGCCAAAAGAGCGGCCATCGCAGCCATGCACAGAGGATCAAGGAGTGCAAATCGTGGCCTGATAGGGACAGGGTCGGAGGGCGGTGAAACAAGATACAGGCCCGGATCCTGAGATCCTGCCGTCGCGGCGCGCGTGGAAGAGGCGGACGAGTGTGACTGGGGGGGGCGCGGGAGGCTGTCCTGCGGCGCTGTCGCTCTGGCGGATGGCTCAAATGTCTCGATCTCTGCCCTTA
Source organism: Hyphomonas sp. UBA5111 (assembly GCA_002414505.1). Classification (GTDB taxonomy): domain Bacteria; phylum Pseudomonadota; class Alphaproteobacteria; order Caulobacterales; family Hyphomonadaceae; genus Hyphomonas. The sequence goes on along the minus strand of DHZF01000148.1, from coordinate 5,659 downwards.
GCCGGGCAATTTCGGTCCGCAAGGCCTGCGTCTCAGACGCTGGGCGCGGGTTTGCGTGTTCGGGGGAAGACGCTTCCAGTCTGTTCTGCATGTTGGCCAGGTCGTTCCGCATGCCGGATATCTGTTTGGACAGAAAAATCTCAGAATGCCGAACCAGATCTCTATGCGCCGCGTTCAGTGACACTTTGTCGGCAGCCTGCGCGGCCTCGACGCGCTCGGCGGAGGCTGCCAGATCCGGAAAGCCAGCAGACCGCAAAGCGGTCGAGGAGCTGGCATCACCAGCTGTGACGTTGAGCAGGTTGAAATAGCGCTCCTCAGATCTCCGCAAATCGTCTTCCAGGTCCGAGGCAGCTTGTTTCAGTCCCGCCAGATCGGGATCCGGGGCGGGCCTGGCTGGTTTGGACAAAAGCGATCTGAGGTCTTGTTCGGCTTGCTGCAAATCAGTCTTCATGGCCTGGAGGGACAGATTGGCGGCCGGATCCCCGCCGGATTCAGCGCTGTCTGCAGGGCTGAGTGGCTGGTCGGGCCGGCTTTGAAAAAGCTGCGTCATCAACTGGGCCGTTGACGCGGCCTGATCCGGACTGGCTGCGCGGAGTTGAACCGTAAATGTGTTGTGGAGCGGGCCTGGAACCAGCCGGAGGATCACATCGGGCGCGCCGGGAACGGACAGTTTAAGTCCTCCGCGGTGATCTGAGCCCGTCCTGGCAAATCTGTTATCTTCCAGGAGTTCACGGATTGCGGATTCCATGTGGAAATCAGGCGAGTCCCCCGAGGCATATGTCAGACTGATGCCATATTGCGGCGGAGCCAGGGTGGAGGGCATGATTTTGAAATATGCACTCCCGCCAAGCGCGAGGACGAATATGAACAATCCTACGCGAGGGGATGCCATAAACAGACGGATAATAAGTGTTTTCACTCGGTCGCATCCCATTACCGGTTCGACGCGGCATCTTCACACGATCCGGCATCAGCTTCTTGAAGCAAGTGTGTCCATCTCAATTGAGCAGGAATCGTATCGCAAGAAAAAAAGGCATCCTTCTGGCGCAGACGACCAAAAATGACAAAAAATCCTGCTCAGGGTCGAATATCAGAGCTCTCACTCGCAATTTCTATCATGTTTGTGTTGATGGACGGACGTATCTTTTGAGGGTTCGGCATGAATCAAGTCGGGATCGGAATTGGCAGCAAGAGAGATGCGGTCGTCGATATCAGCTTTCGGGAGCTGTGGGACATCGTCAAGCGCCGGATGCTGGTTGCGGCTATTATTGCTGTCCTGGTATCTGTAACGGTCTTTGTTCTCGCGATGCGACAGACTCCGAGATATGATTCCGAAGCCCTTGTGATGATTGACCGCTCGGAACGGGAACTCGTCGACTCGCCCATGTCCGATATCCAGCGGTCCGACTCCACAATGGTCGACACGGAAGTCGAGGTACTGAGATCCAGGAAACTGGCACGCCGCGTGGCGGAGAATCTTGACCTGTTCGAGAGCGAGGAGTTTCGCAAGTCCAAGCCTGGTGGGGTTGCCCGTATCATCCAGGGGGCGTCCGGACTGGTATCGGATATATTCGGCCCGACCTCCGATTCAGAACTGTATCTGAACACAGAACAATTGGCCGAACAGCAACGCAATGCGTCAATCGACAAATTGCTGGGGACAACGAGTGTGCGGCGCAATGGGCTGACATTCGTGATTGCCATTCGGGCAAGAACGCGGGATCCGGTCTTGTCCGCTGCGATCGCGAACGAATATGCAGATCAATATGTGCTGAACCAGGTTCAGTCCAAATTCGATTCCTCGCAGATGCTCAATACGTGGGTGGCCGAGCGGCTCGACGAGCTCCGCCAGGAAGTCGCCACGGCAGAAGAGGCGGTGGATGGGTTCAGACAGACGGCGGGCCTGCTCAATGTCTCGGGCTCAGATATTGTGGAACGCCAGATTGTGGAGCAGTCAAATGAAGTCGCTGCGCTGCGCCGGCGACTGGAAGATAGCGAAGCAAAGCTCGAGATTGCTCGCGCGAGCCAGCAATCGGAGTCCCTGTCGCCGGTTCTTACCTCGGACAGGATCATAGATCTGAGAGAGCAGGAATCCCGGATTCTGGATGAGGTCTCCAAGGTGCGGTCCACGCTGGGGCCGATGCACCCCGATTATCTTACCGTCGAAAACAGATTGCAGGTCGTTCAAAGGGAATTGATCAATGAAATCGATCGGATTGTTGCGAGCCTGGAAAATGATGTTTCGACACATCGCAGAGGCCTTGAGGCCAGTGAGCGCAGACTGGCGGCGCTTCAGTCCCAGGCGGTCAGAAACAACAGCTCCATTCTCCGGCTGACCGAACTCCAGAGGCAGTCAGAGGCTGCCCGGTCGATGTATGAACAGTTTCTGGCGCGAAACCAGGAACTGACCGCGATTACCAATCTTGAGCAGCCGGGCGCCCAGGTTCTCTCCGAAGCGGTCATTCCCTCGGCCCCCGCGTCACCCAATCCGCGTCTTCAATTTGCGATCGCTCTCCTGTTCGGCGCCATGATGGGCGTAGCGAGTATTGTCGGGCGAGAAGTCTTTGAGTCGCGGTTTCTCGCTCCGGCTGATCTGGAGCGGACGACGGGCATATCGTGTCTGACAACCATACCGGAAACACGGTCCGGCCGGGCGCTTCACTTGGACGTGGCCGAAAAACCATTCAGTTATCTGACAGAGTGCATACGCCGTATTCTGACGGATCTGGATCTGAAGATCGGGGCGCCGATGGGCCGCTGCAATGTGGTCGCGGTGGTGGCAGCTGGCCCACAGGAAGGTAAAACCGGCGTCAGTCTCGGACTTGCGATCGTTGCGAAGAATTCCGGGAGCCGGCGGATTCTGATCGTCGATGCAGATCTCCGGAAGAATACATTGACCAAATTGCTCGGAATGCCGGCCAGCAATGGACTTCAGCAGGTTCTGGCAGGCGAAATTTCTGTCAGCGAAGCACTTCAGAGGTCCCCTGAATTCGGATTTGATGTTCTCACCTCTGATTTCAGCGAAGATTATCCGGCCATTGTGAATGAACAGGCTGTGCAGGATCTGCTTCAGCAATTGCGGGAAGATTATGATCTCATCGTCATTGATACAGCCCCCATGCTTGCCATTTCCGAAACACGGTTTTTCGTGCGCTTCGCCGATGAGATTGTAGCGCTGGTGAGATGGCGCCGGACAAAGCAAGATGATGTCAGGGAGATGCTGAAATCGCTCCAGCATCTCGGAAAAAACCCAGACAGCCTCATACTGACGAATTATTCGAGAAAAACAGGAATCTATAGCGCAAACCAGACCTATTATTCAGAGCGTATCTAGATGGCGACCGGCCATCGTGCGGCCCGCCCCAAGTCGGGGCACTCCTTCAGCTTTTGAGGTTGAACATGACCCAGATTCCGTCCTGCTATCTTGCCATGCCTGCTGCGGCGATCCGCATGGCTGGCATATCGGTGGACGGCCCTGTCATATGCAGGCCCCTCTGTAGAATGGCCTCGGTCCAGTCTGGCCAGTCCTGCCTCGGTGACGGTGAGAAGACCTCTGACAGGCCGGGGCGCCAGCCGCGGCCTGAAGAGAGGGCATCCATGCCGTGGCAGCCCACAGCCAAGCGACCGGAAGGCCTGCAGGATACGGCGCTGCGGCGGCGTTTCCACGCAAGTTGGCTGCACGTCTGGAACCGGGGCGGGGAAATCCCCGAGAGGAGAGAGGATGAAGTCCGTGTCTGGTGATATCGTTCCCATTATCTTGTGTGGTGGGTCCGGCACACGCCTGTGGCCCCTGTCTCGCAAGAGCTTCCCGAAACAATTTGCCTCCCTTACGGGAGACAAGACGCTGTTTCAGGAGTCCGCGGAGAGGCTGAGCGGCGACGGTTTCTCAGCACCGGTCATTCTGACCAATGCCGAATTCCGTTTTGTCGTTCAGGAACAATTGGAACAGGCAGGGATCATGCCGGAGGCAATTCTGATCGAGCCCGAAGCGCGCAATACGGCGCCAGCCATTCTGACGGCTGCTCTGCATGTCCTGTCAACCACGCCAGACGCTCTCCTGCTTGTCGCGCCTTCAGATCATGTGGTTCCGGACAGGGCGGCGTTCCAGGCCGCAATCCGCGCCGGAGCCTGTGCGGCCCGGGACGGACGGCTCGTAACGTTCGGCATCATGCCGACCCATGCGGAGACCGGCTATGGTTATCTTGAGCTCGAAGCCCCCCCCACACAACCGGATAGCTTTGAGCCTGTCTCACTCAAGCAATTCGTTGAGAAGCCCGACGCGGCGCGCGCCAAGCAGATGCTCGAGGCGGGGCATTATCTCTGGAATGCCGGTATTTTCCTGTTCTCGGCCAAGGCCATAGTCGCGGCCTTTGAGACCCATGCTGTCGCCATGGTCGCTCCGGTCAGGGCGTCGCTGCAGGAAGCCGAAAAGGATCTGGGCTTTCTGAGATTGTCGCCTGCGCCCTGGTGCGCGGCTGAGGCGATCTCCATCGACTATGCCATCATGGAAAAGGCCCAAAATCTCTCTGTGGTGCCCTATGGCGCCGGATGGTCGGATTTGGGAGGATGGGATGCCGTCTGGCGGGAGATGCCCCAGGATGCAAGCGGCGTTGCCACCTCTGGTGCCGCGACCGCGATCGATTGCAGAAATACATTGCTGCGGTCGGAGGATGAGGGTCTGGAAATGGTCGGAATCGGTCTGGAAAACCTGATCGCCATAGCCATGCCGGACGCCGTCCTGATTGCGGACGTGGCCCGTTCGCAAGATGTCCGATTGGCCGTGAGCCGGCTGAAGGCGAAGGGGGCGAAACAGGCGGAAGCCTTTGCAAAAGACCGCCGGCCCTGGGGCTGGTTTGAAACTCTGGCCCTGGGGAACCGATTCCAGGTCAAGCGGATCGTCGTCAAACCCGGCCACTCCCTCTCGCTCCAATCCCATCATCACCGCGCTGAACACTGGGTGGTCGTTGAAGGGACGGCCCAAGTGACGATTGGAAATGAAGTACAGCTTGTCTGTGAAAATCAGTCGGTCTACATCCCGATTGGAACGGTTCACCGGCTTGAAAATCCTGGAAAACTACCCGTTGTGCTGATCGAGGTTCAAACGGGCAGCTATCTTGGGGAAGATGATATCATCCGGTATGAAGATCGGTACGCGCGAGGCTGACCCAAGACGATAAGGGGTGATGGGGTGGCGCTCGGGTGGTGTCCGGATGGCTCTGTCAGGTCCTGACTTGAATCGGGGGATGGGAGGTCTTGCCCCCCCTCACACCGGACACGGTCATTCCCCGTCCGGCGGTACTGACCTGGGCGGGCATGACCCTGACCAGCGGGCCCCGCCGACCAAAAGAATTATACCCTCTCTTCGGTCAGGCTTGTTGTCCCGGGTAGCGGGCTGCATGGGGCAGGCCGGAGACAACCGGAGGGGATCCGTGACATTTACCAGAACATTGGGCCGGGGAGCGGCCATTGGCGTGCTTGCCAGCCTGTTGGCCGGGACGCAACCTGCCTGTGCGCAGGAGACGGATGCGGCCTTGTCCGTGCCCATACAGATCGAGGCCGGCCCGCTGAGCGCCGCTCTGAGGGAGTTTGCCGCGCAAGCGGGCACACCGGTCCTGTTCTCGGAGCAGCTGACCGCGGGATACAGAGCTGACACGCTCAC
>DHZF01000119.1 GCA_002414505.1 Hyphomonas sp. UBA5111 | reverse complement strand
GGGGGCAGTTTATGTCCGAAGGCGATGGCAAAGAGAAACAGGATCAGGCCGTTGAGGCCCAATGATCACACCACAAAGGGAAGGCGCTCGCGCGCGAACTCTTTCCAGGCTCCACCCATGGGCCAAAGCCCTAGCAGCCAGCCTGAGACGGCCTCAGTTACTTTTCGTACAGCTTGCGCCGTGCCGCCTATAGCGCCAGCTCCAGCCGACCATTGACCAGTGCGGTATAGTCATTGACCAAGGCTTCGGAGATCTGGCCCGGCTTGTATCGGTGCTCACCGATTTCGGCGACCGGCGTGATTTCCGCCGCGCTGCCGGTGATGAAGCATTCCGAGAAGGTCGACAGTTCGTCCGGGAAGATCGCCCGTTCGATCACTTCGATGCCGCGTTCCTTCGCCAGCTTGATCGCCGTCTGGCGCGTCAGGCCGTTGAGGAAGCAATCCGGGGTCGGCGTATGCAGGGCCCCATCGCGCACGAAGAAGATGTTCGCGCCGGTCGCCTCTGCCACCTGACCGCGATAATCGAGCATCAGGGCGTCGGCATAGCCATCGCGCTCTGCGGCATGCTTGGACAGGGTGCAGATCATGTAGAGGCCAGCGGCCTTGGCATGGCAAGGCGCGGTGTCCGGGGCCGGACGGCGCCACTTGGCATGTGTCAGGCGGATGCCCTTCATCTTGTCGGCAAAATAGTCACCCCAATGCCAGACCGCGACCGCGAGATGGATCGTGTTGTTCTGGGCCGACACGCCCATCATTTCAGAGCCGCGCCAGGCCAGCGCGCGCACATAAGCGCTTTCGAGCCCCGACTTTGCCAGGGCTTCGGTCTTGGCCTGCTCGACCTGGTCTACGGAAAACGGGATTTTGAAGCCCATGATCTCGGCCGAATTGTGCAACCGCTTGGAATGATCCAGCGAGCGGAAGATCTTGCCGCCATATGCCCGCTCGCCCTCAAAGACGGAGGAGGCATAGTGAAGTGCATGCGTCAGGACGTGGACCTTGCTGTCCCGCCACGGCACGAATTCCCCATCCATCCAGATATAACCGTCACGGTCGTCATAAGCAGACATAATTGTTCAGCGCTCCTCGCTTGCACTTATAGCATTTTCGCGTTCATTTCAGAACATGGCCCCTGACGTCAACCTGAATAGACCTTTCGATCCGCGCCTTTTCCTTATGGATCAGGAGCTTGATAGAGGTGTCGGACTCCTGCTGGCAGGCAGCGCAGAACTGATGAGAGCCGCAGAAGAGGCCCGGCACAAGGCAGGGCTGAGCAGGCCAGAGCTGCAAATTCTCATGGCTATCCGCTATACGCCCGGCCAGACGGTGGGCGATCTGCGCGATTCCCTGAGCATGACTGTGCCTACGTTCGCCCGTATCATTGGCGAACTGGACAAGCGCGGCCTGATCGAACGCGAGCGCGAACAGGCGAGCGACAAGCGCCGCCGCACCCTCACCCTGTCGGATGCCGGCACAACGCTGACCACCCAGATCACCATTGTCCTGAGGGAGCGGCTGCGTCTCGCCTATCGCGCGGCGGGGCCGGATGCGGTTGAAGGGGCAAGGAAAGTGATGGATGCGCTCGTCAAATGACCCAGGATGCCGCTCATATTCTCGTGGTCGATGATGACGACCGCATTCGCGACCTGTTGAAACGCTATCTGACGCGCGAAGGCTATCGCGTGACCTCCGCCTCGGGAGCCGAAAGCGCCCGCAAGCTGATGAAAGCGATGGAGTTCGATCTCGCCATTCTCGACATCATGATGCCGGGCGAGGATGGCCTGTCCCTGCTGAAATCCATGCGGGAGGGTCGCAACCGGGAAAGCCCGGTCATGCTGCTGACGGCGAAGGGCGAAACCTCCAGCCGGATTGAAGGCCTGAAGCATGGCGCCGATGACTATCTCGCCAAGCCGTTCGAGCCGGAAGAACTCTCGCTGCGCTGCGCCGCGATCCTGCGCCGGTCGCACAAGGCCGAGCCGCCTGAAGAGGTCGAAATGTCGGGCCTCGTCTTCAACGCCCAGCGCGGCGAGCTGAAGGAAGGCGACACGCGCATTCGGCTGACGGAAGCCGAACTGCAATTGCTGACCATTCTCGCATCCAATCCGGGCGAACCGGTGAGCCGCGAGGAGTTGGCCTCTCTGACCTCGGCGGGGATGGAACGCTCTGTCGATGTGCAGGTCACGCGCCTGCGCCGCAAGATCGAGCCCAATCCGAAAGAGCCGATCCACATCCAGACCGTGCGGGGCGTCGGCTACCGCCTGATGCCGGACTGACGCGATGCTACGCCTGAGAGATATCACACCGCGCGGGCTCTATGCTCGCAGCATGCTGATGGTGATCGCGCCGGTCGTGCTGATCCTGTCGCTGATGTCCTGGTATTATTACGACAGCCACATCGCGGAAGTGAACCGCAAGCTGGGCCAGTCCATCGCACGTGATGCGAGCCTTGTTCAGGCCTATTGTGATCGCCGCCAGGATTCGCTTCTGGACCGCCGGACCATCGATGAGCGTCTGGACATGACCTTTACCTGCGACAGCGACGCGGCGAACATCGACCGGAGCAGCCATGTGAATGTCTTCTCCTATAGCCGCACGCTGGACGATGAATTGGAAACGCGCCTTGGGGTCCCGGTGGAGACGGCATTGGATCCGCGGGATTCGATGCTGCACCTTCGCTTCCCATCCGGCCCGCGCACGGTGGAGATCATTGTCGAGCGCAAGCGGGTGCTGACCGTCAATTCCCACTTCTTCATTGTCTGGGTGATCCTGTTCTCCCTGTTCATGGTGATGCTCGCAATCGGTTTCCTGAACCAGCAGGTGCGGTCCATCCTGCGCCTCTCCAAGGCCGCCCGCGCCTTTGGCCGGGGCCGGGATGTGCCGGATTTCCGTCCGTCCGGAGCCAATGAAGTGCGCGAGGCCGCCCGCGCCGTCATCGACATGAAGAACCGGCTGACCGCGTTTGCCGAACAGCGCACCGCCATGCTGGCCGGGGTCAGCCATGATCTGCGCACCCCCCTCACCCGCCTGAAGCTGGCGCTGGCCATGATGGAGGAGACCGACGACATCAAGGCAGCGCGGGCCGACCTCGACGACATGTCGATGATGCTGGACGAATACCTGACCTTTGCGCGCGGCGAAGAGGGCGACGACCCGGGCGATTTCGACCTTGCGGAACTGGTCCGCGATGCGGCGGCCGGGTTCGGCCCGCACGTCACCGTGGCAGGCCCCGAGCGGATCATGGTCAATGGCCGCCGCCTCGCGATCAAGCGGGCTGTGACAAATTTGATCTCCAATGCAACAAAATTCGCGACCGACACACAAATCACTCTTGTGAACGGTCCGCATGCGGCCGATATACACGTCGACGACAACGGACCCGGCATCGCCGCAGACCTGCGGGAGGATGCTTTCAGGCCCTTCATGCGGCTGGACGAGGCCCGCACCCAGAATACGCCGGGCACCGGGCTCGGTCTGACCCTCGCCCGGGACACGGCGCGCGCGCACGGCGGAGACCTCCGCCTGAGCGACAGCCCTCTCGGCGGCTTGCGAGCCAGCCTGCGCCTGCCCCACTGACCCCTATCCCTCCAGAGGCATTCCTTCGCCATGAGCAATAGCAAAGCAAAACTGATCATCCGCAACGCCACGCCGGATGACATTCCCGGCCTTCAGGGCCTATCGGCGCGCGTTTACGGTGAAGGCGAGGAATATTCCCGCGACCACCTCATGGCCCAGATCAACCGGTTCCCGAACGGGCAATTCATTGCCGAATATGAAGGCCAGATTGTCGGCCACTGCGCGACCTTCATGATTGCCTCCGAACATGCCTTCGGGCCGCACACCTGGATGCAGATTACCGGTGGTGGCTATGCCGCCCGTCACGATCCGGAAGGGGACGTGCTCTATGGCATGGATGTCGCGGTCGATCCGGCGTTCCGCCGCCTGCGCATTGGCCAGCGTTTCTACAAGGCACGGCGCGAGCTGTGCCAGTGGCTGGAACTGAAGGGCATCGTATTTGCCGGCCGCATGCCGGCCTATGCCCGCCGCGCCAAACAGTATCCGAACCCGGAAGACTATGTGAAGGCCGTGCGCGAATCCAAGCTGCGCGACCCGGTCATCACGTTCCAGCTGAACCAGGGTTATGTGCCGCTTGGCGTGCTGCGCCATTATCTGCCGGAAGATACCGACTCGATGGGACATGCCACGCACATGTTCTGGGAAAACCCGCTGGCGCAGGAGAAAATCCAGACCAATACGAGCTTTGGCGACACCTCCCTACCCGAGCGCGTGCGGATTGCCACCGTCCAGTTCCAGATGCGCCGCATCACCTCGATCGACGAGTTTGAGGGGCAGGTGGAATATTGGGTCGACATCGCGTCCGACTACCAGTCAGACTTTGTGGTCTTCCCGGAAATGCTGACGCTTCAGCTGCTGTCGCTGTCCGAACGCCCGCTCGGCCCGGTCGATGCGATCTCTCAGATCTCAGACTATACGCCCCGCTTTGTCGAATTCATGGAGAAGCTGGCGGTCTCCTACAATATCAACATCATTGGCGGCACGCATCCGAGCCAGATGGCGAATGGCGAGATCCTGAATGTCTGCCATGTCTTCCTGCGCGACGGCTCGGTCCATACCCAGCAGAAGCTGCACCCGACTCCGTCCGAGCGCCATTGGTGGAATATCCAGGGCGGTCGCGGTAACTCCGTGATCCAGACCGATTGCGGACCGATTGGCGTGATGATCTGCTATGATAGCGAGTTCCCGGAAATTGCCCGGCACCTTGTCGATCAGGGCGCGCTGATGCTGTTCGTGCCATTCTGCACCGACGAGCGGCGCGGCTATTTGCGCGTGCGCTATTGCTGCCAGGCGCGCGCAGTGGAGAACCAGTGCTATGTCGCCATGTCCGGCGTGGTGGGCAACCTCCCCAATGTCGAGAACATGGACATTCACTATGCGGAGAGCTGTATCCTGACGCCGTCGGACTTCCCCTTCTCGCGGGATGGCGTGGCTGCGGACACGGCGCCGAATACCGAAACCATCGCCCTGGCTGATCTGTCGATCTCGGACCTGCTGACCGCCCGCCAGTCCGGCGCGGTTCAGAACCTCAAGGACCGCCGGCTGGATCTCTACCAGGTGGCCTGGAAGAAGAACTAGGCTTTCCGGATCAGTCCAGCCCCCTGATGGCGAACATTCCCGACCGCCGGACTGACCGGCCATGCCTGCATTTCGGCTGCCGGATAGGGCGCGTAGAGATCTGACACTTTGCGATTGTCCGCGTTCAGCCAGCGAAGATGATCGGACGCCTTGAGGATGACCGGCATCCGGCTGGACAGGTCCGAGATCATCCGGTTCGGCCGGGTGGACAGAATGGTAAACGTGTCGATCTCTGAGCCGTCGATCATGGCCCGGTTCCAGAGCCCGGCAAAGCAGAACCAGGGCCGCTCCCTCAGGCCAATCGCGTGGGGCTTGCGATGGCCCTGCGGACCGGTCCACTCATAATAGCCGCTGACCGGGACGAGGCAGCGATGGTGACGGAACGGCCCGCGGAACGTGTTGGAGAATTCAAGGTCCTCACACCTTGCCGTAAATGTGGAGAATTTCTTCTCGCTGAGCGGCTTGTTCCACCAGTTGGGGATCAGGCCCCAATAGGCCGGGGCGAGTTGGACCGTGCCGGGCGGAACGTATTCGCCTTCCGGGGCCATGCGGATGATTGGCACGAACTGGCTGGGCGCAATGTTGTAGGCAGGCTCCGGCGGTTCGATGCCCGGCGGGGGCACAAGGCCGGTCGCCTCGCGGTAGTCGTCCCACGAAATATCCTGTCTGAAAAAGCGGCCCGGCATGGCGTTCCCTTAACCGGGGTCGCCCGCCCTGCCCAGCCCCGCATCAGGGTTTGAACACGGCCGCGCTGTCCTGCAGAAGATCGTAGGCGACATGGTGCTTCAGTTTTTCAGTCAGATCGCCCGCATCGCCTTGCAGCCGGTCCGGATGAATCATCTGGCCGAATGTCATGCGCACTTCCGCGCCGCGCTTGTTGAGCAACTCGTGGAACAGGGTGATATCGCGCAGTTCCGGGTTCAGCTCGCTGAAGAAATAGAACAGCCGGGAATTCCACGCATCGAGATTGAGCGGCAGGATCGGTGTTTTCTGTTTCCGGGCGAGGCCGACCACGGTGGAGAACCAGTCCTTCTCGATCAGCCGGCCATCTTCCTTCCGTGCCAGCCGGCCGGACGGGAAGATGACGACGCATTTCTCTTCGGCGAAGGCCTGCCCGGCCCGCTTCAGCGTTTCTCTTGTCTTGGCGGGGGTACGCTTCTCGGCGACCCATTCGACCGGGATGATGACATCCTGAAACTGCGGATTGACCCGGATCGCATCGGCATTGGCAAAGAAGACAATATCCTCGCGCACCTGCTTCAGCAGGTCCCAGACCGCCACGCCATCGGCAAGGCCGGTCGGATGGTTCGCAGCGATGATGATCCTGCCGGATTGGGGAAGGCGCTCAATGCCCTCCACGTCGAGCGAGAAGTCCAGCTGGCGGGAGAGATGGTCGAAGGATTCCCGCCCGGTCAGCTGCATGATCGTGTCGGCCATTTCCCGGGCGCGGCGATAGCCGAGCGTCTTGTAGAGGACCGGACGGACAAGCGGCCAGGACCAGCTGTCCCGGAGTTTCGGACAGCGTTCCTCGATCAGCGTATCGACGATATGCTGGTCAATGTTTTTTTCTGCATCAAGAAATGCAGACGCCTGCAAGGCGGGCGGTTTTGCGATCAGGCTCTCGTCACTCATAGGGTGCTGGCCACTCCGTTCTCCCCTTATATACATAGGGGTTCGGGCGAATCCCTCAAAGCGGGAAGTACAGGATCAAGGTCCCTCGGTGGGACGGCTCCGCAGCTGCATTGTGTTGAAATATAAACACTTCGGAAAGTTTCGCTTTACCAAGACGTAAGAGCCACGTGCCATTGTGAACGCCACAGGGGGGTTGGCTTAAGGCTTTCCTTCGCGGGCAAATTAATCGGGATAAGTGTAGATGAAAGTTCTCTGGGTTGAAGATCACGAGCCGGTACGGGACATGCTGGCGATTGCGGCAGACAAGGCAGCGCGTTCGCGCGTGCAAGTCGACCTTGTCATGGCGCCGACCCTGATGCTGGCAGAGTCCCGCCTGCGCCTCGAACGCTTCGACCTTGTTGTCCTGGACCTCGGCCTGCCGGATTCCTTCGACCCTGACATGACCATCGCGCGGGTTGCCAATATGGGCAAATACCGGATCGCCGTTGTCTCTTCCATGGATGTGCGTGACCAGGCCGTTGAGTCCGCCCTGCGCTGCGGCGCCAACATCCATCCTCAGGCCATCTTCAAGGCGACGCTGCCGTTCAATCGCTTCATCCAGCGCCCCGATGCGTTTGAAGACTTCCTGATGGACCTGATGCCAGCCGCAGAAACCAAGGCCGTCCGCGCGGCCTAACCCATCCGGGCGCTTGCGAAGCGCCCCTTCCCCTTGCTAAGCCGCCTTGGATACGTCCGGGCGGCTTTTTGCTGGGCGGCATAGCAACAAGGCGGTGACCCCGATGATGGAATTCCCCGTGACGATCAGCCTGATCGCGGCCAATGTCCTCGTCAGCCTGATCGGCCTGTCGAACCGCGACTTCTTTGAGGACAACAATTTCTGGATCGCCCCGATCCGGGATGGCCGGCAGTGGTGGCGTTTCGTGACCTCCGCCTTCCTGCACGTGAATGCGACCCATTTGTTCATCAACATGTTCGTCCTGTGGGAATTTGGCCGGGTGTTGGAACGTATTCTCGGTGCAACGACTTTCCTGATCATCTATATTGGCTCACTGCTGGCAGGGAATATCTGGGAATATGTCGACAAGAAGAACCAGCCGGATTATCGCGCGGTCGGCGCATCCGGTGCGACCTCGGGCGTGGTGCTCTCCTTCAGCGTGCTATTGCCATTCGCCATGCTGGGCCTGTTCTTCATCATTCCCATGTGGGCGATCGTGGCTGCCGCATTGTTCATTTCCGTCAGCTATTTTCTCTCACGCAGGCCTAACACGATGATCGCACATGGGGCCCACCTTGGCGGAGCGCTGGCCGGCGCGGCGCTGACCTTCCTGCTCGTGCCCGGTTCGTGGAGCCGGCTGCTGGCCCAGATCGCCGAGCGGCTGGGTTGAGAAATATGCCCAACGTGCTTGAGAAATATGAAGCCCGCATCGAGAGCGGCCAGCTGACGCCGGACCCGGTTCAGGCCACGGCCGCTGCGGCGCTGAACGATCTGGAACACCGACTGGCCAACCGCAAGACCGGGGGCTGGTTCTCGAAAGCCGAAACCGTAACCGGTCTCTACATGTGGGGCGGCGTCGGCCGGGGCAAATCCATGCTGATGGATCTGTTCTTCGAGAGTGCGCCGGTAGAAGCCCGCCGCCGGGTCCATTTCCATGAATTCATGGCCGAAGTACATGACCGTCTGGATGCCTGGCGCAAGCTGTCACAGGACGACCGCAAGCGTTCGGAATGGCGCGTGAAGGGAGCGGGCGACGACCCAATCGCGCCAGTGGCGAAACAGATCGCCTCCGAGGCGAGCCTGCTCTGCTTCGATGAGTTCCAGGTCACCCAGATCGCCGATGCGATGGTTCTGGCCCGCCTGTTCGAGGCGCTGTTCGACATGGCGGTCACGGTGGTGGCCACGTCCAACCGCCACCCCAATGATCTCTACAAGGATGGCATCAACCGCCCCCTCTTCCTGCCCTTCATCGAGCATCTGAAGGCGCATTGCGAGATTCTGGAACTCGCCTCGGAACGGGATTACCGGCTCGACCGCCTGATCGAAGCGCCGGTCTGGTATGCGCCGCTGAACGCGGGGTCCGAGGCCGCGCTGGACCGGGCCTGGGACCGGCTGACCCTTGGCGCCGAACCGCAGCATTGCGTGCTGACCGTCAAGGGCCGGAAGCTGGAAGTGCATCGGGAAGCCGCCGGGGTGGCGCGCTTCACCTTCGAGGAATTGTGCGCCCGGCCACTCGGGTCACGGGACTATCTGGCGATTGCCGCAAATTTCAACACGGTGATCCTGTCAGGCATTCCGACCCTTGGCCCGGAAAACCGGAATGAGGCGGCGCGCTTCGTGGCGCTGATCGACGCGCTTTATGAGGCGAAGATCAAGCTGGTCGCCAGCGCAGCGGCCGAGCCGGAAAGCCTCTACCCTGAAGGCGATGGCAGTTTCGAGTTCGAGCGCACCGCCAGCCGGCTCCATGAAATGCGATCTACGGATTATCTGGCCGAGGCCCGCGTCGAACTGGAAACCGAGTAGCGGCCAGGCCGTTTGTCCTGTGACGGGCACGTCATGACCATTCCGCCATCAAAACATGCGGGTGAGACGCCCGTGAAGGCGCTTGGAATTTGAGATCAGGTTTTCAGGAGCGCCAGGCGGTCAGGTGTCTGGCAGAGGCAGCGGCAAACCCGGCCCCTGCCCCTGTCGGTCGGCACGGGACGAGACGCCCCGAACCATGCGCATGGCAAATCGGGCAATCTCCAGCCCCATGCCGGACGGTGACACACAGCCCATCGCCACCTGAAATGCCTTTGACGGCGTGAAGGCCAAAGGATCTGGCCGCGCGGTTTCCGGCGCATCTCCGATGGCGGCGATCCAGACAGTGCCGCGGGCATCACACATTGTCAGAAACGGCGTGCCGCGCCCCTTCAGGCGGCGCACATAGAGGCGCAGCAGGACCAGTTGTAACCATATCCAGAACCGGAACGGTCTAAGGTGCGGCTTGAGCGGCGGTGGGGGCGCAAACAGGCTGTCCATGTGCGAGAGTATATCCCTCGCCTACCGGGAGGACGGATAAGGTCTGACCAAGGCCAGGCATGATTACAGGATCGGGGCATTTGGTGCAGGATACGCCCGCCGCTATTCCCTCTGTCGACGGCGTCAGCCTGCGCGCACATTGAGGTCGGGCGCGGTCATTTCCTTGCAGAGCACAGCCCGGCCGATCAGATAGCCCTGGATCAGGTCGCAATTGCGCGTGGCGAGCTGTTCCAGCTGCCAGCTGGTTTCCACGCCTTCGGCGCAGCTGATCAGATTCATTTCCCGGCACATCTTCAGACTGCCCGTCAGCACTTTCGGCAGGACGCCGGAATCACTCTTCTTGCCCAGCAGACTCTTGTCGAGCTTGACCTTGTTGAAGGGCAATTCTTCCAACAGGGAGAGCGAGGAATAGCCGGTGCCGAAATCATCGAGGGCAAGCGAGACCCCTGCCCCGACAATCTTGCCCAGCACCTGCTTGCTCGTGTCGATATTCCGGAACAGGACATTCTCGGTGATTTCGAGCTCGATCCGTTCTGGCGGGATGCCATGCCGCCGCAGCGCGTTTAGGAAATTGTCGGCAAATTCATGAGACGTCAGCTGCGACGGGGAGACGTTGAAAGACAGGAAGCTGGTGCCATCCGGCAGCCAGCGCAGCGCCTGATTGAGCATGGACCAGAAGAAGCTGTCGATCAGGCCGAGACGCTCAACCGCCGGCATGAACTGTTTCGGCGAGGGCTGGCGGCTGAACCCGCTATCAGGCCAGCGCGCAAGCACCTCATAGCCCGCTATCATATGCGTGCGCAGGTCCAGGATCGGCTGGACGGCGGGCTGGAAGCGATTGTCCTTCACGGCCCCGATAATGGTCTTGTCGAACTCTTCGGCGCCCATGTCGGACATGTCCTGCCGACGGTCGAACGCAGCAATTCCTCCGCCTTCGGATTTTATCCGGATCATCGCCTTGTCGGCGGCATACATCAGACTGGTCTCATCAGCCGCATCCTGCGGGAAGGCCGCAAGCCCGATGGAGGCTCCAACCGAGACAAGGCCAAGCTCTGTCTCTATCGGGGAGAGCAGCGCACTCTGGGCGTGGGCCGCCATGTCCAGCGCGAGCGCTCCGTCGCCGCCCAGCACAAACGCAAACTCGTCCCCGCCCAGCCGGCACGCAAACTGGCAGCCCTCCATCTCCGAGAGCCGGCTTGCCAGCACTTTCAGCACGCGGTCCCCAATGGCATGTCCATAGCGATCATTCAGCGGCTTGAACCGGTCCAGATCCACCAGAGCGCACATGAAGGGTGCCCCCTGCTCGACCAGGGACTGCACTTCCCGGACGAAGGCGCGGCGATTGAGGATCTGTGTCAGGGGGTCGGTGTCGGCCAGTTGCCGGATCTTGCGCTCGGCGCGCTCGCGCTCCTCGATTTCGGCCTGCAGGTCGGTCAGCATGCTGGCATGAATTTCGGTCAGGGCATGAAACACGCCCAGCGCATTCAGGCAGCCCGCATAGACGCCGTCCTCATGGATCAGGATCAGGCCATTGGTCAGCAGGTCTGATTTGTCCCGGATGCTGCCGAATACCGTCGCCGCATCCTCGGACAGGGCCATGACCAGCGGGTTGCGGTCCATGATCCCGGCCACCCCCTTCTTCTGGTTCAGGGCATATCCGAACGGGTTCGAGATTAGCCGCTGGAACGCCTGTAGCGAGACGAAGCCCACCGGCTTGCCGGTCCGGTCCACGATCGGACACAGGGTGGCTTCCGGGTTGCTGACAAAGAATGCCGACACCGCATCAAAACTGTCGCTCACATAGAGCGGCGAAAAATGCATCCATGACGTGGAGCGAAATCTCATAATAAACCCATCTGCCCCACCCAAAGGCACTCAGGGGTCTGCCTATCAGGACAGTCTGAAAACTTGGTAACCAGCAATATCCACAACAGCGGACAAGCCATTGAATTATGTGAATTTATTATGACACGCAGCAGTATTCACTTGCCCGTATGCGGCAGGAATTCAGCGTCAGGACTGGTCCGGGACACCCCGCACGGAGCGGGCGAGATGCTCGGGCGACACGCTGGCATTCTCGCGCGCAATCACGCTGAACGACGCGTCGGTTTCCAGCACGACCGCTTCGGCCGCTTCCACATGGGTGAGGCCATTTTCGCGGAGCGCCGCAAGCACTTCCGATTTGGTCAGGCGCTCATCCCGAATATTCTTTTCGAGATATTCCCCCCGATAGACGAGCAGGCGCGGGCTGGATTTGACCAGTCCCTCAAGGCCGCCATTGCGCGCAATGATGAAGGTCAGGGCCCATTGAATGCCCAGCAGGACCAGGATCGCGAACAGGGCCTCCAAAGCCGTGACACTGTTTGAGGTAATCCCGGCCCCGGCGATGGAGCCGAGCGCCACCGTCACCACCCAGTCAAAATTGTTCATCTGCGAGGTCGACCGCTTACCGGCGAGGCGGATGAATGCGATGATCGTGAAATAGATGACGGGCGCAGCCAGGGCGATCCGGACCAGATCCTTCCACCCGTCATAATAAATGGCTGAAATATCCATCAGACCGCCCCCGACGCGATCTCGTAATCAATCGGCTTGTACGCAAAATTGTTCGACTCTCCGGCCGAGCAACTGGTCATGCCGATCAGCAGATCCATGCAGGCTTCGAAGGTGATCGATTGCCCGGCCTTACTGAGCGGCGGCAGCACCTTGATCTCGCCGGTCTCGGGATCGGTCGCCACATGCATGAAGATGTTGAACGCGACGGGGATATCATCCGGCCCGATATTATAATCGGCGAGCGCCGCTTCCAGGTTTTCCTGACAGCCGCCTTTTGGGTCTGCCTCATTATACAGCTTGCGGAATGTGTCCTTCGAGCAAGGCGTCAGGGTGAAATCGTGACGCCCCACTTCGTCCTCGACAATCTTCAGCATGTCATTGCTGCGGTTCGAGTAGAGAATGTCTCCCTTGGTCAGGAACATGCGCCCGGCATAATCGAGGGAGCGACCGGACGAAATGACTTCCTTCCGGTCGTCCAGATTATACGCGACCATATCGCTGACCTGTTCGCCCTCGGGATCCGTTACGGTCAGGCGCTCGCCCTTGCGAAGGATAAAGGCGGCGCCGGATTTTGGCGGAATTCGATGGCTCATTTCAGCGGCTCCTGTGGGGTGAACGGACATTTCCAGTCGGGCCCGACCTCGCGGCCGGAATATTGGGCGGCTTCAGAGCCGCGACCGAAATCGGCCAGCATCGGATTGACCGATCCGGCCAGCGCCTTGTCGCGCTCGCGGATGATCTTTTTCATCTTATCGAACCTACCATCTTCCCGCAGGCGCTCAAACTGCTCATGCGAATTGAACACGAGCGCGGGAAACTCAAATCGGCGGGCCGGACGGGACGCGTCGGGGTGCAAGCCGATGACGAAGAACGCTTCGCCCAGCAGGCCCATGGAGAAATGCGCCGATTCCGGGTCGCGCTCGGCGCTCTCGGCCCACCCCCTGCCCTCGACCACGTCGAGATTGTGGAGGGATTGGAGCCGATTCCAGAGCGCGCGCTCGAATTCGGTTTCCGACATCTGGGTCGGCCCGGTGAAGATCGCCACGAAGGACTGAACGACCGGCGAATCAAAATCGAGCTGTTCGATAAACTCTTCGAGCGCCCGCCTGAGATTGATGTCCCCGGCGGCGGAGTCGATATCGCCAAACTCGGCAATCATCAGCTGGTCGCGGACCATTGCGGATTTTGCGCCGATACAGGGGAAGGTGTCGGATTGCACAAACTGCTTGAAGGCATCCGTGCGACTGAGAGTAGTGCTGCCCATTTTAGTATTTCCTGTTATGATACGGGCAATCAACCGCTTAACATTCAAACCGGTTCCGCAACTTCTGACAGGAAGGTGCGGCGTATATGCGCCCCCTTCGATGGCAATGGACAAGCTGGCCGCGGCAAGTGAATTCAGCCGTTCAAAACCCCTTCAAAAGCAGGGGTGGCGCGCTTATTTATGTTAATCCGCGATGACATACATGCGGATAATACGGGGCGACGCCGCCGCTTAGCGGGGCTAAACGTCAGGAAGAACATCTGATTGCCGGAACGATCGCCGCAAAGCGGGGTTGGTCTGCAAAGGAGGAGATTGGATTATGGCGAACAAAACCGCCAGTGCGAGCGTGGCTCTCAGCCCGGAACAGGGCCTGAGCCGCTACCTCACCGAAATTCGCAAATTCCCAATGCTCGAGAAGAACGAGGAGTTCATGCTCGCGCGGAAATGGCGTGAACAGGAAGACACCCAGGCCGCTGAGAAGATGGTGACATCCCACCTGCGTCTCGTGGCCAAGATTGCAATGGGGTATCGCGGCTATGGCCTGCCCATGGCCGAAGTGATCTCCGAGGGCAATGTGGGCCTGATGCAGGCCGTCAAGAAATTCGACCCGGACAAGGGCTTCCGCCTTGCCACCTACGCCATGTGGTGGATCCGGGCCGCGATCCAGGAATACATCCTGCGCAGCTGGAGCCTCGTCAAACTGGGCACCACGGCCGCACAGAAGAAGCTGTTCTTCAACCTGCGCCGCCTGAAGGGCGAGATGAAAGCCCTGGACGAAGGCGATCTGCGCCCCGAACAGGCACAGCTGATTGCTGAAAAGCTCAACGTCACGGAAGCCGAAGTCTATTCCATGAATGGGCGCATGTCCGGCTCGGACGCATCCCTGAACGTGCCGATGGGCACCGATGGCGACATGGAATGGCAGGACTGGCTGGCCGACGACGACCAGGGCCAGGCCGAGGAGTTTGCCGACAAGCAGGAATTCAATGCGCGGATGGAATTGCTGACCTCCGCCATGGAAGATCTGAACGAACGGGAACGCCACATCCTGACCGAACGGCGCCTGTCGGAAGAACCGAAGACACTGGAAGAACTCTCCGAGGTCTACAATGTCTCGCGGGAGCGGATCCGCCAGATTGAAGTGCGGGCGTTCGAAAAGCTTCAGAAGGCCATGAAGCGCATGGCGAAGGATCAAGGCCTGCCAAGCACGGGCGCCAGCGCCGCCTAAGGCCTGGCCCTGCCTTTCAGGGCCTCAGCGTTCCGACAATTGCGGATAGGCAGTATCATCCTGATCAGACGGCTCATGAAACAATGGGTCGTCTGTCAGGCGTCCCACACCCGCAGACTTCAAGTTCCATTTCGTGCGATTGGATGACCAGACGACGACGAGGCAAGCCCTCTCGCTTTGGTCGTCATGGCCATTCGCTGATGTCCCTTCGGGCCGGAATATGGATTCGCACACAATATCCGACCGTCTGGCCTGCACGGACTGGACAGAGCAGGTCAGCGCCTTGGGTTGTGGACCCACCACCGACCGGGTCCGGGCCCGTTGGCAAAGCGGCGCGGATAATCCTGTACGCCCTCCCCCATTCATCAGGACATGAACCCGTTGCATGTCTTCCGAAGAGAGGGCGTCCAGCAGGGCAGGCACCGTACTTGCGGCATTGTAGGCCGTCAGTTCGTCATTCAATTTGAGTTGCAGGCCGGAAACCTGCTCCAGAGCCGCCTGGCGATACATCTGCCGTCCCGCGGAAATGGCCAAGAGGCTCGCCGCCACCACTATCAGCATGAGCACCAATCTATGGTGCCACAGCACGACCATTGTTTTCATTATCAAGCTCATGCGCCCCCCGGCCAGCCAACAAATTCTGAATCGCCTTCTCAATATCTATTTATGATAGTGTCCACAATAGCAAAAGATTGAATTTTTCTCTCATTAGGGGAATGTGTTTGCAATTTACGCGCGGCAGGCGATCCGGGAAGACAGGCGATAAAGAGGCGCGATGACGACCTACGCGGCCGGATGTGTCTTTGACTTGTCCGCTTGCCTTGCCTACAGCCCCCTTTCCCTCCTGGCGCCAAGACAAGACAAAGCCGATGCCCCTGATCCCGGTTTCCCATTCAGATGATCCCCGTCTGGAGGCCTATGTCTCCCTCCGCGAAAAGGATCTCACCTCAGGTCATGTCGCGCGCTTTATCATAGAGGGAAAGGTGACACTGGAGACAGCGCTAACGCGCGGGCGGTTCGCTCTGGAAAGCGTGTTCCTGGCTGAAGGCCGGGTGGAGCCTCTGGCGGACCTGTTAGCTGAAGTGCCAGAGGAGATTCCGGTTTATGTGGCGCCGCAAACTGTGATGGACGCCGTCGCTGGCTTCCCGATGCATCGCGGCGTGCTGGCGTGCGGGCTTAAGGGGGAGATTACCGCGCCGGAGGCCTTCCTGGCGACGCAGGGCGCTGGCCCGGCCACCCTGCTCCTGATGTCGGACCTGTCCAATCACGACAATGTCGGCGCGTGCTTTCGCAACGCCGCGGCCTTCGGCGCAGATGCCGTGCTGATGGATGCACAATGTTGCGACCCGCTCTACCGCAAAGCCATTCGCGTCTCCTCCGGCAGCAGCCTGTGGCTGCCCTATGCCCATGGCGGAACGGGCCTGGACATGGTGAACGCGGCCAAAGCAGCGGGCTATGAAGTCTGGGCGATGACGCCGCGCTCCGAGGCAACGCCGATCACGCAAATGGATATGCCGGACCGGCTTGCCATCCTGCTCGGCGCCGAAGGGCCGGGCCTGACGGATGAACTGATCGCGGCTAGTATGCCGGTGCGCATCCCAATGTCGGACGGCTTTGACAGTGTGAATGTGGCGACCGCCGGAGCGATCGCCATGGCTCACATATTTGGAGCCAAGGCCTAGAAGACCCGCGGGCGTTCCGTCTTTTCGACGTGGAGGCCGCATTCGGACTTCGCCTGCCCGGCCCAGCGACCCGCGCGCGGATCGTCCGGATTGTCGGAGGGCTTCGTGCACGGCCAGCAGCCGATGGAGGGATAGCCCTGAGCGACCAGCGGATGGCGCGGCAAATTGCGCTGCTTGATCAGCAGTTCCACATCGTCCGGTGTCCAATTGGCCAGCGGGTTCACCTTGTAGCGTCCACTCGCAAACTCGAAGACCGGCAGGCTCATCCGAGCACCACCATGAAAGCGTTTGCGACCGGTGATCCAGGCATCAAAGCCCTCCAGAGCGGGCTCCAGCGGGCGCACCTTGCGCAGGGCGCAGCAGGCGTCCGGATCAGTCTTCCAGAGGTTGTTCTTCGGGTCGAGCACCTTGCGCTCGGTCTCACTTGGCGCAATTTCGCGCACGCCGGTCAGGCCGAGCTTTTCGATCAGCTCGTCCTTGTAGTCCAGCGTCTGCGGGAAATGCATGCCCGTCTCAAGGAAGACAATCGGCAGGTCCGGCTTCACGTCGGCGATCAGGGCGAGCATGGCGACGCTTTCCGCCCCAAAGCTCGACACATAGGTCAGGCTGCCGGCCCATTCGCGGACCATCGCGACGCGCAGCACCGTCTGGGCGGACGCATCGCGCAGCTCGCCATTCAGGCGTGCCAAACGAGTGTCCGAGGCTTCGGTCTTGCGGGCCAGGCTGTCGCCATAAGGCATAAGGATCAGCTTTCGTGTCTCTTGCGATAAACCGGCACCCGGCCAGCCGCGGCGGGCTGGTAGACATCGGAATATTCTTCCAGTGCGTTCACTACTTCATGTAGGTCAGCACGGGCGGTCTCGTAAGCGTCAAAGCCTGAACGGTTCATATAGAATATCTGATCCCGCAGAACGTGGCCCACGGCGCGCAGTTCGCCGGAATAGCCGAAACGACGGCGCAGGAGTTGGGCCTGGGAGTAGCCGCGCCCGTCGGTGTATTTAGGGAAACTGATCTCGATCAGCTGCAACCGGTCGAGATATTCCTCCAGTTCGTGCGGGTCATCGCCCGGCTCAAGCCGCACGCCAATATCGGTATTGCGGGCCAGCAGGATCTCCCGCTCGCTGCGGAAGCGCCCCAGCGAAACTGTAATACATCCACCAGGAGACAGCTCGCCTTCATCCGGCACGAAGGCCCAGATATTGTCGATCTCCGTGCCGTTCTTAACCAGCGGCATAAAGCGCCTCCTTGAAGGGATCGTGGCCGAGGCGGGCCAGTGTCTCGATGAACAATTCGCTCTTGTCGGCGCGTAGCTCGCGATAGGTGTCGACGACGCGTTTGAGGGCGCCGGGCACATCGTCCGCCTTCAGGCCGGGGCCGGCAATATCGCCGATCGCGGCCTTCTCATCGGCACGGCCCCCAAAGGTGATCTGATAGAATTCCTCACCCTTCTTGTCGACGCCAAGGATGCCGATATGGCCCACATGATGGTGGCCGCAGGCATTGATGCAGCCGGAAATATTGATGTGCAGGCGGCCGATGTCTTCCTGATAGTCGGGATCGGCGAAGACCTGTTGCACGGCCTGCCCGACCGGGATGGAGCGGGCATTGGCGAGGTTGCAATAGTCCAGACCCGGACAGACGATCATGTCGGTAATCAGGCTTTCATTCGCGGTATGGAGGCCGGCGGCCTTCATCTCGCGATAGACATCCGGCAGATCATCCAGTGCGACATGCGGCAGGACGAGGTTCTGGGCGTGGCTGACGCGAATGTCGTCATAGGCATAGGTTTCAGCGAGATGCGCGACCGTCATCATCTGCGCATCCGTCGCGTCGCCAGCGAGACCGCCAATCGGCTTCAGGCTGACGGTCACGGACGTGTACCCCGGCGTCTTGTGCGGATGGAGATTGATGCGGGCCCAACGGGCAAACTCGGCGTCTTCGGCCTTCAGCGCTTCGAACGCTGCGGACGTGTCCGACTTCGCGGCCAGTTTCGGCGGTGAAAAATAGGCATGGATACGGTCGATCTCGGCCTGCGGCAGGTCGATCTTCTCGTTCTCGCGCTGGGCAGCATATTCCGCGTCGACGAGGCGGCGGAATTCAGCCTCGCCCAGTTCGCTGACAAGGATCTTGATGCGGGCCTTGTACTTGTTGTCCCGGCGGCCGAAGCGGTTGTAGACGCGCATGATGGCTTCGAGATAATCGAGCAGCTCGGCTTCCGGCACGAACTCGTTAACCAGGGTCGCGAGGTGGGGCGTGCGCCCCTGCCCGCCGCCGACATGGACTTCAAACCCGACCACATCGCCGCGCTTGCGGATATGCAGGCCGATATCATGCACGCGGATCGCGGCGCGGTCATGCTCGGCTGCCGTGACGGCGATCTTGAACTTGCGCGGCAGGAAAGCGAATTCTGGGTGGAACGTGCTCCACTGGCGGATGATTTCGCACCAGGGGCGCGGGTCCATCAGCTCGTCTTTCGTCGCGCCGGCAAAATGGTCTGACGTCACATTGCGGATACAATTGCCGGAAGTCTGGATGGCATGCATCTCGACCTCGGCCAGCTTGGCCAGCACGTCCGGAATGTCCTTCAGGGCAACCCAGTTGAACTGAATGTTCTGGCGCGTGGTGAAATGGCCATAGTTCCGGTCATAGTCGCGCGCGACGATGGCCAGTTGGCGCAGCTGGCGGCCATTCAGCTGGCCATAGGGAATGGCCACGCGCAGCATGTAGGCATGCAGCTGGAGGTAGACTCCATTCTGCAGGCGGAGCGGCTTGAACTCGTCTTCCAGCAATTCGCCCGACAGGCGGCGGTCCACCTGTCCCCGGAATTGCGCGACCCGCTCGGAAACGATCCGAGCATCAAACTCATCATATCTGTACATTACGCAGCCTCTTTTGCGTGCGGTATATTGAGGGCCGCTTCGGTGCGGCTGACCCATCTCTCCACGGAGGGAAATTCCGACAGGTCGAAGCCGCCCTCATGGGCGACCCGTGTGTAGGCAACCAGCGCGATGTCGGCGAGCGTCATCGCCTCACCAACGATCCAGTCCGTATAGGTCAGCTGCAACTCCATCACACCCAGTGCGCGGCGGCCCTTGGCCATCAGCTGCGGATCGATCTGGTCATCCGGCGTGTTGAGATAATGCTTCTGGAAGCGCCGCACAGCGATGGCCGTCTCGTGGGAATATTGTTCCCAGAACAGCCAGCTCATCATCTGGGCCCGGCGGAATGTATCCGACGGCACAAGGTCGCTGCCCGCCTCTTCGGCGAGATACAGCATGATGGCGTTCGACTGCGGCAGCGCCCGGCCATCCGGCCAGCGTGCGAGCGGCACCTGGCCCGCCGGGTTGAGCGACAGGAAGTCTTCGGTCTGTGTCCCGCCCTGCAGGATATCGACCTCGACCCAATCATAGGGAATGCCGAGCAGGTCAGCGGTCCATTTCGGCTTCATGCAATTGCCGGAGATGGAGTCACCATAGAGCGTGAGCCGCGTGATCTCGCGATGGGGCATCAGGCGCCCTCTCCATAGGAAACGGTCGGTCCCTTGGCGCGGATCGTCTCGCGCAGGGTCTCACGGCCCGTGATTTCGCCGGTCTCGGTGACTTCCATGAAATACGGATCGGTGACAATCCCCTCCTGCGCCATCGCCTCGGCAAGGCGCGTCTCGGCCTCGTCGCCGGTGAAGGCGGCGATTTGCGAGACATCCTGGGTCCAGCTGCCACTCGCGGTCATCCAGACATTCTGGCCGGTGGCAGTTTCCCACGCGGTGACGGCCTTCGGCGTATCCGGCTTCAGTTTCGGGCGAACGGATGTCATGCAAAAGTCTCCTGGCCAATGTGGCCTGACAGGCCGATGGCGCCACTAGCGAAAGGGAGGCCGGCCACCTTACCGATAATCAGCAATGCCGGCCCCTGAATGTGGTTGTCTTTGATGAGGTCCGGCAGTTCCGCAAGGATGCCAAACACCTGGATTTCATTGGGACGGGTGCCATTCTCGATCACCGCAACCGGCGTATCCGGCGCGCGGCCCGCTTCAATCAGCTTGTCGGTAATGGCTGTCGCCGTGCCAACGCCCATGAAGACCGTGACGGTCTGATTCGGTTTGGCCAGCGAGTCCCAATCGAGATCAGGCACGCCGCCCGCCTTGGCGTGGCCGGTGACAAAGGTCAGGCTCTGGGCATGATCGCGATGGGTCAGCGGGACACCCGCCTGCGCCGCGCATCCGAGCGCAGAGGAAATGCCCGGTACGACAAAGGCTTTGACGCCGGCCGCGAGCACGGCTTCCATCTCTTCTCCACCGCGTCCGAAGATAAACGGGTCGCCGCCCT
The DNA here is from genome assembly GCA_002414505.1 of Hyphomonas sp. UBA5111. GTDB lineage: Bacteria > Pseudomonadota > Alphaproteobacteria > Caulobacterales > Hyphomonadaceae > Hyphomonas. The sequence continues at coordinate 26,723 of DHZF01000119.1, read as the reverse complement.
TCAGGCGCACAACACGCTTGCCGTCTCGGGCCGCGCGGATCAGCATTTCGTGGATTTCGTCCTGGGGCACCGAATGGTCGCCCTTGCTCTTGCCGACCGAAACCCGGTCTGCATCCCGGCGGATCAATGAGAGAATCTCATCACTGACAAGCCGGTCATAAAACACGATGTCGGCTTCCTGCAGCAGGCGCAGGGCCTTCAGGGTCAGCAATTCCGGGTCACCCGGACCCGCGCCGACCAGATGGACCACGCCCTGTGTGCGGCGCCCGGCCAGCGCATCGCGCATGGCCTGTTCGGCGGCCTCAATCTCTCCGGCATAGGCAAGTTCGGCGGCCTTGCCATTCAGCACCTGCTCCCAGAACTGGCGGCGGTCGGAAGCATCCGGAAGTTTGGCCTTTACGTCGTCGCGCATCCGTCCGGCCAGGGCAGCAAGGTCCCCGATGCGGGCAGGGATCAGCGCTTCCAGTTTTGCACGGACCGATTTGGCGAGCACGGGCGCGGACCCGCCGGAAGCAACGGCCGCCACGATCTCGCCGCGATCCATGATGGACGGGACGGTGAAATCGCAGAGATCCGGCCGGTCGACGACGTTCAGCGGCACGCCATACTGGCGCGCCCAGGTGATGGCGCGTTCGGTATTGTCATCGATCCGGCACGCCACGATGGCGAACCGGGCCACATCCAGCGCGGCGCCGGCCTCGGCCTGTGGCGCGATGGTGATGCGGCCGGCAAATTCCTGAGCAAACCCGGAATCGATGTCTTTCCCGATGATCACGGTAATGTGTGCCGGGGTCTTGGCGAGCAAGCGCACCTTGCGACGCGCTTCTTCGCCACCGCCAAACACGACGACGCGCGCGTCATCCATGTTGAAGAAAGCCGGGAACTGGCGCATGCGGGCGAACCCCTTTTTAGGCAAGCTGATCAATCAAGTGCCAAAATGGCTCTTGACGCGGCGGACGCAACCATGAACCCCTACAGCGATCCTTTAGAGAAACTATCCATGTCAGACCCATCCGACCGACTTCCCCCATTGAATGCGCTGAGAGCCTTTGAGGCCGCCGCGCGGCGGCTCTCGTTTACACAGGCTGCCGAAGAGCTGAATGTCACGCCCGGCGCGATTTCACAACAGATAAGGCAGCTGGAAGAATATGCCGGCACGCCCCTGTTCAAGCGAACGGGCCGTTCAGTTTTGCTGACAGATGCCGCTCAGGCGAGCCTGCCCCTCGTGCGGGACGCATTCGAGAGAATTTCTGAAGCCGGCCGCATCATGCAGGCCCCCGCCCGCAAGGGCCGGGTCATGGTCTCTTCGGCGCCTTCCTTCGCGGCGAAATGGCTGGCCCCCCGTCTCGACGGCTTCCATCGCGAGCATGGAGAGACCGAAGCCTGGATCTCGGCCGACATGGGGCTGACCGATTTCACGACGGCAGATGCTGATTTCGCCATCCGCTATGGCCGGGGCAATTATGACGGGCTGAAATCGGAAAAACTGATGGACGAGACCGTCCTGCCCGTCTGTTCCCCTGCCCTGCTGGAAGGACCGGACGCGATCCGCAAGCCTTCGGATTTGCGCCACCACACGCTGATCCATGACGAAAGCAATGAGAATGACCCGTCCTGCCCCGACTGGGCCAGCTGGCTGCGTGCGCGGAACGTGAAAGATGTCGAGGGCTCACGTGGCCCGCGCTTCAATCAGGCGATCCTGGTGATCGAGGCCGCTGCCGCCGGGCGCGGTGTGGCCCTGGCCAAACGCGCCATTGCCGCAGCTGACCTTGCTTCCGGCCGGCTTGTGGCCCCGTTCGCCGACGGCTCGCATCTGATCGATTTCGGCTATTGGATTGTCTATCCGAAGGGCCGTCATTTGACGCCGGATGTGCGCAATTTCATCAAATGGCTGAAGACCGAAGCGACCAACAGCGAAGTGGTTGGCGTGTAAAAGCCTGACGGGTCCAGACCCGCCTTACGGCTCATTGCCTTCCCAGTCGACGATCCAGTCCTCGGTGTCTTCCTCGAAGACCGTGTCTTCGGAGACGGTACGCTCCCGGATGGAGTGGCCTTCTTCATGGATACGGTTGTGGTCGCCGCACACGAGATGGTGCCAGTCGGGCAGATCCTTGCCTTCATGGATCAGGCGATAGCCGCAAGTCTTCGGCATCCAGCGGATTTCCTCTACCTTTTGCGGTGTCAGAATTACGCAGTCTTCGACAATTTTCTTGCGATTCTGGTAGTCGGCACACTGACAGGTCGCGCTGTCGAACAAGCGGCAATGCAGCCGCGTATAGGCAATTTCGCCGGTGTCTTCGTCTTCCAGTTTGAGCAGGCAGCACTTGCCGCAGCCATCACAGAGGGATTCCCATTCCTGCGATGTCATCTGACCAAGCGACTTTGTTTTCCAGAAGGGCTGGGTCATCCCCTCAAGGCGGCCCATTCGGGCGACTTTTCGATCAGGGCGGTGGCGAACCAGCAGGAAGACGACACCGTCTCGCCTGCGGCCATGATATCTTCCATCACCGTCTTCACCAGTTTTTTCCCGAGGCCGCGGCCACCGAGTTCTCCCGGGACAATCGTATGGGTGATGTGGCGATGGCCGGTGCGCGGGCGCTCATAGGTCAGGTACGCTTCCAGCCCATTCTCGAAATGGCTGTAGCGCATATGGTTTTCGTCATGGGTAATCCTGGTCGTGGTCATGCGAGGACATCCTGCCATTCGGGGTGTTTCTCGATCTGGGCCTTTGCGAAAGGACAGAGCGGAATGATCTTGATGCCATCCCGGCGGGCATCCTCGACCGCGCGCTTCACCAGGGCCACGCCGACCCCGAGGCCGCCAAGTTCCTTGGGCACACCGGTATGATCAATAATGATCCGCTGCGTGCCGGCCTTCGAATAGGTCATCTCGGCCTCATGACCCTTGACCCGCGTAACATAGCGCCCACCGGTTTCTCCGTCTTCGCGCTTGATCTCAATCTCGCTCATGAGCATCTGCCTTCTGCTGAGAAGTCCTATGTGGCGCGCGAGGCTACGGCGCGCAAGGAAAAGCCGCCCCTGATGGAGCGGCTTTCACAGTAGTGTGATGGGGCCTTACTTCTTGACGGCGTCCTTCACGTCACCCGCTGTCTTGCGGGCTTCGCCTTCGGCCTTGTCCATTTTGCCTTCGGCCTGCATCTTCTTGTTGTCCGTCATCTTGCCGACGGTGTCCTTGACTTCGCCTTCAGCTTTCTTGGCGCCGCCTTTTACATGTTCCTTGTCCATTGAGGTCTCCTTCACTCTGTTTGTATCGGCCGCATGATTGCGGTCACTCAATCAACGCGCATCTTGCAGGAGCGATCCGATTAAATCCTCGTCAGAATGTGCGCGGCGCAGGGGGACTGTTCAAAGGCCCATCACGCGGCTACCCCATCGCGCATGGCCCGCCTGCTGACGCATCCGACAATCGACTGGAAGGAAGATGGCACACCCGTCGCGCGCGAGGCGGGGGATGTCTACTTCACGGCGGGAGATGGCCTGGCCGAAACCCGCGCCGTATTCCTGCAGGGTTGCGGCCTGCCGGAGGCCTGGAACGGCCGGGACCAGTTCACCGTGGCCGAGACCGGGTTTGGAACCGGGCTGAATTTCCTCGCCCTGTGCGAGCTGTGGCAAGCGCGCCGCCCTGCCCCGGAGGCGTGGTTGCACTTTGTCAGCTTTGAAGGATTCCCCCTGACGTCGGCCGATGCGACGCAGGCGCTGGCCGCCTGGCCGGAATTGTCGGCGCTGGCTGGCCGATTGCTGGCGGACTGGCCGGAGCCGGTACGCAGCGTGCATCACCTTGTCTGGCCGGATCTTGGCGTCACCCTGACGCTTCATCTCGGCGACATTCACGACACCCTGCCCGCCAGCCGCTTCATGGCAGATGCGTGGTTCCTCGACGGGTTCAGCCCGGCGAAGAATGAAGAGATGTGGGCGGCTGATCTTTATGGCCTGATCGCGGAACGTTCCCGTCCCGGCGCGACCATTGGGACGTTCACGGTGGCAGGTGCCGTGCGGCGGGGGCTGGCGGAGGCCGGCTTCGACGTCGCCAGGGCGCCCGGTCATGGCCGCAAACGCCAGAGGCTCGAAGCGAGGCTCACCCAGCCTCCTGCCCCCAAGCCCGACATCTATGGCTTGCGCGCCTTGCCAGCACCGGCGCGAAAGATTGCGGTGCTTGGCGCCGGAGTTGCGGGGGCGAGCGCCGCACACGCCCTGACAGAGCGCGGCGCGGCGGTCACCGTCTTCGATCCGGTCGGTCCGGCAAGTGGCGCAAGTGGCAATCCGCTGGCGCTTTTGATGCCGCGCCTTGATGCGGGCGATACGGCTCAGGCCCGCCTGCTGATCGACGCCTATCTCGCCGCCCGCCGCACCTATGCGGGAATGATTGGGGCACACGAAACCAGCGTGCGACAAATGCCCAGGGACGAGGCCGAGCGAACCCGGTTCGCCAAACTGCTCGCCGACCCGCCTTTGCCCCTCGAAGACCTTGAAGCGATCTCCGGCGGCGGCCTGCTGCACAAGCGAGCCCTGATCCTTGAGCCCGCGCGCATAATTGCGGACTTGCTGGAAAGTGTACCGGCCCAGATCGGGCCCGTAGACGTATCGCTGGAGGCCCGGATGGTGAACGGTGAGGCGTTCGACGCCATCGTGCTCGCCACGGCGATGGAGACGAACCGGCAGCTGGACTGGATCAACCTCGAAGGACGGCTCGGCCAGGTGGACAGTGTTACAGGCGCGGCGCCCGTCGAGGCCGACGCGATGGCCAGCGGGCATTACGCCCTCGCGCTGGGGGACCAGCGTTTGTGGGGCGCGACATTTGAAAAGATCGCAGACGGCGTGCCGCCTCAGACGTCCGATGCGGCCCGCGAAACCAATGCCGAGGCATTGCGCGAACTGTCGCCCTGGTGGCGACGGGATGCGACCGCATTTCCGGTATCCTCCCGGGCTGCCATCCGGGCCACGACGGCTGACCGGCTACCCTTGATCGGCGCCGTACCGGATCATGATGCAGCCCTGGAAACTTTTGCCGGATTGCGAAAAGGGCGCCCTGCCGATGCGGACGCCCCAGTGCTGGCGGGCATATTCATGGTGAATGGATTTGGTGCGCGCGGCTTTACCTGGGGCCCGTGGGCCGGGCGGCTGTTGGCGGCGCAATGCCTGGGCGGGCCCTCCCCCGCCGAGGTGCCGGCGCTGGAGGCGGTCAGCCCCCTGCGCCTGATCCTGCGCGGCTTAAAGCGCGGCGATATCTGACTGGCCCAGCGAGCGGGCGATGCTGAGGCGAACGCCCCCATCCTCGTGCGGAGCAAAATTCATCTGAAGTCCGCCGAACTCCAGAACGGTTTGTCCGTGGAGGCTGGAGATGAAGAGTATCATCATCAGGATGAGGACAGAGACTCCTCCCAGCAGCCAGTTATTTGTCAGTAGCGTCCCCTTACGCATTTTTCCGGTCCTTCTTGTCGGATAGTTAGGGTGAATGGGCGCGGTCTAGTTGCCGCGCTCCAGGTCGCGGAATTCCTTGCGCAGGCGCCACTCGTCAGACGTGACCTTGCGTTCGATATCCCTGAGGCGTTCGTCGAGATCCATGAATGTGTATTTCAAATTTCCGAAGGTGGCGCGCGGGCGGTCATTCACATTACGCCAGAAGACATCTTCTTCCGGAGAGATGAGACGACCGCCCAGGGGCGTACGGGGCGTAATCATCCAGACCACGATGTAGGCGATCACGGCGATCGGCCCGGCAACGAAGAAAAAGGCGAGCACGGCCAGCAGGCGAACCAGGATCGGTTCCCAGCCAAAGCGCTCGGCGAGGCCGCCACAGACGCCGGCAATGACCTTGTCATGGCGCGAGCGGTAATAGCGCTTCGGATTGGGGGAGCCGTACTGGTCGCCTTCTGGGGCGGGATCACGGTAGGCACGGGATTGGCGGGACATATGTCTGGGTCCTTAGTCGTCAAAAGTGGGGCGGGAAGCGCGAGGCGGCTTGCGAGGGCTGTCTGCTTCGCTCTGCTCAAGGAGGGATTCCAAGGTCTCGATCCGGCGCTCCATCGCCTTGGCCGAGCGCCAGAGATCCTCCATCATGCGCTCATCATCCGGCATCAGGGTCTTCTGCTTCCGCCACAGGGTAATGTAGTGGAAGATCATGCCCGGGAGGACGATGAACAGCGAAACGATCGCTATGATTGGAATAAACTCATCCATCAGGCGGCCTCGTCAGCGGAGTTGGCGCGATTGGCGCGCGCCTGGGCGATGAGGCCCGGAGCGCAGACCAGCGTCATGAAGCCGGCAAGGCAAGCGAGTGAAAAGAGCATCAATTAGTCCTCCGATTTCTTGCTGGAAGACTTCGCCGATGACTTGGCGCGCTTCGCTTTCAGGGCTTCGAGTTCTTTCTCGACGCTCTCGTCACGCTCCAGCGCGGCGAATTCGGCTTCGAGGGTCGGCTCGCGTCCCTTGATTGTATCTGCGTAGGCTTCCATTTCGTCGACCTTTCGCTCGATATTATTGTAGCGGGCCAGCGCATCATCGACCTTGCCGTCATAGACCTGGCTGCGGATGCGGATACGCTGTTCGGCGGCCTCGCGGCGCATCATCAGCGCACGATGCTTTGCCTTTGCCTCGTCCAGCTTGGCCTGAAGTTTTGCCAGATCGTCCTGACGCTTCTCGAAGGCTTCTTCGGCAGCGTCCATCGCGACCTTGCGACGTTCGATTTCGCCGTCTGCCTTCTGCTTGGCGGTCAGTGCGCCCCGGGCAAGATCTTCACGGCCCTTGTCGATGGCGAGTTCGGCCTTGGCGGCCCACTCATCGCGGGTCGTGGTGAAATGGACGACTTCGCGTTCCATTTCCTTCTTGTCTGCCATGGCGCGGGCCGCAGCGGTGCGAACCTCAACCAGCGTATCTTCCATTTCCTGGATGATGAGCCGGGCAATCTTTTCAGGATTTTCGGCGCTGTCGAGCATCGCGTTGATGTTGGAATTGATGATGTCACCGAGTCGGGAGAACAAGCCCATTTTGGTGTCCTTTCGTGAGTGGGGGGAGGATTAGAAGAACAAACCGCCGAAGAAGATGCCGACGACGAAGAACATCCAGCTTTCCGCCGGGCGCGTCGCGAGCCACCGACCGAAACGGCCAGCATCCGAGCGGGCTTCCGAAGTGTTGTAGCGATCTTCCATTTTCAGTTTGTCCTTCTTGGATATGTGAGCAACGCCCTGTCGCTCTGAGCCCTTCTATCATTTCAAGGACCGTGCCAGTTCAAAATTAATTTTATAATACTTTGTTTTATATAGATATTTTGTAATTTTGACTGGATGCCGTTTTTAATTTTTAGTCTTTTTCACTAAATGTGTTGTAGATTTAATCGCCGCTTTTGGTTATTTTGACTAAATGATTGATCAGAATACACAATTGCTGGGCCAAGCCCCCGCATGGCTCAGCGCGCAGGAGCATGTCTCCCGTGTCGCCCCGCTGGATCGCCCCATCCTCGTCATCGGGGAGCGCGGAACCGGCAAGGAGCTGATCGGAGAGCGCCTTCACTTCCTGTCCAAGCGCTGGGACGGACCGTTCGTGAAGGTTAATTGTGCAGCGCTGTCAGAGACTTTGCTGGATTCCGAATTGTTCGGGCATGAGCGCGGCGCGTTCACCGGCGCGACTGAAATGCGTCGGGGCCGGTTTGAACTGGCCGATGGGGGCACGATCTTTCTCGATGAAATCGCCACCGCGAGCGATCAGGTGCAGGAAAAGCTGCTGCGCGTGGTGGAATATGGTGAGTTCCAGCGCGTGGGCGGCTCAAAGGTTCTGGCAACGGATGTCCGCATCGTGGCAGCCACCAACGCCGATCTGCCAGGCATGGTTGAGGCGGGCGAGTTTCGCGCCGACCTTCTGGACCGGCTGGCCTTTGACGTCATCACCCTGCCCCCGCTCCGCGCGCGGCCCGGCGATGCCAGCCTGCTGGCCGATCATTTTGCCCGGCGCATGGCCATCGAGATGGCGCAGGACTTCCCGGGCTTTGCGCCATCGACCATTGCGGCCATCGAAGCACATGACTGGCCGGGGAATGTCCGCGAACTTCGCAATTTTGCGCAACGTCTGGCGCATCGGGCCATGCTGATCGCCCCGGACGAGCCGGTCCTGTTCGATCCCTCGGCGCTCGACCCCTTCGATTCTCCCTGGCGCCCCTCCGAGTCTGGCAAGACCGGACATCCCGACACCCCTCGGGCCGATCCGGTACGCATTCGCGACAATCCCGAGATCGCCGCGGATTTCAGCGCGCAGGTCGCCGCCTTCGAGATGCAATTGATTGATGAAGCGCTCAGCCTGTCACAGGGCCATCAGGGGCGGGCGGCAGATTTGCTTGGCCTGTCCTACCACCAATTCCGGGGCCTTTTGAAAAAGCATGATTACGGCCGCAATGCCGGCAAGGCCGCCGACCCGGAGGCCGGCACACCCATCAAGGGTCCGATGAGAGCCATGTAGGCGATCGCACTATTCGGACTCGGTCAGGCTTTTCAATGCATCTATCAGGCGCGGAAAATGTACCGGCTTGGTGTGGACCGCACTCCCGGCCAGGCTGCCCTTCAGTTCGGCCTGGTCATTGCCCGTCACGAATACGAAGGGGATGCCGAGATCCTTCAAGCGGGACGCCGTAGGAAATGACGTGACCCCGCCGAGGTCCATGTCGAGCACCGCCGCATGGACAGCCCCCGGCTGGATCAAGGCATCTGCGGCCTCATTGCTCGACGCCGGACCCACCACTTCCAGCCCGGCATCTTCAAGCTGCGCCTTCACATCGTATGCAATCAGGAAATCGTCTTCCACCAACAGTATTTTCGGCATGCTCCCCCTACCTTCTTACTGGAAAGCGAAACTGAGCTTTTAATCCTTTCGGGTCAAAGGTTAAGTTCGCTTTCCCCCCAAGAGAGTGCGACAGGCTCTGTTCGATGAGCACGCTGCCAAAGCCTTTCCGGGTCGGCGGTGTGACTGGTGGACCGCCACTTTCGATCCAGTCGACGATCACTTCCGGCTCCTCATCATGCTCTTCAACACACCAATTGATGCTGAGCCGTCCGGAATCATTGGAAAAGGCGCCATACTTCGATGCGTTTGTCGCCAATTCGTGCAGGATCAGCCCAAAAGCGTGGGATCCCTGCGGGCCGAGCACGAGCGGCGGGCCGGTCATTTCAAGCCGTTCTTCCTCTGCCGGGGCATAGCCCATCACCTGATCCCGGATGAGCCGGGAAATATCGGCAGAATCCCTTGTCGTCGAGACGAGAAGGTCGTGGCTGGCCGCGATCGCGCGCAGGCGCCCGGTAAAGGATTGGCGGAAACTCTCCAGCGTGGAGGCTTCCCGCAAGGTGTGCGCCGCAATCGCCTGGATCGTCGCCAGCGAGTTTTTCACGCGGTGGTTCAGCTCACCGAGCAGCATTTCGCGGTGAGCTTCGGCGCGCTTGCGCTCGGAGATGTCGACCGCAGACATGACAATGTCCGTCACCTGTTCGGCTTCATCGAAAATCGGAGCCAATTGCACATCCACCGGGATCAATCGGCCCCGGGAATCCCGGACTTCCGCATCAAAGCGCATGCGCCGTCCCGCCTTTGCCTGGCTGAACGCCGAAATCAACCGGTCCTGCATGGCAGGTGTGTGGGACCAGGCCGGGTGCTCCCAGATCGGCTGACCAATCAAATCCTCGCTCGCAGCACCCGTGAGCCGCAAGGACGCCTCGTTGATCTTGAGCAATGTTCCAGACGGCGTGGTCAGGCCGATCATCGACATGACCCCATCCAGAATGGTGCGGAGACGTTGCTGGTTCGCCTGTAATTGAAGTTCTGCCTGCTTGCGCGCCGTGACATCCTGAAAGGAGACGGCAAATCCGTCTCCGACCCGGGCCACCGTGAAGTGAAACCATCGCGGCTCCCGGTCTAGCGGATAGTATATTTCCCGCTGCCAGGGCTTCCCGGTCTCGACCGTCTTGCAGAATACGTCGAACAGGCCGCGCGTGAAGGCTTCCGGCATTTCCTGCGACAAGCGTTTGCCGACCAACGCTTTTGCCGTGCGCGCGGTCAGCTGTTCGGCCGCCGGATTCACGAATTCCCAGATGAAATCCTCGATCTCACCCGACATGGCGCGCAAGCTGCGCAGGATCATGAACCCGTCAGGATTGGTTTCCTGAACCGCGCGGAACCGGGTCTCGCTGTCAGCCAGGGCCCGGCTGATCCGCTTCTTTTCCGTGATGTCCTGAATGATGGAGATGAAATAGTCGACTTCGCCGCCCGCCCCCCGGACACAGCTGACCGACAGCGTGACCCAGACGATGCGTCCGGACTTGTGATAGTAACGCTTCTCGATCCGGTAGGTATCCCGCTTGCCTTCAAGGACTTCATTCAGGAGCCCGACATCCAGATTCAGATCATCGGGATGAGTGATGTCCTGAAAGCTGATCTTGAGCAATTCTTCGCGCGGATACCCGACAATCTCACACACACGGCGATTGACGTTCAGCCACTGGCCTTGCGGTCCGACATGGGCAATGCCGACGCTGGCATGTTCAAACGTGTTACGGAACATCGCCTCGCGCTCGGCCAAAGTGACCGGCGTGTCCTGCGGTTCCTCGGGCTCGGCAGTCGACATGCGTGGAGATAATCCTTGGTGAATGGATATTAATCCAGAAGACTACGCGAAAGTGTAAAACAGGTTACTCGAACTGAGCACCGCTTACCACTTTGTAGTCAGGGGATTTTTATCCGGCATCCTCGAAGGGCATGTGGAACGTATCGTATTGCCGCCTCATCAGAATGAGAGTTTTCAGGGAATTTTTCTACGCAGGCTCCCGCCAGGTCTTGAGGGCCCTTCCCTCCCGTCCCAAGTCTTGAAGATGAGGAAATCGATTCGCCTCGGCCGCATTTCTGCGCCATACTTGAATCCTGAAAAAACAAAGGAGACCGCCCGTGCAGATACAGATTACTGGCAAGCATATGGATCTCGGCGAGGCTCTGCGGAGCCGTATCGAAGACGGACTGGAGGCGGCAGTCAGTAAGTATTTCAACCGAACTGGCGATGCCCGCGTTTTCGTCTCCCAACAGGGCCCCTTCGTTGAAGTAGACTGCAATGTGCACCTGCCGTCCGGCATCATTCTCCAATCGACCGGCAAAGCGGGAGACCCTTACGCCGCCCTCGAAAACAGCCTCGACAAGATGGAAAAAAGGGTGCGCCGCTACAAGCGCCGTCTGAAGGATCATCACTCCGGAACATCAGCCCCGATGCCGAGCGAACTGGCGCCGGAATCCGTGTTTCGCGTGAACGGACACGACACGACCGATGAAGAGCCCACGGAAGAGGCAGATGACACGCCCCTGACCGTGGCGGAGACCTCGCACACAATTCGGACAATGAGCGTATCTGAAGCCGTTATGCAGCTCGAACTGCAGGAAGTGCCGGCACTCATGTTCAGAAATGCTGGCCATGAGGGGCTGAATATGGTCTACCGCCGACCAGACGGGCACATTGGATGGGTGGATCCAGCGAACGCCCCGAGGAACTAGGCCGGAAGACGGAAAGCAACTTCATGGCGACTGATTTGACGTCCCTGCTCGAAGGCGGGGTAATCATCCCTTCTTTGGAGGCGAAAAGCCGCAAACAGGCAATTCACGCGCTCGCCGAGGCCTTGGCCGACGCGACGGGGATTGGTCTGCGCGAGATCGAGGACGCGGTCATGGAACGCGAGCGCCTCGGATCGACCGGTGTTGGCGAAGGCGTTGCCATTCCGCATGCCCGGCTGGACGGCATTGAAGCGCCGGTTGGCGGCTATCTCAGACTGGTCCACGGCGTCGATTTCGAAGCCATCGATGACCGGCCCTGCGATCTTGTCTTCATGTTGCTGGCCCCGAAATCCTCTGGTGCCGACCATTTGCGGGCACTTGCCCAGGTCAGCCGCACCTTCCGCCAGAGCGCCGTGCGCGATGCCCTGCGCGAAGCCGGCACGGTTGACGAGGTGAAGGCCATTGTCTGCCGCGAGGCCGCCGAACAATCGGCCTGAGGCCACGCTTCAACAGCCTGAATTGAAAAAGCCCGCCGAAGATTTTCGGCGGGCTTTTCATTTGGGGGTTCGGTGTCCGATCAGCCTTCGCTGGGCTGCTGCTCGGAGAAGCCGCGCAACTTCAACAGCGGCTCGATGGTCGGATCGGAGCCACGGAAATTCCGGTAAAGTTCGTCTGCTTCACGCAGGCCACCGGACTCATAGACCCATTTCTTCAATTGTGCCGAAAGCTCAGGGTCATAGATGTCGCCCGTATCGCGGAAGGCGGTGAAGCCGTCAGCGTCGAGGATTTCAGACCAGAGATAGGCGTAATAGCCGGCCGAATAGCCGCCGGCGAAGATGTGGCTGAAATACTGGCTGCGATAGCGCGGCTCGATCTCCGGGATCAGGCCGTATTCTTCCAGCACCTTCTGCTCGAACTCACGGGCGTCCGTGATCTCTGCGGCCTCTTCGGAGGTCAGCATGTGCCAGCGCAGGTCGAGCAGAGACGCGGCAATGAATTCCGTCGTCTTGAAGCCCTGGTTGAACGTTGCAGCGGCATTCATCTTGTCGATGAGTTCCAACGGGATCGGTTCGCCGGTTTCATAATGGTTTGCATAAGTGGCCAGCACTTCCGGCGCGCCGGCCCAATGCTCCAGAATCTGAGCCGGGAATTCGGTATAGTCCCGCGGGCCATCCACGCCGGAGAAGGTTGAATAGCGGATCTGCGTGAGCAGGCCATGCAGGCCATGTCCGAATTCGTGGAACAGGGTCTCCACTTCGTCGAACCGCATCAGGGTCGGCTCGCCTTCGGGCGGCTTGATCAGGTTCAGATTGTTGGTGATGATCGGGCGGATATTGTTGCCGTTGACATTGGACGTGTCGCGGAACGAACTCATCCAGGCGCCGCCCCGTTTGGAATCGCGGGCATACATGTCGGCCATGAACAGGCCGAGATGCTCACCGGTCTCTGCATCCTTGACGTCATAGGCCGTGACGTCAGGATTCCAGCTCTCGACCTCAACCGGCTCCAGCGTAACGCCGAGCAGTTTCGAGGCGACGTCGAAGGCCCCGGCGCGCACAGCGCCCAGTTCGAAATACGGCTTCAGCGCATTGTCATCGAAGGCATACAGCTCCTGCCGGACCTTTTCGGCATAGTGCCACCAGTCATAGCCAGCAATCTGGAACTCATCGCCGACCATGTCCTGCATGGCGGCGCGCTCTTCCTTCGCCCGCTCAAGGCCTGGCTTCCAGACCCGAAGGAGGAATTCCTCGGCGCCTTCGGGTGTTTTCGCCATCCGCGTTTCCAACTGGTAGTGCGCATGGGATTTGTAGCCCATCAGCTCGGCCCGCTTGGCACGTAGCTGGGCAATCTTGATGGCGAGTGGACCATTGTCATGCTCGCCTTCGGAGGCGCGCAGGCGATAGCCGTCAAACAGTTTTGCGCGCAGGTCGCGGTTCTCGCTCTGCGTCATGAAGGTCTCGTAGACGGACCGGTCGACAGTCAGGACCCATTTGTCCTCTCCCTCGACTTTCAGGGCGCTCTTGAAGTCATCCGACAGGCCGGCCAACTCCGCTTCGTCCGTGATCCCGATCTTGAAGGCCTTGGTCGACAGCAGCAAATTGCGGCCGAATTTCGTGGTCAGGCCGGACAGTTCTTCATTGATCGCGGCGACTTCGGCCTTGGTCTCCGGCGACAGGGCCGCGCCATTGCGCAGGAATTCACGATGCGTCAGCTCCAGCAGACGGGCGTCCTGCTCGTCCAGGCCGAGGCGGTCGCGCTGATCATAGACCGCCTGAACGCGTTTGAAGAGGTCTTCATTGAAGCTGATCGCCGTGGTTTCACGGGTCAGCATGGGCCAGATTTCAGCTTCCAGGTCGCTCAGCGTGTCATTCGTGTCGGTATTGGTGATGTTGCTGAAGACATTCAGGACCTTGTTCAGAGAGGCCCCCGCCGTATCGAGCGCGACGACCGTATTCTCGAAGGTCGGCGCATCAGGATTGCTCACAATCGCATCAATGTCAGCGCGAAGCTCGAGAATGGCCTTCTTCGTCGCTGGCATATAGTGCTCGTCGCGAATGTCTGCGAAGGGTGGCACGCCATAGGGCGTGTCCCACTCCTGCCGGAATGGATTGCCTTGGAGTTCAGCGTCCGTCACGACGATCTCCGGCAGGCCCTGCGCTTCGACAGGCGTTTCGGCCTCAGCCGACATCGCGGGGGCATCGGTCTTGGTGTCACAAGCCGACAGCGAAAGCGCGATCGCCGCAGCGCCGCCTGACAGGAGATATTTTATCTGCATAATGTCCTCGTGAGTTGTTTCATACCGTTTAGCGATAAAACGCCGCAAGAACCAGTCACCAATTCCCCTCCTTCTGGAAGATATTACGCATTCGCACGATACTTGGCCGTCCCGCGCTGACCCTGGGCGGCCCCTATCTGTCGGTGCGGACAACAAGGAAGTCATCGAGATCGGGAACCCGGCCGAAGGCAATCTTTGCGCCTGCATACCCGCCGGGCGGCTCTTTCCGCGGGCCAAGCGACACGACACACCCGCCATTGCGGGAATTCAGGACATCCATGGCATCCGTCACGCGCTCCCACCGGGAGCGTTCAGCGGCCTTGTTGGCGTGCTCGAAGAGATCTGCACTGACCTCGCCGGGCTGACTGATATGGTGGAGCATCACAGAGACCTTCTTCAGGCGTCGCCCCTCCAGCGCCCTGATTCCGGCGTCGTAAACTTCGCAGGCCTTCCGGAGGAAGGTGTGATCGTCCCGCGCCGGAAAGAAGGTCGTCTCTCCCCCCCAGCGCATCCCGTCCTGTGTGCCGATTGAGACGTGCAGCGCACTGGCCAGATACCCTTCCCGGCGCAGGCGTCGGGCCGCCTTGGCCGTCAGCAGTCGCAGGCAGTCACGGGCATTTTCCGGCTGGCGCCAATCCGATGAAAGGATACGCCCGTGCCCGAACATGCGGCGCACGGTTTCCGGACGGGCCACCGCATAGCCTCGCAACTGCGCCCACATACGCTCGCCCTCCACGCTGTTCCAGATGGCGCGCGCTTGCTTGGGCGAGAGGTTCCAGAGCTGTTCGACCGTATAGATCCCGGCGCGCTCAAGCCGGGCATGCATGCGGCCTGAAATACCGGGAAGGTCTTGCAGTTCCAGTTCGAACAACCGGCCTGGCAGGTCTTCCGGGCGCAGCATGACGAACCCTTCGGGCTTGTTCATTTCTGCCGCGACTTTCGCAAGAAACTGGTTTGGCGCGAGGCCGATGGAGGCGGTCAGGCAAGGTCCGACATTCTCCTTGAGGCCCCGGCGGATATTCGCGGCGATCTCCTCGCCCCGCCCCCGCTCGGACCCGATCAGAGTGCACTCCATTTCATCGACAGACCAGACTTTCCGGACCGGGACATGCCGATCGAGCTCTTCAAGGATCTTGTGGTGAAGTTTCACATACTCATCATGCCGGGCGACCGGCAGGGCGATCTCCGGGCACAGCGCGCGGGCCTCCTTTACGGATGTCCCACGCTTCAGGCCAAACGCCTTGGCCAGATAGCACCGGGCAATCAGGCTCGTATGGTCTGACGCCAGCGGCACCACCCCGACAGGACGGCCGCGCAGCTCAGGGCGCAGGTGTTTTTCCGCATTTGCAAAAAAGGCATCAAAGTCGATATAGAGAGACTCAATCTCTGTCGGCAAACGCATGGCTATATCCCGGATACAAAAGTGAACATAAAGAGAACATTTGCCCGGTCAGAGTCAAGCGACATCCGCGCCCCGAAAGGATTTCCGGCATGATCCTGAGACCGCCCAATGCGGACGAGCTGCAGTCCCTGTCGGACATGTGCCTCCGGTCGAAATCGGTCTGGAACTATGACGATGCCATGCTCGACGCGTTTCGCAGTGAACTCACCCTGACCGAAGAGGATCTGGAAAAAGACGCCATCGTCGTGGCCGAGGACCGGCGCGGCGTGGCCGGGCTGGCCGAGATATCTGTCGATGAGACGGGCACGAGCCATCTCGACAAATTGTTCGTGGAGCCGACCCGGCTTGGCGAAGGCACGGGCAAGATGCTGTATGTCTGGGCCTGCCGCTTTGCGCAGGGCCTCGGCGCACATGAATTGGTGATCGACGCGGACCCGGACGCAGCGCCCTTCTACATCCATATGGGCGCCGAACAGATTGGCGAAACCGAGTCCGGCTCCCTTCCGGGACGCTACCTGCCCCGGCTGGTTCACAGGCTGTAGGGACGGATGACCGACCCCCAGGCGCCCCTGCCCCAGATCCTGGTTGATGCGGATGCCTGCCCGGTCAAGGACGAGATCTACAAGGTCGCGCTGCGCCATGACGTGCCGGTGGTGATCGTCGCCAATTCCTATATCCGCATCCCCGAGCACCGGCTCGTCAGCCGCAAGATCGTCTCCGACGGATTTGATGCGGCGGATGACTGGATCGCGGAAGCCTCCACGCCGGAGTCCGTGGTCATCACGGCGGACATCCTGCTGGCGGACCGGTCCCTGAAAGCGGGCGCTACCGTCATCTCCCCCACCGGCAAGCCGTTCACCGATGCCTCCATCGGCAATGCCGTCGCCGTCCGGGCCATTCATTCCGACCTGCGCGCTGGTCTGGGGGACGGGATTGCGCGCGGCCCTGCCCCCTTCTCCAAGGCGGACCGGTCGCGGTTTCTCTCCGCTCTGGATGTGGCGCTGGTCGCCCTGAAGAAAGCCCGCCGCTGATCGCGTTCAGCGTGCTGAGACACTTGCCCTTAACGCCTGAAGTGCTACAGCCTCGCCATGAACGGCATTACTCTTCACAAGGGCGACCTGCCCGCTGGTATCGACTTTGGCCCGGTTGTGGCGGTCGACACCGAGGCCATGGGCCTGAACCTGTTGCGCGACAATCTCACGCTCGTCCAGCTCTCGTCCGGCGACGGCACGGCGCATCTGGTGCAGCTGGACCGTGATTATGACTGTCCGAACCTCAAAAAGATCCTGACCGATCCCGAAGTGCTGAAACTGTTTCATTTCGCGCGCTTTGACGTGGCGATGATGAAACGCTGGATGGGCATTGATTGCGCGCCGATCTGGTGCACCAAGATCGCCTCCAAACTGGCGCGCACCTATACCGACCGTCATGGGCTGAAGGATGTGGCGCGTGAGATCGCCGGCGCCGACATGTCGAAGGCCCAGCAGAGTTCTGATTGGGGATCGCGCGAATTGTCCGATGCGCAGCTCCAATATGCCGCGTCCGACGTGCTCTACCTGCACAAGATCAAGGATGGTCTGGAGGCAATGCTGAAACGCGAAGGCCGGCTCGAATTGGCCGAGGCCTGTTTCGCGTTCTTGCCGATCCGTGCAGCGCTTGATCTGTCGGGTTGGGGCGAAACGGATATTTTCGCGCACAGCTGACGCGCTCGCCATGCCTTCGCCGCTTTTGTTTCAGAGGCTGGTCCGCTAAACGTCCCCGTGTAGTTACAGAAGCAGGCCCCTCTTATTCATGGACGCCGTCAAGCATCACGATCCGGCATCATTATGGGCTCCGCGGCGCCAGCTGACACTGGCCCAGGCGCGCAAGCGGTCGCAGGGGGTGCGTCTCCTGCGCCTCGCCTTCTCGGCCTGCGCAGCGATTTCGATCGGTCTGTTCCTCGGTTACATCGTGCGCAGCGCCATCGCGAAGGATGCAACCCCGGTCCAGGTGGCGCAGGGCGAAACCGTCACCATGTTGAACCCGCGCTTTTCCGGGCGGGATTCCGTTGGCCAGAGCTTCAACATCACGGCAGATGCCGCGCGGCGGCGCCAGACCACTGGCACACTGGTCGACCTGGTGAATCCCATCCTTACGGACCAGACAGGCAGCGAGATCCGCGCCCCCTCCGGCATGTATGATCGCGACGCCGGCATTCTGGAACTCTATGAGGATGTCCGCATTTCGGATGCGAACGGGTTCACCTTCATGACATCCGGCGCGCGCGTCTTCGTCGATGAAGGCCGCGTCGAGGGTCTATCGCCGCTGCAAGGCAGAGGCCCCCTTGGCGATATCAGCTGTGACTCGTATGAAGTTCTGGAGGATGGCAACCGCGTCATCTGCAAAGGCAATGTCAAAACGGTGCTGTATCCTGCCCCGGCAGACACAAATGAAACGAATGAAGGTGAGACAGATGGCTCTCAATAAGGTTCTTGTTTCGCTGGCCGCCCTGGCAGCCTTCACGCTGCCGGCGATGGCGCAAATCTCGTCGGAAGGCGGTCCGATCTATATCAATTCGGAGCGCACCGAGAGCCTTGAGCGCGAACGCAAAGTGCTGCTGATCGGCAATGTCGACATCCAGCAGGGCGATGCCCGGCTGCGCGCCGACACGGTCACCATGATCTTTGCCGAAAGACCGGCGGGCGCCACGCAGACGACCAGTGTCGGCGGCGGCTTCGGCCAGGTCCAGACCATGATCGCAGAGGGCAACGTCTTCTACATCACCGCCGACATGAAGGCGAAGGGCGATCGCGGTGTCTATGACGCCGCAAGCGACATCATCACCATGACCGGAAATGTGGCCCTGTTGCGCGAGCGTGACGTGGCCGAGGGCGCTGTCCTGCGGGTCGAGATCGGCAACCGCCGAACCACGCTGGATGGCGGCGATGGCCGCACCCGCATGGTGATCGATCCGGACAATCAGCCCGCAAACAACTGAATAAATTTTAGCGGGATCGTGAAGCCGATCTTAAGTATGTAAGGGTATGCCTGTTTCCGGGTGGCAAAATCCCAGTGGATTGAGGGAATTTAGCAGAGATGACGGATTCGGCCGAAGGCCTTGTCGTTAACAATATTGCCAAGTCATTTGGCAAGCGACAGGTCGTGCGAGACGTATCTCTGAGCCTTCAACGCGGGGAAATTGTCGGCCTGCTTGGACCCAATGGGGCCGGCAAGACGACCTGCTTTTACATGATCATGGGCCTCATCAGCGCAGATTCGGGTACGATCTCGATTGATGGCGAAGACGTAACCCGTCTGCCCATGTACCAACGCGCACGCCTCGGCGTGGGCTATCTTCCTCAGGAAGCCTCGATTTTTCGCGGCATGACGGTGGAAGAAAATGTAATGGCCGTTGCGGAACTGGTCGAAAAAGACCGGGCGAAGCGAATGGCTCAGGTCGATAGCCTGCTCAGCGAATTGCACGTGGAACACCTTCGTGGCCAGGCGGCCACATCCCTGTCCGGAGGCGAACGCCGCCGGGTGGAGATTGCCCGTGCGCTCGCATCCCGTCCGAGCTTCATGCTACTGGATGAACCGTTCACCGGTATCGACCCGCTCGCCATTTCCGACATTTCCGATCTTGTCCGCTATCTGAAGCAACGCGGCCTGGGTGTCCTGATCACGGACCACCAGGTGCGCGAAACCTTGCAGATCGTCGACAAGGCCTATGTGATGTATGAAGGTGAAGTCCTGTTTGATGGTACGCCGCAAGACGTGCTGACGAATGAAGACGTGCGCAGGGTCTATCTGGGTGAACAGTTCGCCGCTTGAGGAAAGGCGCGGGCTTGGGAATGAAACAGTCACTCGACATGCGCCAGGGTCAGTCCCTGGTAATGACGCCGCAGCTCCAGCAGGCGATCAAGCTGTTGCAGCTCTCCAATCAGGAACTCACCGAATTCGTGGAAGCGGAGATTGAGCGCAATCCCCTGCTGAACAAGGCCGAGGAAGACGCGTCCAGCGAGTCCGAAAGCCCGAAGGCGGACAATCGCGAACAACTCTCACTGGATGAATCCTCCGGACTTGGCGCCGCGCGCGACCAGCTTGATGCGCCGGGCGAGGATGTCTACGAGCCGGGCACAGGCTCCGACGCCGCAATGCCCGCCGGCAGTTCCGGCCCATCCGCCAAAACCGACTGGTCCGGCGCCAGCGGGGGCGGCTCCGGCGAGGATTTCGACTACACGGCCAATGTCAGCTCCGAAATATCCCTGCACGAACATCTGCACACGCAGCTGAACCTTGCCGGCCTGTCCGCAGCTGACCGCCTGATCGCGGCGCGCCTGATCGACGAGACAGACGATACCGGCTATTTGCGCGCCGACCTTGATGAAGTGGCCACGGCGCTCGGCGCCGACATCGCGAATGTCGAGGCAGTGCTGAATATCTGCCAGGGCTTTGACCCGACCGGCGTGATGGCCCGTTCCATTCCGGAATGCCTCGGCCTGCAGCTGAAAGAGCTCGGCCGCTACGATCCGGCCATGGAAGCCATGGTCAAGAATTTGCAGCTTGTCGCCAAGCACGATCTCAAGGGCCTTGCCGAGATCTGCGGTGTCGACAAGGAAGACCTGCTCGACATGATGACCGAGCTGCGCCAGCTGTCGCCCAAGCCGGGATCGAATTTTGCAGGCGATGCCTCCGTGGCGGTGACGCCGGACGTGTTTGTGCGGGAAATGCCGAATGGCATGTACGCGGTGGAGCTGAATTCCGAAAACCTGCCGCGCGTCCTGATGGACAAGGCCTATTACGCCGAAGTCACGGCCCTGCCGATGCGCGACAAGGAGAAGGAATTCATTTCCGAATGCGCCGCCTCCGCCACCTGGCTCATCAAGTCGCTCGACCAGCGCGCACGCACCATTCTGAAAGTGGCCAGCGAGATTGTGCGCCAGCAGGACGCCTTCTTCGCGCATGGCGTTGCGCATTTGCGTCCGCTGAACCTGAAACAGGTGGCCGATGCCATCGAGATGCATGAATCCACGGTCAGCCGTGTGACGACAAACAAATACATGTCGACCCCGCGCGGCCTGTTCGAGTTGAAATACTTCTTCTCTGCCTCGATCCCGGCAACGGGTGGCGGCGAGGCCCACTCGGCCGAGGCCGTCCGCCACCGGATCAAGATGCTGATCGACAGTGAAGAGCCGGACAATGTGCTCTCCGACGACCAGATCGTGGAAATCCTTACCGGTTATGGTGTCGATATCGCCCGCCGGACGGTGGCGAAGTATCGCGAGAGCCTGAACATCCCCTCCAGCGTCCAGCGCCGCCGCATCAACCGCGCCAGCGCCTAGGCCCTATTCTGCCTCTGGCATCTCCGTCAGGGCCGGATCAAACATCGCATTGAGATAGGCTGCCAGGCGCACGCCGCCCTTGCTCATCTGCTGGTTCAGGATCGGCCGGGCCATATAGGCATAATCATAGGACAGGATTTCGGACTCCGGATAGATGGTGTCGCGAATGGCCGCGCTCTCGTCGGCCCACTGGGCTGGCGTAGCAGCGCCCCACTCTCCAAGATTCGCCGGAGTAATTTTCTGGATCAGCCAATTGGCCCATTCGGTATAGGAGAGCTCTTCATACTGAATGAGCTTCTCATCCCAGACCTCGTGCAAATTCGACATTTCCTCGAAAAAGACGACATCGACCCAGTTCCCGCCCCGGTCGGTGCCGTTGCCGGCGTGAAGTGGTTGCTGGAGATCCCCGACAAGGTGCACGATGAACCGAAGCGCCAACTGGCGCTCCTCAAGGGACGCGGCAGGATCGAGCACAGTGGCCCGGAAATTCGCGAGCGCCGTGATGGCGTCTCCGTTCGCGGGCGGTGTCACATCCGCATAGGTCTGCCCTTCAGGGATCGTGACATAATGCCAGGGATTGGCTTCCGAGCGCCAGAAGGAGTCGGGATTGGAGCGCATATAGTCTGGCCAGTCGGCAGCCTCGGCGAGCCCTTCCGGTCCGAGAATGTCTTCGATAGCTGTTGCAGCGGGTTCGCTGAGATAGGTCGTGGCAACCTCCCCCACGATCCGGTGGCCGGTCTTGCCCCAGGCCGATGCCGGAAGGGCGAGCGCCGTCACAGCCAGCGCGCTGGCAATCAATCGAAACATGGGAATCCTCCAACCCTCAAAATCAAGTCCCAGAAAGCCCTAGCGGGGGCATACGTCAATTGCATGAAGGCGCCTGCGCCTGATCCTCAGAGATAGGGGTCGAGATCGAGGCGCTTCGGCAGACTGGGCTGCGCGCCGGGTCTGGTGCAGGCCACGGCCCCGGCAGCCACCGCGAAGGCGAGGGCCTCCTGAGGAGACTGGCCTTCGATCAGCCCGACCGTAAGGGCTGCGGTAAACGTGTCCCCTGCCCCGACCGTATCGACCACAGTCACTTTCGGCGGTGTTGCGCGGGCAATCTCCTGCCCCTTCCGCCAGAGCGTGGCGCCTTCGCTGCCGAGCGAGATGGCGATGTAGGCCTCAAGCTGATGCAGCGCGCCGCCATAAAAGGCGGCTTCGGTCTCATTCACGCTGATCAGGTCAGCTTCGGCGAGCAATTCATCCGGCACCTCCATGGCGGGCGCGAGGTTCAGGCTGACAAAGCCCGTGGCCTTGCGCGCCGCAGCGAGCAGCGTATCCGCGCTGACCTCAAGCACCCCCATCATGTGTTCGATCTCCACGAATTCGACATCTGCCGGGCGCAATACGGCATTCGCGCCGGGGCAGACCACGATCTGGTTCTCGCCATCCATGGATACAGCGATCAGGGCAACGCCGGTTGTCTCCCCATTCACGTGCTGAACGCTGGACAGGTCAACGCCGCCTGCCTGCAGGAGTTTCAGCGCCTCCTCGGCCATCTCGTCAGCGCCAACCGCCCCCACGAGGCGAACATCTGCGCCAAGCCGCCGCGCGGCCAGCGCCTGGTTCGCGCCCTTCCCGCCCGGATGGCGCGCAAGCTTTGCACCTGTCACGGTCTCGCCCGGCCGGGGCAGTTTCGGCCCGGTGGCCACGATATCGAGATTGATGGACCCAACGACGGTAATCATGACGCCTCCAGCAAATTCTTCACCAGCGCAAAGAAGCCATCCGCGTCTGCCTTGGTGATCCAGGTATGGCGACCGGCTTCAAGCCTGGACGGACGCGTCTGACCAAACCGCGCCCCGGACTCCGTTTCGACCGTCACATCTGCCTTGCGCCCCTCAAACAGATGCGGCGCGAGCAGGTAGGCAATGGTCGAAGGATCATGCATCGGTGTGCGCTTGCCCTTCCATTTCTGTTCCAGGGCATTCGCGGCCTCCAGCAGCTGGACCATGATGCGCGGCCGGTCGCCATCCAGTGTGCGGAAGGGAGCCAGATGGGAGTCGAGCGCCCGGACCTGATGCGTCACATCCAGAGAGAGAATTGTGGCTGACGCCTCGCTCCCCAGAACAACAGCCGCCGCATGGGGGTCTGCAAAGACATTGAATTCGGCAAAGGGCGTGATGTTGCCGCCCTCGCTGTCAGCGCCGCCCATCAGGACCAACTGGTCGATATTCGCCGCAATGTCCGGCGCCATGATGAGCGCCGCCGCAAGATTGGTCATCGGCCCTGTCATAACAATCGACAGGCCCTTCGGCCCAGCGGCGCGGAGCAGGTCGATCAGCGCATTGACAGCATGCGCTTCGGCAAGTGGCGTTTCCGGCTCAAACGGTTCAAGACCGGCAATACCGCTTTCGCCGTGGAAATCCTCCGCAGTGACCGGCGTGCGCACCATCGGACGCGGGCACCCGGCATGGACCGGTATGTCCTTGCGGCCCATCAGATCGCACATCATGCGCGCATTCCGGCTGGTCAGGTGCAGCGGGACATTGCCGGCCACCGCCGTGATCGCGCGCACATCAAGATCGGGGCTGGCCAGCGCCATCATCAGCATGACGGCATCATCCACGCCAGGATCACAATCAATTATAAGAGGAATACGAGACATCTGGCTCCGGGTGATCAGGCAATCGAGTGACAAGACTGACGACAATGCCTAAGCAGGAAGCCCGCACTTGGCCAGAGGATACCTGCGTGACCAACCCGTCCCCTTCCCTGATCGAGCGGCTGCAGGCCGCCGCCAGTGCTGCACGCGAACACGCCCATGCCCCCTATTCCAAATTCAAGGTTGGCGCCGCCGTTCTTGACGATCAGGGGCGCGTTTTCGCGGGATGCAATATGGAGAATGCGGCCTATCCGCTTGGCACCTGCGCCGAAGCTGTCGCGCTGGGCGCCATGGTGGTGGCGGGCGGCAAGACCTGCACGCATGTGCTCGTCATCGGCGGCGAGGGCGACCTGTCCCCCTGCGGCGGTTGCCGCCAGCGGATCGCCGAATTGTGCAGCCCGGACTGCATTGTGTACGCCCTTGCCGCGGACGGAACGGCGCTCAAGGAATGGAAAATGGCAGACCTGCTGCCATACGCCTTCGAGCTTGATCGCTAGGTGTTTTCGGCTTCCCGTTCGGCGTCGCGCGCCTGAAGGTCTGCGATGGCGTCAAGGTAACGCTGGCTGAGCTCCGGGCTTTCCAGGTCCAGTCCCATCGCCTCCAGCGCCATTTGCGTCGTCACCTTCTGCCGCCGCCGTCCCATGAGACGTGCCACCATGCGGCTTTCCGCGATGAGTTTGCCTTTGCTGTGAAAGCGATGGCGGAAGCAGATGTAGCAATCCTGCCAGCCAACCAGCTGGGTCGTCAGCTCGAATTTCTGCGGGAATTTCATCATCCGGTAGAAGGTGATGGATTCATGTTGGATGATCGGGCTCCAGCCGCGCTTGCGGTAGGTCATCAGCGCGCCCGTCCGGCCCATATAATTCATGGTCCCCAGATCAGTGAAGGACGAATAGCGCGAATTCGTCATATGCCCCAACGGATCCTGGTCGCCGATCCAGACGGCCGACCGGATCGTGTGCACATCCATCAACCCCGTCCGGTTCTTCGTGAAGAAGGCGGGAAGAAATATACGAAGAAACCTGAAGAACAGATTCATGGACTTACTCTACCTCGTGCACACCAGATCATGGTAAACAGAGATTTCGTCCTGAAGCATCAGATCACGCTGCGTCATTGGGATCCCCTCGTCTTGCGCGCTCACCTGTAACGGAGTGAGCCGGCAGAGAGGGCCTCAGCAAGTCGCGGGCCAGAATTGCAGTAAACATTACGCAAGGCAGAAAAAAACCGGCACATTCTGTGCCGGTTTCAGTCTTGATGGAGAAGCACCAGAGCGTTGCTTCATTTAGTCTATGCACGAGAGGCCTCCGGGTTCCTTTTTCACGAAACGCCTTGGTTAACGCGCCCCTCGCCGGCATTAACACGCGACCGGCCATACAGGATCAGGAGCGCGACCAGCCCGATGGAGGTGCCCTGACTGGAAAAAAGTTCGAGCATGAGCGCGAAGAACCAGCCTGGAATGGAGGTACGTGTCTGGGCCTCGACGAGGATGTCACCCGTGCCGGTGCCGAGCAGTTCGGCATTGGCTGTTTCGATCCGGACCAGGAGGTCGTCGCGTCGGCGCGCCAGACCCAACTCGTTCTGGGCATCCCGATAGGGCTTTTGGTGTGTCCGCCCCACGCGCTCGACTTCCTCAATATAGGCTTCCAGCCCCTCAACCGAGCGCGTTTCAGGGGGGATGCCCTCCAGCTGGCGCCGCCAGTCGGCGATCTGTGTTTGAAGAACGTCCCGGTTGGACCCGGCACGTACGAGTTCCGCCTCGGCCGCCTGATTGTTCGCGGCGATGTACATTTGCGTTCCGACAATGGACGTCCCGCCGCCAGCAAGCGCAAACAAGAGCGCGCGCACGCCTTCTTTCATTCGGTGATTGGCCGTATGCCAGTAGAAGAAGGTGAATCCGCCGAACGAGATGATCGCCGCAATCACGCCGGTCCATCCCCATACGCCCGACTGGAGCGGATCGGCGACCGATTGCGAAAAGGCCTGGTAGTTTGCAAAGCCGGACAGGGCAGCCGCGGCGAGACCCGCGCCCAGGAAAACAAGTGCCAAGAGCGTAATGATAATTCGCTCGCCCGTATGACGACCCTCCCGGGCTGCCTTGCGCGCCTGCTTTTCCTCCTGCCGGATTTCCTTTTCGGACCGGACGCGTTGCCCCTCCCCCAGATGCATCACCCTGGGCTCAGCCCGCGCCACGGCCTGGGCCGCGCGAATGGGCGCTTCGGAGAACTCGGCATCCAGTATGGCCGGTGCCTGGACTTCATGCGCCAGGTCTCCGCTCTCCAATGCGCGGACAAGGTCGCGGAACGAACCCGACTGTCCGCAATTGCTGCAATGGAATCTTTCGGTTCGCTGGTTCAGCGTAAGGCTGTTGTCGCCAGCCTCGATACAGTCCTGCGTCAGGGGGCAAATGCTTTTCAGCTCGGCCTCATCCTGGCTGGAATCCAGATCCAGCCCAAGATCGCGGAGCCTTTGCAGATCAAATTGGCGACGGTCGTCCACCATGCAGCGCCTCCCACAATAGCCCGGCACATGTTCCCGACGTGTTCTAGCGGGTTCAGGGCCGGTTCGTCACCCCCGGACCGCACGTTCCGGTCACGACTGCGTCAACGATGAGGTTCCATCTTTACGACAGCCGTCCTGCGGCTTTAAGTCTGTGTTAATCCGGCCCGCCGGACACTTCTAAAAAACCAGGGCCCGCACAGGCGAGGCTTTCAGGAGGAACTTCAATGACGCTGCCGCGCTCGCTCGCCATTCCAAAGACATGGAAGAATTTCAACCATGCGAGCTTCTTTTCGGCCTTTGGCTATCCGGCGCTCGGCCTGGCGCTGTTCATCACCATGATCGTGCTTGGCGTGGCCCTGAGCCAATTGACCTTCCATTGGTGGTACGTTCCGCTGGCCATCGCCGTGATCGGCGCCTCGATCTTCGTTTGCAATGCCGGCATCGGGCCGCTTCACCGCATCCTGCAGCATCGCGCAGGCGAACTGGCAATGCCCGGCCAGATCGTGACCATGCTGAATCTCGTTATCGCCATGCAGGGCAATGTGAAGGA
>DHZF01000074.1:6465-15905 GCA_002414505.1 Hyphomonas sp. UBA5111 | reverse complement strand
GATGGGTCGAATATCACGGAGCCGGCGCGCCGCGCAAGATGCCGCGCAGGGCGCTCGTCAGTCGTCAAAGGCGTCCGACAGGGCCTTATCCATTGCCAGCAGGGCGACGCCGAAGATCAGCATGTTGATCCCGGCCAGGGTGCCAACGGCCCAGGCCGCACTGCTGGGCAGGCCGATCAGGATCAGCGCGCCTGCGATGATGCCGGCAAGGCCTGACACGATCAGCATGGTCTTGCTGTTGCCGCGCAGACGCGGGCTGTTGGAGGCGAGGGCAAGCTGGACCCCACCCTGGATCAGGAAGGAGACGCCAAGGATGATGGTGAAGGAGATGAGCCCGATCCACGGGAAGACAAGCAGGCTGATCCCGCCAGCCAGGAAAAGCAGGCCGAGCAGCAAATGCTGCGTGCGGCCTTCCAGGCTCGGCCGCCAGGCCCACCAGAGATGCGTCGCGCCTGCGAAGATGATCAGGTAAGCGAGGATGAAATTGTAGGAGAGCCCGGCCACATAGGGGAAGAGGATGGCCAGTGCGCCAAGGATGACAAAGACGATGCCTGCAATTTTCATGTGATCAGCTCCCGGTCGAATTCAGACCGGTTCAGCCTATCATGTCTTGCCATGCGCTTGTACCGGACTCTGCCGTATTGACTACGCCCGGCGCGCCTGCATGGGCGTCTCGTCGGGCCGCAGGGTCAGGACTTCAACACCGGTTTTCGTTACAGCAACCGTATGCTCGAACTGGGCGGACAGTTTTCCGTCATCGGTTACGACGGTCCAGCCATCGGCCTCTGTCGAGACTAGGCGTGTGCCCAGATTGATCATGGGTTCAATGGTGAAGACCATGCCTTCGCGTAGCTTGAGGCCCGTTCCGGGTCTTCCGAAATTCAGCACTTGCGGGTCTTCATGCATTTCGCGGCCGATGCCGTGTCCGCAATACTCCCGCACGACCGAGCAGCCATTCTTCTTGGCGTGCCGTTCGATCGCGAACCCGATGTCTCCCAAATACGCCCCCGGCCGAACCTGGCTTATGCCTTTCCACATCGCCGTCTGGGCGATCCGGACGATCCGTCTTGCGGCAGGGGAGACGTTCCCGACCATGTAGGTCTTGCTCGAATCCGCGATGAAGCCGTTCTTCTCCAGCGTGATGTCGAGATTGATGATGTCGCCATCGCGAATAATCTCGTCCGGATTAGGCACGCCATGACAGACGACGTGATTGATTGAGCAGTTCAGGACATATTTGAAGCCGTATTGTCCTTTGCTTGCTGGGCGCGCATCGAGGTCGACCGTGATGAACCGGTCGACCAGATCGTTGACCTGAAGCGTGGACATGCCAGCCAATTCCTTCTGGTCCAGCATTTCGAAGACGGACGCCAGCAACTTGCCCGATTTACGCATGAGCGCGAGTTCGTCCGGCGTCTTGACCATGTCAGGCGACTTTCAAATCCGCCACGGGCAGGTCTGCCGCTTCAAGCTGCATCTTTACGATGTCATTGAAGGACAGGGTTGGGTTGGCCTCCGCGAGGCGGCCCATCTTTATCCAGAATTCGGCCTGTGCATTGATGGACCGGCACATGACCGCACTGGCCCGCCGGACGTCTTCATGCAGGTCATTGTCAATTTTTACGATACCCATGAGTGCCTCTCCATACGAGATATATACATATCGTATACGTTTCGTATATCGAGCGGTCAAGCGGGCGGGAGATCCCCCCGTGGCGACAGGCCTGCCGCTTCATAGATCGCGTCAATCGTAGCCATGTTGCCGATGGCGTCCGCCCCGCCAGTTAGCGGAAGGGCCCGTCCGCTGAGCACATCCATCACATGGTCCAGCTGGTGCTCATAGGTGATGTTGCCTTCTGCCGTCTCGGTGCGCACGTCTCCGCCTTGCCGGATGGTGATTTCATGGCCGCGATGCGGGTGCACCGGATTGAGCAGGGAGACGCAGCCATCGGTGCAGACGACTTCCAGCCAGATCTTGCGCTCGCCGTCCGCCATGCTGCATTCGACGTTCGCTGACGCGCCGCTTGAAAAGCCGAGATGTGCCTTCGTGCTGATGTCGACACCCGGCCGGTCGCAGTGCGCACTGGCTGACAGCACGTCGGGCTCGGCGTCCGCCAAGGTGCGGATCATGTGGATGGAATAGCAGCCGAGATCCATCAGCGCGCCGCCGCCGAGGTTCAGCGTATGACGTAGCTCACCTTCCCGGTAGGGGATCGACACATTGAAGACGGCATCCATCGTCTTGATCGCGCCGAGTTCCCCGCTGCGCACGATCTCCAGCACGCGCAGGAAGGCCGGATGGAACCGGTAGTGAAACGCTTCGATCAGGGGCTTTCCGGTGCGGTGCGCGGCGTCCACCATCCGGGTTGCCTCGGCGGTGTTCATGGCGAAGGGCTTTTCGCACAGGACTGCCTTGCCGGCTTCCAGTGCGGCAATGGTCAGATCGGCATGCCGGTGCGGGGGCAGGGCATTGTAGATCAGGTCCACATCCGCGCGGCGCACCAGCGCCTCATAATCGGTCTCGACATGGGCTATGCCGTGCGTGTCGGCATAGGTGCGCGCTTTCGTTTCGTCGCGCGCGGCAACGGCGACAACCTCGCAATCGCTGCGGGCTGCGGCTGGGTCGATAATGGCCTGGGGGCCGATCTTGGCTGCGCCGAGAATGCCGATGCGGATCATGAGGGCTCCTTGTCGAGGGGGCTGGGAGGGGAGGACATTGGTTAAAAGGTAAACGAATTGACCGGGTTTGTTTACCCGGGCCTAACGCGCCTTAACGCTCTTTGTCCCTTTTGGATCGCACAACAATGTGTCCGGTAACCAAGCGGTAAGCACAATAAGGGTTAATGGCGTTTCCGAAGCCGTTAATCTCAGGAGTGCTTTCGCACATGTTGAACGATATCTCTGCGCATCTCGCCCGGCATAACGGCCTCTCGGAGGAAACATCCAGGCAGGCCTTGGGAATTGTCCTGAATGCTGCCGAGCGTCAGGAGTCTCCTTTCGCCGAGGCGATGTTCAAGACCGTTCCGGGCGCCCGTGCCCTGTCCGCCCGTACCGGCAGCGAGATCGGGGCGCCGACCGGCGCCATCGCCCGCCTGATCGAGCAGACCCCCGGCGGCAAGCGGGTCGTCGCCCAATCCATGATTACCGAACTTCACCGGCTGGGCCTCGACCACAAGGCCATCGGCCAGCTCCTGCCGTGCATCTCGACCTATATGGACGAGCATCACGGCCTGGTCGGCTTCGGCCATCTGGGTGACCTGATCGGGTCTGACCTCGACGCCGTGGCCGCCGCCGCTGAAGCGGCCTGAGTCGGGGCGAAATCAAAGCTGAACCAGCCGCCCTCAGGGCGGCTTTTTCATGCGGCAAATTTTTTTGCATTCAATTTGAACCAATCCGCTCATGGAGCGTAAAGCCTGTATCTTGAAGGCACACCCCCTGACTTTGTCAGTGCCTTCAAGAGGTTCCCAATGTAGGGCCAAGTCGGACTCCCCCTCTCTTCCCCCCGCCGGCTTGGCCCTTTTCTTTTGGAACGAGCCTGTCTATGTGCATCGGCGACAAGAAGAGGGGCCGCGCCACATGCAGGACATCAATTCCGTGAAACCCGACGAGCGCCTTGCGCTGGACCTTATGGCGGCCATCCGCGCCGATGCCGAGGCGGCCTGTGCGCCCAGCCCCGTCGAGATGGTGTCGGTCACGATTGATGTCTCGTCCGAGGCCGGGCAGGGCGCCGAGACGGTCATCGAGCCCCGGATCGACCGTCGGACGCGGACCATCCTGTTCACCGGCGGCATGGCTCGCCAGGGCGATACACCGGTCATGAAGGCGACGGCCGTCTACAGGATCCTGCCGGAGGCCTGATCGGCCCTTGCCGAATGCCCGGAACGGCATATCCCTGTCTCCGGACAGCAGCCTGACGGAGAGACATCATGCCCACCACCCTCATCACCGGCGCCAATCGCGGGATTGGCCTTGAACTGGTTCGGAAGTTTCTCGCCGAAGGGCATGACGTGATCGCCACCGCGCGCGAGCCGGATAAGGCCAATGAGCTGAACGCGACGGGCGCCACCATCTATCCGCTGGAGGTGACAGATGCCGGGTCGGTCGCGGCCCTGAAGGCCAGTCTCGGAGATCGGCCAATCGACTATCTGATCAACAATGCGGGCATTGGCAGCTTCGCCGGCTTCAAGGATGTCGACTTTGACGAGTTCGCCCATATCCTGGCGGTGAACACGATTGCGCCTGTGCGGATGATCGACACGTTTCTCGACAATGTCGCCGCCAGCGATGTGAAGATGGCCGCCAGCCTGTCCAGCATGATGGGCTCCATCGAAAACACGACGGCCTCCTATGGTCTGATGTATCGCACATCCAAGGCGGGCCTGAACATGGCCTTGCGCGCAGCTGCGCCGGAACTGGCTGAAAAGGGGATCACCCTGCTGGCCCTGCATCCGGGCTGGGTGCATACCGACATGGGCGGCAAGCAGGCTCCGGTCAGTCCAGCCCAGAGCGCTGCGGGGCTCTACAAGGTGATTACCACCGCCGGGCCGTCCAGCGAGTTGCGCTTTCTCGATTTCGAGGGGCAGACGCACCCTTGGTAGGGATTATCCCTGCTGGGGCGTGAAGCCACCAAAGTCTTCCGGCAAGTTCACCGCAGTATCAGCGCG
Source organism: Hyphomonas sp. UBA5111 (assembly GCA_002414505.1). GTDB lineage: Bacteria > Pseudomonadota > Alphaproteobacteria > Caulobacterales > Hyphomonadaceae > Hyphomonas. The sequence goes on along the minus strand of DHZF01000074.1, from coordinate 11,241 downwards.
CAGGCGCGGCAGGGCTTCGGGATGTTCGGCCTGTAGCCATTCGATCATTTGCTCACGGATCAGACAGCGAAGATCCCAGGCCTTGGGCGATGTGCTGGCGGAGGCGAGCCCCCGCACCGTCACGGAATTGCCCGCGGCTTCGGTCACCTGCAAATTCACCACCTCGCCATTCCAGAGCGGGGTGGACTTGCAGATCTCTTCCAGCTTCTCGCGCATCCGTGCGATCGGGGCGTGATAATCCACAGTCCAGTAGACGCTGCCGATGATGGAGGCGCTCTTGCGGGTCCAGTTCTGGAAAGGGGTCTCGATGAAATAGGAGAGCGGCACGACGAGGCGCCGCCAGTCCCAGATCTTGATGACAACATAGAAGAGGCCGATTTCCTCGATCCAGCCCCATTCGCCTTCGACGACGACGGCGTCATCCAGCCGGATCGGCTGGGTGAAGGCGATCTGCAGGCCCGCGATGAGGTTGCTCAGCACGGGCCGCGCGGCGAGACCGATGGCGATGCCCGCGATACCGGCGGACGCGAAGAGGCTGACCCCGATCTGTTTCACGCCGGGGATGACGGTGAGCGCGGCGGCGAGCGTGACAATTCCCGCCAGGACAATCCAGACTCGCCGGACCACGTCGAGCCGTGTGGCGGATTTGCGCGCCTCCAGATTGTCCTCTGCATCGAGATGAAGGCCGGCCAGCCGGCGCTTCAGCAGCGCATCGACAATCGTGCCGACCAGCCAGCCAAAGGCGACGATGAACAGCACGCCGGAGCTGATTTCCGCGACCTGTTCAACCTGCCGGCCTGCGATGACGGTGTCGGGAATGTAGCGATGAAGATAGGGCGCAGCGAAGGCCAGCGCCGCCCCGCCCAGTGCGAACAGGAGCGGCGGGCGAAAGCGCTTCAGCCAGCGGGTATTTCTGTGGGCCCTGATCTTCGTCCGGATACGCGATCCCCTTTCAATGGTCAGCCGGGATTACGTCCCAGCCTGTGAAAGGTTTCATCGATCTGGCAAGTCGCGACGCCGGAATAGGCTCTGCCGGTCCTCACATGCGAGGGCTCCGGGCAGGGCGCGCCGAAGTTTGCGGCAGGGGCCCCGCCGCTATTTGACCCGTTCGACCCGGAACGCGACGCCGCCATCGAGCTTCATCTTGAAGCTGCCCAGGGCCGCTTCATAGATCTGGGCTTCGGTCTGGTCATTGTTCCGCAGGGGCTTGGAATCGATCTGTCGCCAGACTTGCCCGTTCTCCAGCGTGATGACGAGATTGCCGCGCGCGCCGCGAACCGCTTTCACGGGAAGGACCACTTCCTTGAGGCTGGTGTCCTTGTCGGACTTGCCGATCATCAGCGAGGGCAGGGACGGGATGGAGAAGCCGAAGGAATCCTGCCGCACCTGCTCGACTTCCTTGCGGGTCACGGTGGTGACATCGCCGGCCGCTTCGGCCTCCTGGAGACGACCAACGGCCGCGTCGTAACAGGCAAGGCGATCTGCATCTTCCGCGACAGATGTGCAGGCATAAACGTCATCTGTTGAAACGTCTTGTGCAGTGGCTGTTGCGCCGAGCGCAAAAACCATCCCTGCAATGCACCAAATTCGGGTCATTCCTGTTACCTCATGTGCGACTTCCAGAAGGAAGGCTTTGCAAAACCGTAATGGTCTGGCAGCACTGTTGCAAATCGTGCGAAAGCCGAAAAGACATTGGAGACACAAAACCCATGAAGTTGACCGCCTTGATGAGCACCGGCCTGGCCGCTGCGCTTGCCCTGACCCTGGCCGCCTGTGGAGGTGGAGGGGATTCCGGGGCATCCGATGTGCCGACGCTTCGCCGGGGCATTTCGGCAAAGGTGGACACGCTGGACCCGAACAAATCGTCCGCCCAGTGGGAAAACATCATCATTGGCGACATGATTATCGGCCTGACCACGGACGGCCCGGATGGTCGCCCGCAACTCGGCATGGCGGAGAGCTATGAAGTCAGCGAAGATGGCCTCGTCTGGACCTTCAAGCTGGGCGATCATGTCTGGTCTGACGGGACGCCCGTCACGGCCGGAGACTTTGTCTACAGTCTGCGCCGCATCCAGCAGCCGGAGACCGCATCGCAATACGCCTCGCTCCTCTGGCTGATCAAGAATGCGCAAAAGGTCAGCGAGCAGGAACTGCCGCCGGAAGAACTGGGCGTGAAAGCGATTGACGACAAGACGCTGGAAATCACGCTGGAGTATCCGGCGCCCTACCTGCTGGGCCTGCTCAGCCATTACACGACCTTTCCGCTTCCGCGCTGGGCCATCGAAGCGCATGGCGATGCCTGGATCCAGCCGGAGAACATCGTCGTGAACGGCCCGTATAAACTGGTCTACTGGCGCACCGGCGACCAATTGGTGGCCGACAAGAACCCGACCGGGTTCGGCGCGCCAGAGGCCTGTTTCGACCGGGTCGTGTATCTCGAACTGGAAGACCTGTCGGCGGTTGAGAACAAGATTTCCGCAGGCGAACTGGATATCAACAATGCCTTTGACGGCTCGCGCTATACCGAACTGGATTCGAAATTCCCCGGCTGGCTGCGCACGACGCCGTCCCTGATCTCGACCTATTGGACTTTCAACACGACCGTCGCCCCCTTTGACGATGCCCGGGTGCGCAAGGCGCTGGCCATGGCGCTCGACCGGGAATTCATGGTCCGCAACGTGCTGACCCAGGGCTATCTGCCGGCCTATTCTTTCGTGCCGCCGGGCATCGACAATTATGATGTCGAGCGGCCTTCGGTGACGTGGAAGGACATGCCGCGCGAAGAGCGTCTGGCCGAAGCGCGCCGCCTGTTGCAAGAGGCCGGGTTCGGCCCGGACAATCCGCTCGCATTCGAATTCATCCATCGCTCGACGGATGACAATCCGAAAGTCGCGCCGGTGGCCCAGTCCAATTGGAGCGATATTGCGCCGTGGGTAAATCCAACTATCGTGAAACAGGACACCAAGGTTCTGTATTCGCGCCTCCGGACCGGCAACTTTGTCGCCGCGGATGCGGCCTGGGTGGCCGATTTCGACGACCCGATCAATTTCCTCTACCTGCTTGAGTCGAAAACCGGCCAGCAAAATTATGGCGATTATTCCAATCCGGAATATGATGCGCTGTTGAAGCAATCGAACCAGCAGCTGGATTTGCAGAAGCGGGCGGAGACGTTTGCGGAGGCCGAAGCGCTGATGCTGGAGGAATATCCGATCACGCCGATGTGGTTCCAGGTGACCAAGAACATGGTTGATCCGGCCATCACCGGCTGGGAAGAGAATGCCAAGGACCAGCACCGCTCCCGCTTCCTGTGTCGGCAGGGACTGGACACCGAATAGGGTAAAAAAGACGGGGGGTCTTTAGATGGAACATGAAATGGAAGCGGCAGGCCTTGGCTCGGCCAGTGGCCTGTCGACCGGGGACCATCATCCGGTAAAGTCGGGTGAGCCCTGCGCCAATTGCGAGACGGTCGTCGAGGACCGGTTCTGCACCACTTGCGGCCAGCTCGCGTCTGACTTCCATCGCCCGATCTGGGACCTCGTCATGAGCAGCCTGGCGGACGTGTTCGCGCTGGATGGCCGGTTGTGGCGATCCCTGCCGATGCTGCTGTTGCGGCCCGGCCGGATGACCCGGAACTATCTGGACGGAAAGCGCGCGCGCTATGTGCCGCCGTTTCGCATGTTCCTGATGGCGTCGGTGATCTTCTTCCTGACCCTTTTCACGCTGGGCGAGCAGATGGGCTGGTACTCCGCGCTCAAGATCGACGGTCTCGTCGAGGATGGGGTCGAGTCCCTGGCGGAAGGGGAGGAGCCGATCCCGGTCATTACAGAGGACCGGCTTGAGACATTGCGGGAACGGGCCGAAGATCCGGATCTCAGCGCGGAAGAGCAGCAGGCCGCGACGATGGAGCTTGCCCAGGCCGAGGGGGGCATCGCGCTCCGGCGTATTCTGCAGGAAGATGGCCGGATCAACCGGGATGCCCTGTATGAAGAGGTCACCTCGCGCCTCGATGAAGGGGCGACGCAGGCCGAACGGGAACAGGCCTGGCGCACCGCCGACCATGCCGCGACCGTGTACGAGAACCAGGACCGGTATGGGGCTCGCATGCGGGAATGGGCGCCCCGGTTCAGCCTGATGTTCATGCCGATTCTGGCCCTGGTCCTGACCCTTCTCTATGCGTGGCACCGCAGCCGCTACATCTATGACCATGTGGTCACGGCGCTGCATGTGCAGACCTATATCTATCTCATGATGACGGTGATGCTGGTGATTGCCGCGATCAACCCGGCCAGCATCGGATGGCTGGTCCTGATCGGGAATATCCTCGTGGTCGCCTACATCTACCGGCAATTGCGCGTGACGTACGGGACCGGCCGATTCATGGCGGCCTTGCGGACCTTCATCGTCCTCGTCACCAGCTTCCTGGTGCTGGTAAGTCTCGCGGCGATCCTGATTATTGTCAGCTTCATGCTGGTTTGACCCTTACAGGGCACAGGTAGAACTCTCCCAAGCCGCCAGCAAGGCGTGGGGCATAGTTATATGGCTCCAATGCGCCTAAAAAATGGGCAGCAGGCAGCACGGGCCAAAACCCCGTTTAGGTAGTTTTTCGGATTTCTTGTAAGGAAATAGGACAATCTTGCCCCAAATGGGCCGAAAAGGTGATGCGATTCTGTCACACCACCGTCATTTTGCTTTCCGGTGCCGCTGCCTTCGATTGACTATAATGAATGCGCCATCCTTACTGCACCGTAAGACTTGGTCTAGGGGGCCAGGTTTGTC
>DHZF01000074.1:1566-6442 GCA_002414505.1 Hyphomonas sp. UBA5111 | reverse complement strand
GTGAGCGAACTTAACTTGAAGAAGCGCCTATTGGCGTCGTCGGTATTTGCCGGCGCTGCACTTGCTGCAGCTGCGGCATTGCCAGCGTACGCGCAGGACGCAGACGAAGACGTAATTGCTGTAACAGAGGCGGGCGGGGAAGAAGAAGCTTCCGTACAACAGACCATCGTCGTCACGGGCTCGCTGATCCCGCAAAGCGGCAATCTGGTTGAAACCAGCCCGGTCACGTCCCTCAGCTCTGCTGATTTCGACGTGCGCGGTGTGGTCCGTGCGGAAGACATGATCAACTCGCTGCCACAGGCATTCGGCGCGCAGGGGTCCAACCTTGCCAACGGTGCAACTGGTACGTCGTCTGTTGACCTGCGTGGTCTCGGCGCAACCCGTACGCTGACGCTGCTTAACGGCCGCCGCCTGCCTTACGGCTCGCTGAACACGGCTGCTCCGGACATCAACTTCATTCCTTCCGCACTCGTGAAGAAAGTTGACATCCTGACCGGTGGTGCATCCGCGACCTACGGTTCGGACGCTGTATCCGGCGTTGTGAACTTCATGCTCGACACCGACTTTGAAGGCGTCCGCATTGAAGGCAACTACTCCTTCTACCAGCACGACAACTCCAACAGCTACATTCAGGGTATCCTGTCTGACTTTGCTGCGGGTAACCCGAGCCAGTACACTGTTCCTGAAGGCTCCACGTCTGACGGCGAAACGGTTGACCTGACCGCAGCCTTCGGTGGCAAGCTCGACAATGGCCGCGGCCACGTCATGGGTTATGTCAGCTACCAGAACACCAAGGAAGTCCTGCAGGCCAACCGCGATTACTCGCAGTGCGCCCTGTCGACCGCTAATGGCGGCGAGGACTTCACCTGCGCCGGTTCGTCCACGAACCAGTTCACCAACATCCTCGACCTCGGTGGCAACCTGCCGACCGATGCCGAAATCTGGGCACGCGTTGACCCGCTGACCGACCAGTTTGTTGAGCGTACGTTCGATTCCGACACGTTCAACTACAACCCGTACAACCACTACCAGCGTCCGAACGAGCGTTACTCCTTCGGCACGTTCGCAAACTATGACATCAACGAATACGTCAACGCGTATGCCGAAATGATGTTCATGGACAACCGCACCAATTCCCAGATCGCCCCATCCGGTGTGTTCGGTTACGGTGTGGCTGGCGAGAATGGCGGCATCAACTGTGATAACCCGTTCCTGTCCGCTCAGCAGGTTGACTTCATCTGTACGGATCGTGGCGCATCTGGCGACGATATCGCCGGACTCGGCGACGTCCTGTTCCTTCGCCGGAACGTTGAAGGCGGTAACCGCAACAACGATATCCGTCACACCACCTATCGCGGTGTGCTCGGCTTCCAGGGCACCATCGGCGACACGCCATGGGGCTATGACGTCTCTGCTGTGTACGCCAACGTGCACCGTTCGGAAGTCTACAATAACGACCTCTCCATCTCGAAAATGTCCAAGGCGCTCTACGCTGTGGACGATGGCGAAGGTAACATCGTCTGTGCCGTCAATGCGGATGCTGATCCGAACAATGACGACGCAGCTTGTGCCCCTTACGACATCTTCTCGGGTGCTGGCCCAAGCGACGCCGCTCTGGCTTACATCGTCAACCCGCTCTTCCGCGATGGTGACGTGAAGCAGACGGTCGTGACCGCCAAGACCTTCGCTGACCTGGCTGACTACGGCCTCGTGTCTCCGATGGCTGAAGAAGGCGTCAAGGTTGCATTCGGTGTTGAATACCGCCGCGACAGCCTGGACTCCAATCCAGACGGCAACTTCCAGTCTGGTGACGGTGCCGGTCAGGGTGGCTCGACCAACCCGATCTCCGGTTCCCAGGAAGTCTATGACTACTTCGCTGAGGTCAACGCCCCTCTGATCGAAGGCTATGAAGGCATCGAGTCTCTCGGTATCGATCTGGCTTATCGCCGGTCGAACTATGACGCCGTGTCTTCGGACGCCTACAAGATCGGTCTGGAATATGCTCCGGTTGAAGACATCCGTTTCCGCGGATCCTTCCAGCGTGCTGTTCGTGCGGCCAACATCTTCGAACTGTTCGCAACGCAGTCGATCGGCCTGTTTGACCTGACCCAGGCTTCCAACGGCAACTACGATCCATGCTCCGGTAACACGCCTGCTGCTACGGCAGCTCAGTGTGCCAACACCGGCGTGACGGCTGCCCAGTATGGCAGCATCGCTGACAACCCAGCTGGCCAGTTCAACACGCTGACCGGTGGTAATCCGAACCTGGAGCCGGAATCTTCCGACACCTATACGCTCGGCTTCGTGGCAACACCTTCGATGGTTCCTGGCCTGACCTTCTCGGTCGACTACTTCGACATCACTGTTGAAGACCTCGTCGACACGGTTGACCAGAACCAGGCACTCAACTCGTGTCTGACTACGGGCAGCGACTTCTTCTGTTCGCTGATCACGCGTGGCAACGGCGGTACGCTGTGGGCTGGCCAGAGCGGCTACATCACTGCGACCAACATCAACACGGGTGAACTGTCCACGTCGGGCGTTGACTTCCTGGCCAGCTACTCGCTGGATCTGGATGCCCGCGGTGGTCTGGACTTCGACTATGTCGGCACGTGGCTGCAAAGCCTCGAAACCAAGCCGCTGCCAACTTCCGGCGCTGAAGACATCTATGACTGTGTCGGCCTGTACGGCGGCAGCTGTGGTGCTTCGAACCCGGAATACCGTCACAAGGCGTCTATCACGTGGTCCGCTCCAAGCGGTGCCGTCAGCGTGACCGGTACGTGGCGCTACTACGACTTCGTGAAAGTCGTTGGCTCCTCTGACCAGGCTGCACTGTCCGGTTCGTTCGCTGCCATCAACAAGAAGCTGGACGCCCAGAACTATCTGGACCTGTCCGGTAACTGGATGGCGACCGATACGATCTCCCTGCGCGCAGGTATCAACAACATCATGGACGAAGAGCCACCGCTCTCCTCCATCGTTGGTACGGCACCAGGTAACGGTAACACCTACCCACAAGTGTACGACGCATTCGGTCGTTACATCTTCCTCGGTGCGACGCTCGACTTCTAGTCGAACGCCCTACCAGAAACAGGAACGGCGGCTCTTCGGAGCCGCCGTTTTCTTTTGGGGAAAGTGTTTTGAAATCAGGGCCGGGGCTCAATGAGTTCAGGTCCTGTCAGGGATCAGGCGCCGGCGTGCCAGCGTGCATAGATGGCCGTCGGCAACAGGCGGTCTGCGCCTTGCTGGGGCAGGGCCATCTCGCCGGTTTCCATCACGCCGCCGAGCGGGGAGAGCCGGTCGGCCAGCGCCTGCGAGAGCGCGAGATAGGACAGGCGCACGGCATAGGCCGTCAGGATCACGAAGAGGGGCCGGTCGCTGAGCAGCTCTTTCACCACATCCAGCAATTCGGGAAGGTTCTCCTCGAAACGCCAGGTCTCGTTCTTGGGGCCGCGTCCGAATTTCGGCGGGTCGAGAATGATCGCGTCATAGGTATTGCCGCGGCGGATTTCGCGGGCGGTGAACTTCATCGCATCATCGGCGATCCAGCGAATGGGTCTGTCCTGCAGGCCGCTCATCGCCTGGTTGTCCTTGCCATAATTGTTCGATTTCGGGCTGGCATCCAGATGGACCACTTCGGCGCCTGCGGCTGCGCAGGCGAGCGACATCATGCCGGTATAGCCGAACAGATTCAGCGCCTTGATCGGCCGGCCCGCCGCGCGGATCTTCTCCTGCGCAAAGCGCCAATGGACCGAATGTTCCTGGAACACGCCCATATGCCGGAAGGCGGTGCGGCGGGCCTCGAAAGTCAGGCCGTTCCATTGCATCGGCCAGCTGTCGAGCGCCTTGGGGGAGAGCACGTCCCAATTGCCGGCGCCGTCATCCTCCTGCGACTTGGTGGAAAACCGCGCATCGGCGCGCCAGCTCTCGACCGGGCGGGCCGGTTCCCAGAAGGCCTGCGGGTCGGGCCGGATCACGGTCTGGCTGCCGAAGCGTTCGAGCTTCTGGAGGTGGCCACTGTCGAGCAAGGCGTAATCATCCCAATCATCGGCAATCAGGAGGCGGGTCTCGGTCTTCATTATTTGAAATCCCTCTGGCGCCACGCTTCATAGGTCATGATGGCGGTGGCCTGGGCGAGGTTGAGGCTGTCGGCGCCGCCGCGCATCGGGATCAGGCAGAGCTGATCGCAGGCGGCTTCGGCTTCGGGTGGCAGGCCGGATTGTTCATTGCCCATGATAATGACCGAGCCGGAGGTGAAATCGGTGCGGTCATGGCGGGCCGTGCCGTTGACCGACGCCGCGCTCATGGTCAGGCCAAGGCCTTTGCGCCAGGCATTGAACGGGTCGAAGGAAGCGGTCGCAAAGGGCATGTCGAAGATCGAGCCCATGGAGGCGCGCACCGCCTCGAAACTGTAGGGATCACAACAGGTTTCGACCAGTATGACACCGGAAATGCCGGCGCAGTCGGCCGTCCGCAGGATCGTGCCCAGATTGCCGGGATCGCGCACTTCATAGAGGGCGACGAACAGGCCGCCCGAGTCCTGCGGCAAGGCATCGAGACCGAGATGGCGTTGATGGAAGGCCGCGACCACGCTCTGGGCATTGTCCTTGTGGGTGATGCGCGACATCAGCTTGTCGGCGGCCAGCACGACCCGCGCGCCGGAGGCCTCGGCCTGCCGGATCAATTCCGCCAGGTGTGGCCGATCTGCCATGCTGGCGGCGACAATCAGGGAGTCCGCCTTCCAACCGTTTGCAAACCCCTGGCCGATCAGGCGGGCGCCTTCTGCGAGAAACAGGCCGGTTTCGGCGCGGCCCTTCTTTCTTTCAAGACTTTTCAAGGACTTGATGAGCGGGTTTGATGCGCTGCTGATCGTCTC
>DHZF01000074.1:0-1361 GCA_002414505.1 Hyphomonas sp. UBA5111 | reverse complement strand
GGCTGGTGGGCCGTGTACCAGTCGGCCAACACGCCTGTAAACCTCCAAGCGCGGCTGGAAGCCAATGCCAATGCGGCGCTCACCGAACAGGGGTTTGACTGGGCGGGTGTGCGGATGCACGGCCAGCGCGCCGAACTGACCGGCAAGGCGCCGTCCATTGATGCGATCGAAGCGGCGGCCGAGACCGTGCTGACCTCCAGCGGGTCCGGCGGGGTGCTTCTCGGCGGCGTGACGATGGTGCAGAGCGGAGTCGGCACGGCGCCGCCTGTCTCGCCCTATGTCTGGCGGGCCATCAAGACCCATTCCAGCGACTATATCCTGATCGGCCATGTGCCCTCGCGCACCATTCGCGCCGACCTGATGCGCGAAGCGGCCTCCCATGCGGGTGATGCGGCCGTCGAGGACCGGATGCAGCTTGCCAATGGCGCGCCGGCCGCGAACTGGCAGGGCATGGCCCGGCTGGCGCTTGAACGCTTGGCGGAACTCGAGTCGGGCGAAGTACGCCTGCAGGACAAGACTGTACGCCTGCGCGGCGTCTCGATGGACACGGCCACACGGGCGCGGATTTCGGCCGATATCGCCAATGTCACGGCGCCGTTCCGGGGCGAGCCCTTCCTGCGCGGGCCGGCCTTGTGGAGCGCGGCGCATGGTCAGGGCGAACTGGTCCTGTCCGGCAAGGTGGCGACCGAGGCCGAACGCGAGGAGATCCTTGCCATTGCCAAACAATACTACGCGCGCACCGTGCGGGACGAGATGCAGGTGGCTGGCGATCCGCATCCGGGCTGGCTGGAAGGGGTCCGCGTGGGGCTACCGCATTTTGCGCATTTCCAGTCCGGTGAAATGGCGTTTGATCCGGAGGAGACCGGCCTCAGCTTCGAGGGCGAGGCGTCGGGCTCCACCATCGCCTATCTCCAGCAGGATCTGGCGACCGTGAGCGGCCCTTATCCTGTCACAGTCTTCACCGATACGGTTCAGGTGGACGTGGACGAGATTCGCGGCATCGACTTTGAGGCAGACCCGGTGGCGGCCTGCCAGGAGGCGTTCGACGCGGTGATGGAGACCAACAAGGTGAATTTCGAGACTGGCCTTGCCAATATCACCCGCGAAAGCGGCCAGACGCTGGACAAGGTCATGACCGTTTCGCAGCGGTGCGCGCCGGATCTGGTCTTTGAAGTGGGCGGCCATACCGACGCCACGGGGGCGCGGGAGGCAAACATTGCGCTCAGCGAGGCACGGGCGCGCGCGGTGCGGGATTATATGGTGTCAGCCGGATTTTCTCCTTCGCGGCTGACTGTAATTGGGTATGGTCCCGACGAGGCGGTGCAGAGTAATGACACCGAAGACGGTCGGGCGAAGAATCG
>DHZF01000035.1:757-8819 GCA_002414505.1 Hyphomonas sp. UBA5111 | reverse complement strand
CCCTTCATCTTGTTGAAGCGCGGAAAGTTCATCAGCATGGCAAAGCTGGCAAACAGCTGCAGGCCTTCGGTGAACCCGCCGAACACGGCCATGGAGACGGCAATGTCTTCATTCGTCTCGGTGCCAAACTGGCCGAGATAGTCGTGCTTGGCGGCCATCTCCTCATATTCCATGAAGGCCGAGAATTCCGAATCGGGCATGCCGATCGTTTCGAGCAACAAGGCATAGGCCGCGATGTGGATTGTCTCCATATTGGAGAACGAGGCCAGCATCATCGACACTTCGGTCGGTTTGAACAGGGGCATGTAATGCTCCATATAGTTCGCACCGACTTCCACGTCAGACTGGGTGAAGAAGCGGAAGATCTGGGTCAGCAGATTGCGCTCGGAATCATTGAGCTTCACCGCCCAATCCTTGCAATCCTCGCCGAGGGGCACTTCTTCCGGCATCCAGTGTACCTGCTGCTGGACCTTCCAGAAGTCATACGCCCACGGGTAACGGAAGGGCTTGTACGCCCGGCTCGGGGTCAGCAGTCCGGGCACATTGGAATTTCCGTCAGCCATCAGGGCCTCCTACGTCATTTACTGCGTTTTCTGGGACAATCTACACCATATATAGTGCCTCATTGAGGCCCTTGCCGCAAGATGTTTGACTGCGGCAAAGCGTACTTGTTCACAGGCTTGCCCACAGTTTTGGCATATTTCCCGCTTAGGGGTGGCGCCGTCCGGATTAGTGCAGAATGATCGGCACAGTCCGGGCACCCAAGCGTTCAATCCCCGCCTTGCGAGACAAGATATCTATGCGTTTCTTCAGTATCATTCTTTTTGCCGTCGTTTCGGCCTTCGCATGTGCTGCCCCCGCCAGCGCAAAAGTGGTACGGGATGTCATCTATGCCGAAGCGCCAGGCCTTGATCCGGGCGATGTGCGCGCGGATATCTACATTCCCGAGGATGCCGAGGACGCGCCCATGATCATCATGATGCATGGCGGCGCGTGGACCTTCGGTAACAAGCAGAATGCGCTGGGCATGTTCCAGTCCGACTATTTCACCGACCAGGGATTCGTTTTCGTCGCCATCAATTACCGTCTTGCGCCCGGCCATCCCTTCCCGGCCCAGGAAGAAGATGCCGCCGCCGCCATCGCCTATTTCCATGAACATGCGGAAGAGTTTGGCGCCGACCCGGACAAGATCTTCCTGATGGGACATTCGGCCGGCGCGCACATGGCCGCGCTCGTCGCCATAGATCCTGACTATCTGGACGCCTTCGACCTGACACCAGCGGTCATCAAGGGCGTCGTCGCAATGGACAGCGCCGCTTATAATCTGGCCCGCACCGGGCATGACGGCGACATCCCCGACTTCTACCATCCGACCTTCACCAGCAACGATCAGGACGTCTGGGCGGCCGCCTCCCCAACCTTGCAGGTCGAGGAAAGCACCGAGATACCGCCCTTCCTGTTGCTCTATGTGAACCGCGCCGTCGCGCCCAGCCGGGCCAAGGAACTGGCCGAAGCGCTCAACAGCGCCGGGCACAAGGCCGAAGCCCGCCTCGTCAAGAATCGCGACCACAAGAGCCTGAATGAGCGCCTCGGCGCAAAGGGAGACAAGGCCGCCCCGATGATCGCAGACTTTTTCCGCGACCAGCTGGACGACTAGCCAGCCTCAGGGCTCGACGACATTGAACCAGAAGTCGGGCGTTTCCAGCGCCGTGAACCAGGCGAGCAGTGCGGTCGGGTCCCCTTCGAGATTTGCCTCCCCCGCCGCCGCGATCTCCCGAAAGCTGCGAGTCTGGAGGATCAGATCGTTGAAGGCGTCGCGGGACAGGGTGAGGGTCGCCACCGCTCCCTCAGACTGCACCCCCGGACGCGGGAATGCCGTGGCATTGCCGACGTCAATCACGAAATGCTCTTCGGTATCCGTGAAGCGGAAGTTCAGCTCGAACGGGTCCCGGCTGAGTTTCTCCGGCGCATACCGCACCGCCAGCGCATTGAACAATTCAATCGTCGGCACACCCTCGACGAACTCCCGACTGCGGGTACGCACTGCGCCCGCATCGGCCAGCCCATTCCGCAATTCCTGCGCGCCCGTCAGATAGAAGTCGCGCCAAGCGCCGCTCTCGGCCTGAAACCCCATTTGCTCGTAGCTTGCCGCCAGCCAGTCCCGCGCCGCCTGATTTTCGGGATTGGCAAACACCGCATAGTTCAGCACTTCGGCGGCCCAGCGATAGTCGCCCTCATCGAAGGCTTCCTGCCCGATGGCCAGCGCCGCATCCTCTCCCCCGACGGCCTTGATGAACCGGCTGGCTTTTGCTTCCAGCGGATGGGCATTGAACGTGGCAGGAACGCCATCCCACCATCCGAAATAGCCCTGATAGACGGCCTTCGCATTGTGGTTCAGCGTGCCGTAATACCCGCGCGTGTCGAAATGCTCGGACTGGACAGTCGGCTCGGCCAGATCTTCTGCAATCTCGAACTGGGTTTCCCCGCGATTGGCGCGCCGCACGGTCTGGTCGTGCGTGTACCGATAGATATCCCGCTGGCCGCGCAGGAAGGTCTCGACATTCTCCTGCCCGAAGGTCGGCCAGTGATGCGACGCGAACACGACATCCGAGCGCTCGCCATATTCGGTCAGCACATAATCGATCACCCGGCTCCATTCCAGCAGGTCGCGGACCTTCGCGCCGCGCAGGGTGAGCGCATTGTGGAAGGTGGCCGTGGCGACTTCTGCGGTACACAGCGCGTTGAAGTCCGGCAGATAAAACATGAATTCTGCCGGTGCCTCCGTGCCGGCCGCGTCGATGAATTCGAATGTCACGCCATCAATCACGCGAATTGTGCCCCGGCCGGGTACCTCTTCCGTCGGCTCGATCAGGCCGATCGTGCCCTGAGACAAGGCGGGTCCAAGCCCCACGCCCACCTGACCCGTCGGCCCGCTGGGCAGCGTGTTGCCGAACATCAGCACCGCCCGGCGGCTCATATAGTTTCCCGCGAGCAAATTCTCGGCCACGGCAGATTCCGTAAAACCGACGGGCGCCAGCACCGGCACGCCCCGCGCCTCAATGTCAGCCTCGTCAATCACCCCGCGCACGCCGCCAAAATGGTCACCATGCGAATGGGTGTAGATCACGCCGGTCACCGGGCGGTCGCCGAGTGTGTCGTTTACAAGGCCCAGCGCCGCAGCGGCCGTTTCCTGGCTGAGCAGCGGGTCCACGATGATCCAACCGGTGTCACCCCGGATCACCGACATGACGGCAAGGTCGTAGCCTCGCACCTGATAGATACCGTCCATCACCTCGAACAGGCCGTGCTCGGAGTTCAGCCGTTCCTGCCGCCAGAGTGACGGGTTCACCGTGTCAGGGCTGTCGCCTGCAATGAAATCCCGGCGGCTGACCTGCCAGACGACATTGCCTTCCGCGTCCGTGATCGCGTCCTGCTTCAGCTGGGCCAGCAAGCCGCGCGTTGCGTCGACAAAATCGGATGTCTCTTCCAGCGGCAGGCGCTCGGCCACGGCCGCATTCGCCGCGCGGGTCACCTCCGTCGCTTCTCCGATGGGTGGGGCCTTGGCGGCAGGATCCGGCGCATCACTCTCTGAGCCTGGAGAACAGGCCGCCAGCAATATGGCCGCAGCCACGCCACAAAGAATTCGCATAATTTCCTCCCGTGCCGGCACGTTCCTGCGTGCCCTTTTCAGCCACTGTGCGACGAGGCCGGAAGAGGCGCAAGACAGCCGCGAGGGAAATCAGGGCTTAGCGGGAGATGCTAATCGACAGCGCGCCGAAGCGTTGCGGGCCGTCCTGCCGAATGAATTCCTCGGTCCGGTTCACGAAGGTGAAGGCCAGTTGCACGCTGCGATAATGCACGGCGACCCCGGCCTGCAGGTCGCCGACTATGGGCCGACGATCTTCCACGCTCGGGCCATCACGCCAGAGATTGCCATCGAGGAACATGTCGCGCGCCACGGCCCGGCCATCCACACCTACAAAGAAGTATCCGCCCAATGGATCTTCAGGCGTGCCGGGCACGAACTCCCCTGCCCCGGACAGGGCCGGACGAATGCGCGGCGGACCGAAGCTCGAATTCAGATCCCACCCGATCCGCGCCGTCAGGCCGGTCGATCCATAGGTCCGGACATTTCCGAGCGCGACGCCGAGGTGGGCTCCGAAATCGGTCTCCAGGCCCAGAGGTAAATCCGGCCCGTCGAACATCTGCATACGCTGCGCGATGATTTCGATGCCGGGCTCATCCTTGAGCTGGTGATCCCATCCCTTCGCCGTCGCCACGCCGATGATTTCGTGCCAGGTGTTCTGGACGAATTCGCCCGCGGCCGATGGGCCCACGACGCCGAGATTGACCTGCAAAGTATCCTGCGTGTTCTCGCTACTGGCGGCCACGGTCGATGACAGGGCCAGCCAGGCGGCATAGGGGCGATCTGTAGGGTCCGGGGTAAACGACTGGATGTCTTCCGGCGTGAAGATGGCGTGCGAAAGGGCAAAGCCCTGCCGGAGTTCCGTACGATCCAGATCGAGCCAGGGCAGACGGTCAGCGACCCATTTCAGACCCGGATGGACATTGTCGGCGCCCGACACGCGTTCGATACGAAGACCGTTGGAATAATTGCGGTCTGTCCCCCCTCCGAAGAAGTCGTTTTCAGTTGAAAAGGACACGACGGCCGGCTTGGGCGGCACGGTCGGTTGATCGACCTGCGCATCAGCGGTTGGGACATATAAAAAAGCTGCGACGAGGGCCGCAGCTTGAATGGGTGTGAATCGAGCCTGCATGGGCTCTGATTAACAGTTAACGGCGCATCGTGAAACTAACACCTGCGAAATCTTCAGTCTCGCTGATGCTGACATTCCGGTCAGAATATTTCACTTCGCGGCGGATATAGCTGAGCGACAGTTCGCCGCCGCCGCGCTGTACGGAAACGCCCGCCTGGAGGTCACCCACTGTGACCTGGTCTGTCAGGGACATGTCACCCAAGCTTGGACGGAATCCGCTGGCATCGGCATCCCAGACAAGGGCTTCACCGTCGGCGCCCGCAAAGATGTACCAGCCCTGCGGTTGGCCATTGCGGTCCAGCAGATCAAAATCCTGACCAATCCGGACTTCACCCCCGACGCGGCGCGTGAGGATTTCGCCCTCTTCCCGCACGGCGATGCGCGGCGCTACGCCAACATCGAATTTCAGGCCAGTGACTTCCCTTGGCGCAGAGATGGCAATCTCCGCCGCGATATCCTTTTCAATGCGGCCAGGTCGTGAGAGGGCGGACCGGCTGCGCTCTGCCGCAACGGCGACGAGGGCTTCGCTATTGCCCCAATCCACACGCGTGTTGTTGGGCACAGTGTACTCTGCTGCCGGGGCAGACCGGTAATCAACTGGCTGATCCACGAGCAGCTGGGCTGCGACCGTGTTCGTGGCATCAAGTGGCACACCGCTGAACCGAGCAGACTGGGCGCTGAAAACATGGACAGAGGCCGTGCTCGGAACGGTCGCACCTGAATTGGGTGCATAGCTGGCAGGCGCAGCGAGCTGCATGCCTAATGTCGGAGGGGCGATCGGCTCGGCACGGACCTGATCATGGGGAGACGTCGATACGCATCCCTGACACGCCATCGTGATGACTGCGGAAGAAATTGCAAACACCATCTGCCTTATACCTCTCATGCCTTCATCCCTGAACGATAACTTATTCAAGGATTAGACCGCTCGACGCTTAACTTAGCATAAAGAACTCGCGCGTCCCAAACGCCAATCGGTCAAATTGCATTAATACATGTCTCCAAAACTCGCCTCTGTAGAGTTTGTTCCAGAACCCGGTAAAATTATGTTTTTTAGGGGGAAAATGGCCGGATTTCCGTTTTTTTCCGTCGTTAACCAACTGTAAAAACTAGGGAAATCATGCAGCGTTTTCGGTCGAAATTGCCTTAATCACGCGCCTCTCCCCTCTCCCGAATCGCGACAAAAAGCCGGCACCCCCCAGGATGCCGGCCAATTTTTGTGCGCAATTTCGGGTTGAAGCCCTACTGACAGGCAAGACATTCATCATAATCGGTGTTCGGGGTGTCCATTTTCAGGACTTCCGCCTTTTCAGACCCGGCAAAAGCCGCGCGCTGTACCGATTTGGAGCGACAATAATAGAGCGATTTGAGCCCGCGCTCCCAAGCTGTCCAATGCAGCATGTGAAGATCCCATTTGGCGATGTCGCCCGGAAGGAACAGGTTCAGGGACTGCGACTGGCAGATATAAGGCGTACGGTCGGCAGCCAGTTCGATGATCCAGCGCTGGTCAATTTCGAACGCCGTCTTGAAGACAGACTTCTCGTGCTCGTCCAGGCATTCGAGATGCTGGATGGAGCCTTCATGCTCGAGAATTGAGGTCCAGACCTCGTCCGTGTCCATATCCTTGCTGGCCAGCAGGCGCTGGAGCTGCTGGTTCTTCACCGTGAAGGAGCCAGACAGCGTCTTGTGTGTGTAGACGTTTGCCGGGATCGGCTCGATGCCGGCCGAGGTACCGCCACAGATAATGGAAATCGACGCGGTCGGCGCGACAGCCATCTTGTGGCTGAAACGGGCCATCATGCCGACGTCACGGGCATCCTCACAGGGGCCCCGCTCCTTGGCGAGCTTGACCGAAGCGGCATCAGCGCCCTGACGGATGTGCTTGAACATCTTCTCGTTCCAGACTTTCGACATGGCACTTTCCAGCGGCACGTTCATCGTCTGCAGGAAGGAGTGGAAGCCCATCAGGCCGAGACCGACCGAGCGCTCGCGCTTGGCGGAATAGACCGCGCGGGCCATTTCCGGCGGCGCGCGTTCGATGAAGTCTTCAAGCACATTGTCCAGGAAGCGGAAGATGTCTTCGATGAAGGTCTCGTCCTTGGACCATTCCAGATACTTCTCGGCATTGACCGAAGACAGGCAGCACACAGCGGTGCGGTCCTGGCCGGCATGGTCGACGCCGGTTGGCAGGGTGATTTCGGAACAGAGATTCGACTGGGTGACCTTCAGGCCCAGCTTGCGCTGGTGGGCCGGCATCGCATTGTTCACCGTATCGGTGAACAGCAGGTACGGCTCGCCCGTCTGCATGCGCAGCTCGAGAATCTTCTGCCACAGCTTCCGGGCGTTGATCGTGCGGATCACTTCCTTCGATTTCGGGCTGATGAGGCCGTAATCCTCATCCTTCTTCACCGCGTCCATGAAGTCATCAGTGATGTTGATGCCGTGGTGCAGGTTCAGGGATTTCCGGTTGAAGTCGCCGGACGCCTTGCGGATTTCGAGGAACTCCTCGATTTCCGGATGGTGCACGTCGATATAGCAAGCAGCCGAACCCCGGCGCAGCGAGCCCTGGCTGATGGCCAGCGTGAGCGAGTCCATGACGCGGATGAACGGGATGATGCCGGACGTCTGGCCGTTCTGACCGACCTTCTCGCCGATCGAGCGGACATTGCCCCAATAGGTGCCGATGCCACCGCCATTGGAAGCGAGCCAGACATTCTCGGTCCAGGTCTCGACGATATCGTCCAGCGAATCGCCAACCTGGTTCAGGAAGCAGGAAATGGGCAGGCCGCGGGCCGCGCCACCGTTCGAGAGAACAGGCGTCGCAGGCATGAACCAGAGCTTGGACATATAGTCGTACAGGCGCTGGGCGTGCTCGGTGTCGTCCGCGAAGGCCAGCGAGACGCGCGCAAACATATCCTGATAGGATTCTCCGGGCAGCAGATAGCGGTCCTGAAGGGTCTTCTTGCCAAATTCCGTCAGAAGGGAATCGCGCGATGGATCCATCACGATCGGGCTGCCTTCAACAACACGAAGCAGGCCTTCCACCCCGGCCTTGGGCTTTCCCTTGCGCAGCGCAGATTTAGACACAGTTTTGGCCTCGGTTGCAGACATTAGAGCAGCCCTCCAGATTCAATAGAAACATATAGGTCCGGAAGCCCCTGAAAGCCAGATATTGCTCTCAACCCCGTTCCTGACACTAGATATAGTGTCTGAAGGTTAATATCGGGTCAACGGGCCTTGTCTCTAAAACGTCAAATTTGCCGTGGAATTCTGGTTAATCAATG
>DHZF01000035.1:0-561 GCA_002414505.1 Hyphomonas sp. UBA5111 | reverse complement strand
GACGATTCCTCAACCGATTGGTCAGGCCTGTTGAGACAATCGCTAACTACCACCGTGCATTATGGCCTCATTGGTCCAATTTCGACCCCCATGAGGACACTATGCTGAACTGGCTCAAGAATCAGACCCTGCAGAACTGGGCGAGCGCACCCATCGTGAATGATGGTGAAACAATCATCGACGCTCCTGCCGCCCAGATCTTCGAGAAGCTCGACCTCGCCTCGCCCAGCAATGCCCTGCGCGAGCGCGGCTTCGTCTTTGGCGCAGGCAATCCGGCCTACGACATCTTCGAGGCCACCGATCCCGACCAGCCGGGCGCCACGCTGGTATTTGAAGTCACCGAATCCCGGCCCCGCAAGCGATACTGTTACCGCACGACCACGCGGTCGAACGATGCGGACTGCGCAATCCTCGAATCGGCCTGCGAATACACGATCATCCCGCAAAAGGATGGCCGGCACCTGTTGCACCTGCAGGAGACCAGCACGCTGGCACCGGGACTTAGCCGTGACCAATACGTCCTGGAGCGCGCAAAGCTGAATTTCTCGGTGTTCCGCACGC